>NZ_JALQDB010000011.1:0-281515 GCF_023631465.1 Caballeronia sp. GAWG1-1
TGAAAGATCCTCAAACCGCTACCCGCTGAAAAGCGGGTTGCCTTAACTGCCTCAAACACAAAAAATCTGACAGTCCCCCGCAAACGCCAGAGCGCTTCGCCTCACCGCCCATCTCGCTACAATGGTTGACTGACGTTGCCAGCTACTCCCCATTCACGATTGACGGGCGCATCGCTCCGTACGAACTCCATGTCCACTTCTCCTCGTCCCCCGATGCTCGCGACCGCGCAAGCGCTCGGCCTTCTCCTCGACGCCGCGCATCGGGTCGATGGCACCGAGCGCATCGATACGCTCGATGCCGCGGCGTCGCTCGGCCGCGTTCTCGCCGCCGATGTCACGTCGCCGCTAGACGTTCCGCCAATGCACACTAGCTCGATGGACGGTTACGCCGTCCGCGCCGCCGATCTCGCCGGCGCGAGCGAGGCCGCGCCGCGCGCGCTGCCAGTGTCGCAACGCATTCCGGCTGGCCACGCCGCCACGCCGCTCACGGCAGGCACGGCCGCGCGCATCTTCACCGGCGCGACGGTGCCTCCGGGCGCCGATACCGTCGTCATGCAGGAAATGGCGCGTGCGGCGGACGACGGCAGCGTCGCGTTCGCGCACGCGCCCGCAGCCGGCGAATGGATCACCCAACAAGGCGCGGACATCCGCGGCGGTTCGGTGATCCTGCCTGCGGGCACGCGCCTCACGCCGCAAGCTTTGGGTCTCGCGGCATCGGTCGGTTGCGGCGCGCTCGATGTCGTGCGGCGCGTGCGCGTCGCCATCTTCTTTACCGGCGACGAACTGCGCATGCCCGGCGAGCCGCTCGCGCCCGGCGCCATCTACAACTCGAATCGCTTCGTGCTGCGCTCGCTGCTTGCGAAACTCGGTTGCGACGTGACCGACCTCGGGATCGTGCCGGATCGTCTCGACGCAACGCGCGAAACCCTGCGCCGCGCGGCCGGGGAACACGATCTGATTCTGACGTGCGGCGGGGTATCGGTCGGCGAGGAAGATCACGTGAAACCGGCGGTGGAAGCCGAAGGACGCATCGCCATGTGGCAGATCGCGATGAAGCCCGGCAAGCCGCTCGCGTTCGGCAACGTGCGACGTTCGGATGCCGCACTCGGCGAAGCATATTTCATCGGCCTACCGGGAAATCCGGTGTCGAGCTTTTGCACCTTCTTGCTGTTCGTGCGGCCGTTCCTGCTGCGGCTGGCAGGCGCGAGCGACGTCGCGCCGCGCGTCTACTCGATGCGTGCCGACTTCAGCCAGAAGAAGGGCGACCGCCGCAACGAGTTCCTGCGCGCGCGCGTGAACGACGCGGGCGGCCTCGATCTCTTTCCCAATCAAAGCAGCGCCGTGCTGACTTCGACCGTGTGGGGCGACGGCCTCATCGACAATCCGCCGGATCACGCCATCCGCGCGGGCGAGACGGTGCGCTTCATTCCCTTTTCAGAGTTGATGCGGTAGAAGGCCATCAAATGCATATCGAACTGAGATTTTTTGCGAGCGTGCGCGAAGCGCTGGGTGTCGCGAACGAGACGGTCAGCGTGCCGGACACCGTCGTGAATGTCGGCGATGTACGCGCCTGGCTGCGCATGCGCGGCGGCGCGTGGGCCGAAACGCTCGCCGAAGGCCGTGCGTTGCGCATGGCCTGCAATCACGTCATGACGGACCCGTCGCAGCGCATCACGGATGGCTGCGAAGTGGCGTTTTTCCCGCCGGTCACGGGCGGTTAACATGACGATCGTGCGCGTACAGGAGGCGGATTTCGATCTCGGCGCGGAAGTCGCCGCGCTGCGAGCGGGCAATCCGAAAGTGGGCGCGGTGGCGTGCTTCGTCGGCACGGTGCGCGACTTGAACGAAGGCAGCGCGGTCGAGACGATGGAGCTCGAGCACTATCCCGGCATGACGGAGAAGTCGCTGCACGAGATTGCCGAGTCGGCGCGTGCGCGGTGGCCTGGGTCGGACGTGCTGATCGTGCATCGCGTGGGAAAACTGAAGCCGCTCGATCAGATCGTGCTGGTCGCAACCACGGCGATGCATCGCGGCGAGGCGTTCGAATCGTGCGCCTTCGTCATGGACTACTTGAAAACGCAGGCGCCGTTCTGGAAGAAGGAAAAAACCGACGCGGGCGAGCGCTGGGTCGATGCGCGCGAATCGGATGATACGGCGCTGGCTCGCTGGCAAAAGCCGAAAAGCTAAAGCGCGGCGATGGTCGTAGGAAAAGGCGACGATCCGCGGACAAGTCAAACCGCTTACCGCGTGACTAGCGAGACAAAAGCGGCACGCGAAATCGCGCTAAGAGCGCTCGCAAACGGGTAAAAGCCAAAAATCTTGGGCGGCAAGACAAGCGTGATCGGCGAGGAAGAACGCCGCGAGCGTCACTCCGTATCCGCCGAACGTCCCACGAATCTCGCTGGAAACGCTTCCGCCGATGGCTGCGCCGCGAAACGCGGCTCTTCCCGGCCGCCGGTGCGCTGCCGTTTGAGCGCCGCGAGAAGTTCCTGCTGCGCGTCGGGAATCTTGTAATTCCAGCCGAACCTGCTTAATTGCAAACTGTGCGCGATCCGCAGCGCCGGTTCCATGAACTGCACGGCGGCGGCCGGCTCGTAACGCGCGTTTACGGTGTCTAGAAAAAGCGTGAGCCAGCGTGCGAAATGCTCGGGCGCGATACCTTCGAGCGGCCGATGCGCCTCTTGCACATTCCCGCGATACTGCTTCGTTCCCAACACGAGGCTCGACCAGAAGGTCGTCATTTTGGCGAGATGCTCGTCCCAGCGGCCCGTCAGTTCGCGCGAAAAGATCGGGCCGAGCAGGGGATCGTCATCGACACGGCGATAAAACGTCTCCACGAGCGTCCGGATGTTGGCTTCGTCCGGTTCCGCAAGGCGAGCCGGGCGGGCAGATGATTCGTGAAGGGTCATGGCAAATAAATGTTATGCGGATGCTTACACGCAAGCGTCAGCACATTATGCTGACGATAGGTGCTGTTTTGTCGCAAAATGTCGCGTCTTGAACAGCGATAATCCGACCGGTCGTTCAATTTTTCGTGGTAGGCCGCGTCAGGATGTTAGACCTTATGTGCGCGCGGAGGTCGTTGTCGCTGGCGCACGCGCGGTGTTTTTCCGCGCATCCCGCGTCGCGCCGCTTTCGCCGTCTGCTCTTCGTTTGCCCGCGTGCCTCTGGCTTCGTTGTTCTCGATGCGCGTGTTCCGCGCACAAAATCATCGTGACATCATGCGACTGACCGACTACACCGACTACACCCTGCGCGTCCTGCTTTATCTTGCCGTGCGCCCGTCCCGCCTTTCGACCATCGGCGAGATATCCGAGGCGTATGGCATCTCGCGAAATCATCTGATGAAAATAGTCCAGCAATTGGGCGAACTCGGCTGGGTGGAAACCGTTCGAGGGCGTCATGGCGGACTGCGGCTTGGCGAGCGCACGCCTTATCTGACGATCGGCGAGATCGTGCGCACAATGGAAAGCGACTTCGACATCGTCGGTTGTTTTTCGCGCGACAAGGCACACCGGCAATGCGTGATTCAGTCGGCCTGCTTGTTGCGCGGCGTATTCGCGACGGCGCGCGATGCCTTCCTTGCGGAACTCGACAAGCATACGGTCGGCGAACTCGCGCGTCCGGCGGATGAGCTCTCGCAGTTGCTTGGCATCGTGAGCGTGATTCCGGTATCGGTCGAGCGCATGCAAAGCTCGTCTGCCTGACGCGCGGTTAAGTCCTGCACGCGGCCGGACGGTGAACGAAAACCGGACGGACAGGTCATTCTCATGCGCCGACGCTCGCGCGGGCTTTCTCGAAATCAAGCGAAAAAGTGCGCGCAAACGGCTAAACAAGGCTTGAAACCGACCAAAAGCGCCTCATTTTGGTCGTATTCGAATTGGAGCTTTCAATAATGAGAATCGACAAACTCACCACCAAATTTCAAGAAGCGCTGTCAGACGCGCAAAGTCTGGCGGTCGGTCACGACAACCAGTATATCGAGCCGGTTCACTTGCTTGCCGCGCTGATCGCGCAGCAGGACGGTTCCGCGCGCTCGCTCATGTCGCACGCGGGCGTGCAGGTTCAGGCACTGCAAAACGCGCTCAACGACGCGATGAATCGTTTGCCGCAAGTGCAAGGCACGGACGGCAACGTGCAGGTCAGCCGCGATCTCGCGGGCCTGCTCAACAACGCCGATAAAGAAGCACAGAAACTCAACGACACCTACATCGCGAGCGAAATGTATCTTCTCGCGGTCGCGGACGACAAAGGCGAAGTGGGCCGCGTGGCCCGCCAGCATGGTCTTACGCGCAAGGCGCTCGAAGCCGCGATCAACGCGGTTCGCGGCGGCGCGCAGGTCGATAGCCAGGACGCCGAAAGTCAGCGCGAGGCGCTCAAGAAGTACACCGTCGACCTGACCGAGCGCGCCCGCGCAGGCAAGCTCGATCCGGTGATCGGCCGCGATGACGAAATCCGCCGCTCGATCCAGATTCTGCAACGCCGCACCAAGAACAATCCGGTGCTGATCGGCGAACCGGGCGTCGGCAAGACGGCTATCGTCGAAGGACTGGCGCAGCGTATCGTCAACGGCGAGGTGCCCGAAACGCTCAAGGGCAAGCGCGTGCTGTCGCTCGACATGGCGGCGCTGCTCGCGGGCGCGAAGTATCGCGGCGAGTTCGAGGAGCGGCTGAAGGCCGTGCTGAGCGATATCGCCAAGGACGAAGGCATGACCATCGTCTTCATCGACGAAATTCATACGATGGTCGGCGCGGGCAAGGCCGAAGGCGCAATGGACGCGGGCAACATGCTGAAGCCGGCGCTTTCGCGCGGCGAATTGCATTGCATCGGCGCGACCACGCTCGACGAATATCGCAAATACATCGAGAAGGACGCGGCGCTCGAGCGGCGGTTCCAGAAAGTGCTGGTCGACGAACCTTCGGTGGAAGCGACCATCGCGATCCTGCGCGGCTTGCAGGAAAAGTACGAGTTGCATCACGGCGTGGAGATCACGGACCCGGCTATCGTCGCGGCGGCGGAGTTGTCGCATCGCTATATCACGGACCGCTTTCTGCCGGACAAGGCGATCGATCTGATCGACGAAGCGGCGTCGCGCATCAAGATGGAAATCGATTCGAAGCCCGAAGAGATGGACAAGCTCGACCGCCGTCTCATCCAGTTGAAGATCGAACGCGAGGCCGTGAAGAAGGAGAAGGACGAGGCATCGCAGAAGCGTCTGCAACTCATCGAGGAAGAAATCGACCGGCTCAATCGCGAATATTCGGATCTCGAGGAAATCTGGACCGCCGAAAAGGCCGCCGTGCAGGGCAGCGCGCAGCTCAAGGAAGAGATCGAGAAGGCGCGTGCGGACATCGCGCGTTTGCAGCGCGAAGGCAAGCTCGAGAAAGTGGCCGAACTGCAATACGGCAAGCTGCCCGAACTCGAAGCGCGTCTCAAGCAAGTGACGCAGGCCGAGTCGCAGGAGCAGAACAACCCGACGCGTCCGCGTCTTTTGCGCACGCAAGTGGGCGCCGAGGAAATCGCGGAAGTGGTGTCGCGTTCCACGGGCATTCCGGTGTCGCGCATGATGCAGGGCGAGCGCGAGAAGCTGTTGCAGATCGAGGGCAAGCTGCACGAGCGTGTGGTCGGTCAGGACGAAGCCATCGGCGCGGTGGCCGACGCGATCCGCCGTTCGCGCGCGGGTCTGTCCGATCCGAACCGTCCGTATGGCTCGTTCCTGTTCCTGGGGCCGACGGGCGTCGGCAAGACGGAACTGTGCAAGGCGCTGGCCGCGTTCCTGTTCGATTCGGAGGATCATCTCATTCGTATCGACATGAGCGAGTTCATGGAGAAGCACAGCGTCGCGCGTCTGATCGGTGCGCCGCCGGGATACGTCGGCTATGAAGAAGGCGGTTATCTCACCGAAGCCGTGCGTAGAAAGCCGTACAGCGTGATCCTGCTCGATGAAATCGAGAAGGCGCATCCGGACGTCTTCAACGTGCTCCTGCAAGTGCTCGACGATGGCCGCATGACCGATGGACAAGGCCGCACCGTCGACTTCAAGAACACGGTGATCGTGATGACGTCGAACCTCGGTTCGCATGTCATCCAGAGCATGGTCGGCGAACCGCACGAAGCGGTGAAGGACGCCGTCTGGGAAGAGGTGAAGCTGCATTTCCGGCCGGAATTCCTGAACCGGATCGACGACGTGGTGGTGTTCCACTCGCTGGATCGCGCGAATATCGAATCGATCGCGAAGATTCAGTTGCAGCGTCTGCACGACCGCCTGGCCAAGCTCGACATGCAGTTCGACGTGTCGGATGCGGCGCTCGAACAGATCGGCAAGGTCGGCTATGACCCAGTGTTCGGCGCGCGGCCGTTGAAGCGCGCCATTCAGCAGGAGATCGAGAATCCGGTCGCCAAGCTGATTCTGGCTGGCAGGTTCGGACCGAAGGACGTCATTCCGGTCGATATCAAGGACGGGAAGTTCGTGTTCGACCGCGTAGTGCACTAAAGGCGGTTGATCGCTGCTTGTTCTTCGGCGGCGATTTCTAAAGGGCGATGGGTGATCCATCGCCCTTTTTGTTTGGCGGCAGCGGGAACGATCGATGACGCCAACGCCGCGGCCCGCAAAACAAAAACCCCGCAAGGCGACCGCCCGCGGGGTCCAACACAAACGCGATGAATCAGACTCAGCCTTGTTTCGGCGCTTCGTTCTTGCCGAAGAGACCCGCCAGGCCGCCTAGCGATCCGAGCACACTCGACAGATCCATCTGGCCATTGGCGGGCACTTCGCCGTTCGGCGTCGCGCGATCGACAATATGCGGAAGCACCGCCGCGAGCATGCCCGACAACTGATCGCTCGACACGCCGGCTTTCTGCGCGAGCGCACCGACGTTGTCCGAGCCGAGCGCGTTGTTCAGCGTGTCCGGGCTGATGGGCTTGTTTTCGCCCGTGCCGATCCATGACGACACGATGTCGCCCGCGCCCGCCTGATGAAAGCGCTGGATCAGCCCCGCGATACCGCCCGGCTGGTTGTTGACGAATTCGAGCGCCGCCGTGATCAGCGCAGCCTGGCCGGATTGACCGGGTTGGCCGCCTTGTTGCGACGAGTTGCCGAGGGTGGAGGCGAGGATATCGATTAGGCTCATGGCAGTCTCACTACGAGAAGTTGCGGGGTGGGGTGGCTCGCGTGACGCGCTTGCATCGTGCGAAAAGAGCGAAACGCGAGCTTTGAGACGAAGTACTTGAGGTTGAAGGGCGACGGCATGATGCGGTTGGCCGTCGCCTGCTCGCCTCGATCTTTTCTAACTTTTATTGACTGGCAGCCGCAGCGCTCGCGGCCTTGTCTTTCTTGCTCTTGCGCTTCGAAGGCTTCGCATCGCTTGCCGCGGCGGGTGCCGTCGTCGCTGCCGGTGCCGCGCTTGCAGCCGCCGCCGCGCTTGCGGCCTTGGACTTGCGCGAACTCTTTTTCGTAGCCGAAGCAGGTGTGGCGGTAGCCGGCGCTTGCGGCGTGGCGGCTGGCGTTTGCGCGGTGGTGGCCGCGGGCGAGGTCGCCGCCGTGGCCGCTGTCGACGATTTGACCGTCGAGTTGGACGGCGCGGCGCCTTGCGTGCTGCTCACGGCGGGCTTCGTGGTCTTGCCCGTGGGCGGCTGCGACGATCCGCCGATGGTCAGGCCGTTCTCCTCGAGCTTGGCCACGGACTTCGTTCCAAGACCCTTCACGCGCGTCGCGAGATCGTCGGCGTCCTTGAACGGGCCGTTCTTCGCGCGCTCGTCGACGATCGCTTTCGACTTCACCGGACCCAAGCCCTTCACGGAATCGAGCGCGGCTTGATCGGCCGTATTGACATCGACCGCGGCAAACGCGGTTCCGACGGACAGCATCAACGCAAAGCACAGCATCAGCAGCTTTTTCAGCATGACGGCACTCCAGGCAATGGAAAAGAATGATGAATCGATGCGTCCGGGCTTACGACAGAATAACGACTTTGCCGTTAAGCATAGGGCAAAAACAAGTCCCGAACGATGACGGCTCGCATTGTGCACGACCCCGCCGCGCGCACCACACGAGCGCACAATCTTTAACGTCGCGCAATGCAGATTGGATGACGCATCAATATTTTGCATGCTGCAAGGCATGCTTCGGCCTCACCGCGACGGCCTTTGAGCAGTCTTGAGAAACGCGCCGCGCACTTCGAAGGCGATTGAATCGACCGCGTTGCCGCGCGCATCGACGAGTTCGAGGACGTGATGTCCCGGCCATGGCAGCCAGGCGACGCGCGCATCGCGGCCGAACGGCTTGCCGTCGAGACGCCAGGCGAGCGCGCCATTGCCCGAGCGTTCGAACCACACGCGCTGGCGCGCGGGCGGAATGTCGGGGTCGAGCGCGAAGATGGTGCCATTGGTCGGCGCTCCGATGCGCGCCGCCTGGCTGTCCCCTTTGCCGCTCGCTCCGCTTGAGCCCGCCGCGTTCGCCGTGATGCCGATAGCGCTCATCTGCGTGCCGCGCACGAACCATTCCCCGCGCTTCGGTTCGATATCGTTCTGATACGCGACCTGCGTTTCGATCACGCCCGACGGCGCAGTCGGCGCGTGGCTGGCGGCTCGCCGATGCAGATAGCCGACGAGCGCATTCCACGCGGGCGCCGCGCCGGTGACGCCGGAGACGTCCCACATAGGCGCGCCATCGGCATTGCCGACCCACACGCCGACGGTGTATCGCGAAGTGAAACCGACGGCCCAGTTATCGCGCATGTCCTTGCTGGTGCCGGTCTTGACCGCGCTGAAAGTGCGCGTGGCGAGCACGCTGTCGAAACCGAAGGTGCGCGTGCGCGCGTTGTTGTCGGCGAGCATGTCCGTGACGATGAAACTCGCCTCCGGGCTGAACACGCGCTTTCCCGCAGGCGCGGCAGCGTGGCTCGCAAGATCGAACGACGGCCGCGCGACACCGCCGTTGGCCAGCGCGCGATACGCATTGGTAAGCGTGGCCAGCGTGACATCCGCGCTGCCGAGCGCGAGGCTGAAGCCGTAATAATCGCCCGCTTGCGTAAGCGGCAGACCGAGCGCGACCAGCGTCTTTGCAAAGCGATGCGGCGTGACGAGCACGAGCGCGCGCACTGCCGGTACGTTGAGCGACGACCCGAGCGCCGTACGCACGCTCACCCAGCCCTTGAAGTCGTGATCGTAGTTTTGTGGAATATAGAGGCCGCCGCCGGTGGCGAGATCGAGCGGCGCGTCGTCGAGCAGCGTGGCCGCGGTCAGGCGTTTTTCGTCGATGGCCTGCGCATACAAAAACGGCTTGAGCGTCGAGCCGGCCTGCCGCGCGGCGAGCACCGCATCGACTTCGGGCGCGTTCGACAAGCCGCCCGCCGAACCGACCCACGCGAGCACATCGCCGGATGCGTTGTCGATCACCACCGCCGCCGCGTCGTGCACATTGCGCGGATGAGCCCGCGCGTTGAGTTCGGCAAGCGTGCGCGCGAGCGTGTCGCGCGCGAAGCGCTGCACATGCGCATCGAGCGTCGAGCGCACGCGATCGCCCGCCTTGGGATGCGTTTCGCTTGCAACGCGCCGCGCGAAATGCGGCGCGAGCGCGTCGTCGCCTTGTGCGAAGCCCGGCGTCGACGCGGTGCGTGTGAGCGTCAGTTGCACATAGCTGTCCAGGTTGACGCACGGGTCGTTCGCGTGCGTCTTGTCGCTCGTATGCAAAGCCTGCATGTCGCGCAAGATGACGCAGGCGCGCGACGCGACCTTGTCATAACGCGCATTCGGCGCGCGCACGAGCGCGGCGGCGAGCGCGGCCTCGCGTTCATCGAGCCCGGACGGCGCCTTGTTGAAAAGCGTCCGCGACAACGCCGATAAACCCACGATCTCGCCGCGAAACGGCACGAGATTCAGATACGCCTCGAGAATCTGGTCCTTGCGCCAGCTCCGTTCGAGCCATAGCGCGCCTACTGTCTGCTGCGCTTTTTCGCCGATATTGCGGCGGCCGTTCGGCTTGCCGTTATCGTCGTCGATGAGTCCGGTGAGCTGCATCGTCACCGTCGATGCGCCACGCGTGCGCGTGTTCCAAAGATTCGCCCATGCCGCCGCCGCCGCGCCGCGCCAGTCGACGCCCGCGTGGTCGTAGAAGCGCTTGTCTTCCGAAACCACGATGGCCTCACGCAACGCGGGCGAGACATCCGCAAGCGCAACCCAGTCGCCGCGCCGCGCGTGCGTATCGACACGCGTGCGTTGCAGCGGTTCGCCATCGCGCGACAACAGCACCCAGTCGGAACTGCGCCAGTTCGCGCGCACCTCGTCGAAGCTCGGCGACGCGCACGCCGCCGTTGCCACGACGCAGCCGATCAGAAAGCACAAGGCGCGCTTCACGGCGTCACTTCGCGCTGGCGGCGAGCGGCTTCACGACGACCGTCGCGTTTGGCAATGCGCCGAACGACGACGGCGCATAGAGCGCTTCCACACGCGTCGGCGGCAGGCCGAACGAACCGGCGTTATTCAGCCGCATCGTGTATTCGACTTGCAGCTTGCCCTTCGGCAGATAGTCGTAATACGCGCGATACCCTTCGAAACCGCGTTCCACGAAGGCAGGCCACGAACCGCGATCCGGCTGCTCGCCGGAAGTCGCCGCTTCCGAGTCGCGTCCGAGGCCGGAGCCGAGAATGGTCGCGCCAGCGGGAATCGGATCGTTGACGACGACCCAGGTCATGTCGCTTTGCGCGTCGATGTCGAGATGCACGCGCACGATGTCGCCACGCGAGAGCACGCCCTTCACGGCGGCATCGACCGGCGTCAACGTCTTCACGATGCGATAGCCCGCCGCGAACGGCGCCTTCAACGCAACGGCCGCAAGGCTTTCGATGGTCGCCCAAGGTTTGCCCGTGCCGTCTTGCGTCAACGTGAGTGAGCCGGTCGACCACGGCAGCAAGCTGCTGCGCGTGTTGACACTCTTAGTGATCGGGGTCGCCGACGACAACGCCGATGCAGGCGCGGCAGCGCTCCAGTCCACGCTCTGCGTCGCCGCGCCCAGCGCAATGTTCGTGCGTCCCGTGACCGGCGTGCTTTCGAAAATTTGCGAGAAGCGTCCCACCGCGAGCGAGCCCCAAAGATTGGCGGTCGTGGTCTGCCATGCGCCGTTTTTCTGCAGCGCGAGGAGGCCGGCCACGAGGCGCGGCATCTCGTCCTTCCACGCGGGCGCGTTTGCGAAGATGAGTGCGGTGCGCGCGGCGTTGGTTTCGCTGCCAGTCATGAGCCACCAGAGATCGTCGTCGCGTTCGGTCGAGAACGTGAGACGCGTGCCCTGATACGTGAGCCGCGCACGGATGATCTGCTCGGCCTGCGCTCGCTTCGCTTCGCGATCGGCGATACCGTCCACGCGCGAAAGTATCGCGTAGTAGTCGAGCACGGCCGAGGTCGGCCATTGATCCGGCGCGACGGTGATCGAAGCGAGCATGCGCGGCTGCGCGAGACCGTAGCGCGAAAGCGCTTCGATGGCGGCGAGCTTTTCGAAGTCGAGGTCGTTGCGCGGCGCCCAGAACTTGCGTTCGAGCTTGCCGTCGACGAAATTCGCGAGACCGGCGGCGAGCTGATCGCGCAATTCCGCGGGCATTGCAAAACGGCGGTCGAGCTTCGACGCTTCGTCCGATACCGCGAGCAAGTACGCGCTGAGCGTCGGGCTGCCGGTCGGACGTTCGTCGTCGTAGGGCGGGAAGTAGTTCGCGAGACCGTCGCGATCCAGATACGACGGCATGCGCGTGAGCACGGCTTGCCATTGCGCTGCGTCCATGAGGCCGAGCGCGCGCGAAGTCTGCTGTTCGAGGCAGTTATACGGATAGCGTTCGAACCAGCGTCGCACGCCGGGCAAGCCGTCCGCGAGCTTCGGCTGCAAGGACACCGCGATACCGCCGCGCACGGCGCCGTTGCTCGACGTGCTCGCATCGGCGGGCGGCGCGACGGGCACGCTGAACGTGCCGTCCACCTGCGCGATGGTCGCTTGCTGCGTCGTGACCGGAATGGCCGCGACGACGCGCTGCTGCAGCTTGACGGCATCGCTCGCGGGCTTCGTGGCCGAAGCGCTGCCTTGCTCCACCGCGCTCACGTCCCAGGCGAGACTCGCCGATGCGTTCATGCCGAGCACGTCGGGCGTGGTCACGTCCCAAGCAACTTCCCGCGACGATTCCGGCGCGAGTTCCACCGTGCGTGCATCGAGCGCGAGCGAACCGGCGTGCGGCGTGACGACGACGCGCATGGTGCGCCGCGTCGTGTTGCGCAGCGTGAACTGCGCATGGAATGCGTCGCCCACACGAACGAGCGGCGGCAACCCGGAGATGAGTTGCAAGTCCTGCGTGCTTTGAATCGATGCGCTGCCCGTGCCGAAGCGTCCCGCGCCCACCGCCGCGATGGCGACGATACGAAAGCGCGTGAGCGCGTCGTTCAGGGGCACATCGACGGATGCTTCTCCGTTCGCATCGAGCGTAACGCGCGGATTCCACAGCAGGAGCGTATCGAAGAGTTCGCGCGTGGCGCTATGTCCGCCGCCGCCGCCCGCTGGCACCGCCTTGCGTCCGAAGTGCCGCCGCCCGATGATCTCCATCTGCGCGGTCGATGTTTCCACGCCGTAGGCGCGCTGCTGCAACATCGCGTCGAGCACGTTCCAGCTTTGGTTGGGCATGAGTTCGAGCAGGGCTTCATCGACGGCCGCGACCGCGATCTGCGTGCCTGCGGGCGCGGGCTTGCCGTCAGGCAACGCGACCTTGACCTTCACATGCGCCTTGGCGCGCACCAAGTACGACTTCGCGTCCGGCGTGACGCTCACCACCAGTTTGTGCGATGCCGTGCCCACCTTGATCGATGCCAGCCCGTAACGAAACGCCGGCTTCGAGAGATCGACGAGCGGCGTCGGCGCCTGATACTGACGGCCTTCATACCAGAACGCGTGCGCCCATTCGACCGGCGCTTTCCAGCCCCACGTGAAGAACGAATACCACGGCACTTCATGGATACGTCCGCGCAACGCGAGCACCGACACGTAGACGTTCGGCCCCCACGCTTGCTCGACCTTCAGTTCGACGGTCGGGTCCTTGCCGTTCAGTTCGACCACATGGGTTTCGATGATGCCTTCACGCTCCACCGCGACGAGCGCAGTGGCCGAGCGGAAGGGCATGCGCACCTGGAAGCGCGCGGTCTCGCCGGGCTCGTAGCTGTTCTTTTCCGGAAGCACGTCGATACGGTCCGTGTTCTCGCCGCCGAACCAGAGTTCGTCTTCGCGCGTGACCCAGACCGACGTGCTCGCGTTGGCCGTGCGGCCATCGCCGTCTTTCGCGACGGCGATCAGATCGATATTGCCGGCGGTCTTGAGCTTGGCATCGCACGAGACGATGCCGTGATCGTCGCTCTTGCCGCTGCAAAGCGTGCCCAGGTCGTTCGTTTCGGAATGGTTGTCGTAGGCGTAGAAGCCGCCGACCATGCGCTTGCGCGAACTCGACATCACGCGCGCCATGCCCTTGATTTCGACCGATACGCCCGCGCGCGGCTTGCCCTGCAAATCGAGCGCAAGCGCTTGCACCGGCACCGAACCGCCGACCGACGCCCAATGCGCCGCCTTCACGCCCACGGCGACCGCGGCGGGCCAGAGCGTGGCGCTGCCGCTGATGGTCTGGATCTCGCCGTTCGGGTCGGCGAAGCTCGCTTCGAGCGCGAGACGCTTGGGCGAATCGACGGCGGGCAACGGCTTCACGATCAGCTTGCCGTCGCCATTGCGATCGAGCGTCACGCGCAGCTTGTCGGCGACGAGTTTCGTCGTGGTCTCCGTTTGCTGCTCGCTGTCCTCGTCCTCGGCGGGCGCGCTCGCGCCATCGTCCACGGGTTTGCGATACGGCGAGAAGCTGAATGCATCGTAGTCTGAAGCGAAGGGCGGCGACGTGTCGCGCACGAGCGCCGACACTTGCACCCGCTGGTTCGATGCTGGACCGCCTTGCACATATTCGAGGTGGACATCGACCGGCGCTTCTTGCGCGGCGATCAGACCGGCCGATTTGCTGTCGCCCGCCGAGACCGTGCCCTTGAACACCGGCAGACGGAATTCCTCGACGCGGAAGCTGCCTGTCTCGTACGACTGCGTGACATTGCTGCCTTCGCCGCCGTCGTCGCTCGCGTCGTTGGTGTCGCTGGCCGCGCCGTTATCGAGCGTCACGCTGTATTCGCCGAGTTTGGCCGCGGCGGGAATGGCAAAGCTCGAGTCGGCGCTGTGATCGGCGCTCCACGCGAGCGGCATGTGCCACGTCTGTCCGCTGCCGATATGACGAATCGTCACGCGCGTCGGATACTTCGGCGGGAAGCCGAAACCCTTGAGCGTTTCGACGCGCATCAGGTGCTTCATCGACACCGTTTCACCCGCGCGCAGCAAGGTGCGATCGAAAATGGTGTGCGCGCGTACCGTGCGGCTCGTGCTCATGTCGGTCGGCACGTTGAAGCGCCACGATTCGATGCCGCGATTCCAGTCCGAGGTCACGAAGGCCATGTCGGGTCCGGTGACCGGATCGGTAACGCGCGCCGAGACGAAGAAGCCGCCGTACGACAAGCTGTTCTCGTTGCATTCGCGGATGGCCGCGAGCGGTTTGTCGATGGTCGCGAGCCCTTGCGCATCGGTCTTGCCGGTGGCCACTTGATCGCCGTTGCAGTCGGTGACGCGTACATCCGCATTGGCGACGGGCTTGCCCTTGTCGAGCGTCGTCACCCAGACGAGACTGTTCTCGCGCCCTTGCTTGAAGTGCACGCCGAGGTTCGTGACGAGCACCGACGTGCGCACGAACATCGACTTGTTCCGACCCATCAACGACGCGCCGAGCGCCGGCGACGCCAGTTCGACGACATAGAAGCCCGGCTTCGCGAGCGGAATGCCGACGACTTCGAAGGGACGCAGCGCCTTGGGATCGGCGGCGGGCAGCGTGAGCGTTTCGACGCCCGCGCGCTTTCTCAAGAGCGAAAGCGAGCGAATGTCGATGGTCGGATCGCGGCTCACGGTGCCGTCCGATTCCGGCACGATGACGGGCGCGATACCGTTCTTCAAAAGCGAGGGCATGCGCGCTTCGATCGACGAGCGCGACATGCCGATGCCGTCGAACAAATCGACGTTGCGCATCCATTGGCGGATGTCGGTATCGGCGTCGAGTCTGAGCTTGGTGATCTGCGAGGTGCCCGAGTCGAGCCCTTGCACGTGCAGGTCGGCTTCCACATGGCGCAGCGTGACCGGCAACATGGCGGGCATGTCCGGCTCTGCAAAGCGCTCGATGATGCCGAACGTGCCCGACGAGAACTTCGCGAGCGGCGGCATGGGCGCGGTCGCGGTCTTGGGCGGGAAGAAGTCGGCGTTGGCGAGCGTACGGCCGCTCACGTCCTTGAGATTGGCGGGCGCCTCGATGGTGAGATCGGTGCGCTCCGGCAGCGGCGCGGCGAATTCTACTGCTTCGACTTCCGCGTCCTTGCTGTCTTCATCGAAGTGCGGCGCGACCGTGCCTTTGGGACCACGCAACGCGAACTTCTGGGCGTCGGCGCGGCTGATCGGCGCGGTGAACATGAGCCTGAGCGGGCGCAGCGGCGTGCAGGGCGCGTTCGCGTTCTCCCGTTCGCACGTGAAGCTCGCGGAAAACGGATCGCGCACCTTGTAGTCGAAGCGCTTCTCGACATCGTTGGGCATGCCGCTCGGCCCGGTGACGCCCGCGCCGTAGACGAGCTGCATTTTCGAGCCGGACGGCAACGTTTGCCCGCATGCGAGCGTGAGCACGCGGTCGCTTTCCCTAGCGAGTCCGAAGTGTTTGAGAAGCGCGCCGCGCGTGGCGTCGTCGGCCGTCCTTACGGGAATGCGGTTGCCGAGTGCGCTCGATTCGCACCAGACGTGATCGAGCACCGACGCTTGCGTGGCCGGGCCGTTCAACCGCAGCACGAAGGTCTGGTCTTCCTCGATATCGCCGTAACTCGGCTCGACGCGCGTAACGAATGGCCCGCCCGTCTGAAACGCGAAGTGGCTGGGACCGGACAGCGCGTTGCCCGCGCTGGATTTCAGGCCGCTGTTGAGGTCGATGCCGCAGCGCACTCCTGGCGGCAAGTCCGCGTTGAAATCGTAGGCCCAGGTTTTTTCGTCGATCCAGCGCGCGCCGCCGGCGGTGGCTGCGGCGGGCGCGCCGCTACAGGCGAGCTTGCCGGGCGCGGCGGCGCTCGGACTGCCGAACGCGATCATGGCTTCGTCGAACTTCACGACGACCTGACGCACTTGCGCGACCTTGCCTTGTGGCGACACGGTCACGACGCGCGCGGCATCGGCCCGATACATCGCGACGCTCATGCCGAATGCGGCGATGAGGGTGGTTGCGGCCAGAATCCATTTTTGTTTTTTCATGACGCGGCTCATCCACTCGTTCCGAGTAATTCTTGTCCGCGCGATTCTACTGGAGCCCTACGCCATTCTTGCGACGAATCGGTTGCGTTGACGCATTTCGACGATTCTCAGCGCGTCGCTAAGTTGCGATGCCGCGTACTCACGCGCCGCCAGTACAGAAAGAGGCCGATGCCCGCCACGCCGAGACTCACCGTATTGGCTATCCAGAAGCCGCGCGCGCCTTGCAGCCACTCGGGCACCATGCCGCCGACATCGAAGCCGAGCAGATAGCCGCCGCCGAGGCCGATGCCCCACAGCGCGATCGCGTAGATGACGGTCGGCACGAGCGTGACCTTGTAGGCCCGCAGGATGAACGCCGTGGTGATCTGCAGCGCGTCGCAGAGGTGATAGAAGAAGATGATGAAGACGAGCGGCATCGCGGCGGCGATCACGTGGGCGTCGGGCGTGTAGGCGGCGATGATCTGCGGCCGCGCGGCAAGCAGGATCACGCCGTACACCAGCGCCAGCACGCACGCCATGCCGATGCCGTGCCGCGAGATCGAGGCCGCGTCGTCCAGACGCTTTGCGCCGAGCGCCTGCGACACCAGCGTCGACGACGCGATCCCGATGGCAAGCGGCGTCATGTAGAGCACCGCGCCGAGGTTGCCCGCGATCTGATGTCCCGCGAGCGTGGTCGTGCCGAAGCGCGAGATGAAGAGCGCCATGAACGTGTACGACGTCACTTCGATGAGATACGAAAGCCCCATCGGAATGCCGAGACGCAGCAGCGCCATCTGCCGCTTCCACACGGGCCAGCAAAAGCGCGCGAAGATGCCGAACGGCCGGAAGAATTCCACGCGCAGCAGCACCGTGATTCCGCCGATGGCGAGCGCCCAGTTGATGAGCGTGCTCGCAAGCGCGCAGCCGGGACCGCCGAGCGCGGGCACGCCGAAACCGCCGAAGATGAACCAGGTATTGAGCGGAAACTTGAGCACGAGCCCGCCGACTTGTAGAAACATCACGAGCCGCGGTTTGCCGACCGCGTTCGCCAGCGAGCTATACACGCGAAACACGAGACTCGCGGGCAGCCCGAACGAGAGAATGCGCAAGTAGTCCACCGTGCGGTCATGCAGCGCGGGCGGCGCTTTCGCGAGACTCAGCAGCGGTTCGGGAAAGTAGAGCAGCACGAAGCCGATCACCATGAGTACCGAAGCGAGCCACAGCGCCTGCCGCGTTTCCTCGCCGATTTCCGCCTCGCGGCCCGCGCCGAAGAGTTGCCCGGCAATCGGCTGGAGCGCGACGAGAATGCCCGTCAAGCCGATATACACCGAGATATAGACGGACGAACCGAGCCCGAGCGCCGCGAGATCGGTGGCGGAGAAGCGGCCGACCATCGCGGTATCGATCACGCCGAACGCGATCACCGCAAGCTGGCCGATCAGCACGGGCCAGGCAAGCGCGCCGATCTTGCGGACATCGCTCAGCATGCCCGTGGCGGCTTTGGAAGACACGGCGGCGCCCATGCGTTATTGCACCCGGCGCAGGCTTTTCGGACGCAGCGGCTTCTTGACCGGCGGCGTGGGGCGCGCAATGCGCACGTAGAGGCGGAAGCGCTCGTCGCGGTCGGCCACGCGCCGGCCTTCCCAGACGAGCTTCCATTCGAACGCCGAGATGGACGGCGGATCGCCGTAATCCGCGCGATCCTGACGCAGCACCACGTCGCAATCTTCGTCGAACGCGAAGTGCATGCCGCCGAAGTACGCGAAGGTGGCGATCTGCGCGTCGCCGAGACGCGCGGGCGAGATGCAGTTGTAGTCGGGCGGAAGATGATCGGCAATCTGCTCCGCGACATCGCGATACGTCCGGCTGTAGTTGACGACCGGCAGCCATAAAGTCATGAGCAAGACCCACATCAGCGTGGTGCCCGCGCTCGATAGCACGACGCTGCGCCACAGCACCTTCGGATGGCGTGCAAGCCGCCAGCGCGCGAGCAGGAACCAGCACGCCGTCACCGCGACCGCGCAGACGAACGAAATGAGCTTGAATTCAGGATGAAAACCGGGCGCGAGGCGCGCGAGATTGCGGGCCATGGGCGCGGGAAAGCCGAACATGCCGGCCGTCCACACGAGCCAGACGAGCGTGCCGATGATCGTGAAACTGAGCATGGCGAACCAGTCGATCGCGTTGATCGCGCCGCGTTTCAAGGTCGGCAGCGCGAAAGTCGCGAGCACGGACAGCGGCGGCAGCAGCAGCAAGAAGAGGCGATTGGTTTCGCGCGCCTGCAGCACGACGAGCACGAGCAGCGGTCCGATCACGGACAAGGGCACGGCGACGTGCGGCGAGCGGCGCATGCCGCCCCAGCTCACGAAGGCCCAGATTGCAAGCGGCCAGGCGGGCCAGGTGAAGAGCGGCAGGTTCTTCATCGCGTAGCCGAACACGAGCGACGGCGGCCCGGAGAAAGTATCGAAGCTGTTGCGCCACCATTGACGCAGCCACCATTCGCCGTCGTCGGGGAAGAAATGCAGCGTCGGCAGCACCCACACGGCGATCAGCACGACGGCGACGGGCAGGCCGTAGATCAGCAGCGGCGCGGCGCGCACCTGACGCACGATGATGGTCATTGCAAGCGTGCATAGCAAAAGCGCGAACACCAGCACGGGCGAGCTCGACAAGCCGACCACGCCGATTGCCGCGCCCCACACGAGCGCACCGTGAATCGGCTTGTCGATGCTGCGAACGAGGCCGTAGATGAGCATCGCGGTGCCGGCGAACTGCGCGAGCTGCGGCGTGGTTTCGTGACCGCGCTCGGCGAGCCCGAAGCAGGCAAGGAGAATCAGCAAGGCGCCGTCGGCGAGCGTGCGGCCGTAGTCGCGCGGCTCGGGTTCGCCGCCGAACGCGTATTTGAATGGCTGGGCTTCGTCGCGCCGGCCAAGCAGATAGGCCGTGTACCAGACGAACGCGCACGCGATGGTGAAGAGCAGGCCCGTGACCACGCGCGAGGCGTTGCTGGCATCGACCCACGGACTCAGGATCCGGATCGACGATGCCCCGAGCCAGTACATCAGCGGGCCGTCGCCCGTGAGCGCCTTGCCGACGAGATTGGGCAGCAGCCAGTCGCGCGCGTCGCCGTTGGCCATCGTCCACATCACGCCGAAGCCCGCCGCGTCCTCGTTCTTCCACGGGTCGCGGCCGAACAGCCCGAACGACGCGTAGACGATACAGATGGCGAGCAGCAGCCAGCGCGGCAGGGCGCTGGTGGCGGAGGCGGTCAGACGAACGACAGATCGCATGCGTGAGGGCTTATCGAGAGAAACGGGCAGTGCGCCGTGCGTTGGTGCGTGCGGGTAGGTTGCCAGGTGCGTGCAAGCGCGGCGGGGGCCAGAGCATCCGGCATTGTAGACGCGCGCCTCGGAGTGCGTCAGTGTCGACGGGCTCGCGGTAACGCCGTGCAACAACCCTTACCGTTTTGCCGTGCAGCATCATGGAAACGGCAGAGACAAAAAAGGGCAGCCAGAGCTGCCCTTTTTGCTGAAGCGGTGGTCCGTCTTACTTCTTGGTGGAGAAGCGAGCGAACTTGTTGTTGAACTTCTCGACGCGGCCTGCCGTGTCCATGATCTTTTGCTGACCGGTGTAGAACGGATGCGATTCCGACGACACTTCGATCTTCGCGAGCGGGTACGACTTGCCGTTGAATTCGGCGGTTTCGCGCGTCTGGATGGTCGAGCGGGTCACGAAACGGAAGTCGTTCGACATGTCGACGAACAAAACTTCGCGATAATTCGGGTGAATGCCTTCTTTCATGGTCTTTCCTGGTATCTGGCGGTAGCCAACCCGTTGCGTCTTGGGTTCAAGGCGCTCGTGCGAGTCACTTGCCTAGGGTCGAAAAACGGCGATTATGCCAGAAAATCAGACCCTTGACATCTTTTTGGGAAGCTTTAGACGAGGGCGTCGACACCCGCCGGGTCCTGCCGGTAATAGCGCGCAAGCAGGCGATACAACTCGGGATACTCCGCTTCGAAGGGTTTCGGCGTAACGAACAGCGCCTCGCTGCAGACCGCGAAAAACTCGGATGGATGATCCGTCGCGTAGGGATCGATCAGCGATTCGCGCTCGAAGCGGCCGAAACGGCGCTGCGGCACCGCGTCGACGCGGGCGCAGAATCGGTCATAGGCGTTATCGAAGACATCGGCCCATGCGGTCGAGTCGAGCGGCGCGTGCCAGCGTCGATAGAGCGGCGGATGACCATCGGCCTCGCCGTTCACCATGTCGATCTTGTGGGCGAATTCGTGGATCACCACGTTGTAGGCGTCGGCGCCATCGGCCATCTGGGCATCTTCCCACGAGAGCACGACCGGGCCGCCTTCCCATGCTTCGCCGCTGGCATCGTGTTCCACTTCGTGCACGACGCCGTCCTGATCTTCCACCGTCTTTTTGATGACGAACTCGCCCGGATAGACAATCACGCCGACCCAGCCGCGATAAAGGTCGAGACTGAGGTTGAGGACGGGCAGGCAGGCTTGCGCGGCGATGGAGACGATCATGGCGTCGGTCAGTTCGAGATCGTGCGCGGTCGAAAATTCCTTTTGCGCGATGAAGAGACTCGCGGTCTCGCGCAGACGTTCGAGGTCGGCAGGATTCAGGTGGCCGAAGCACGGATACGCATCGAGGGTGCGCCGCCACAGGCTTTCGTCGATCGCGTATTTGCGCAGCGTGCGCTCGCGGCGTTGCGCGCCGAACCAGCGGGTGAAGGGATTGGTCATCGATTGAGGCGTTGGAAGCGCGATAGACCGGATTGTACGGATGGGGGACGACCGTGGGCAAAATGCGCTGCTTGCGGGATCGGCTGGAGCTGTCGCCACGCGGATAGAGGGGCCGGCAAACGCGAATCGACATCAGCCGACAGTGACGACATAAAAAAACCGCCTGACCGAAGGCAGGCGGTTTTTTCTCGACGCAGAAGCGAATGGCAAATCAGCTGCCACCACGCCGCATCAAGTCGAAGAACTCGGAATTGCTCTTCGTCTGACGGATCTTGTCGAGCAGGAATTCCATGGCTTCAACTTCGTCCATGTCGTGAATGAACTTGCGCAGCACCCAAACCTTTTGCAGCAGGTCCGGCTTGATCAGCAGTTCCTCGCGGCGCGTGCCCGACTTGTTCAGATTGATCGACGGATACACGCGCTTTTCCGCGAGACGCCGTTCCAGGTGCACTTCCATGTTGCCGGTGCCCTTGAACTCTTCGTAGATCACGTCGTCCATGCGGCTGCCGGTTTCGATCAGCGCGGTGCCGATGATCGTGAGCGACCCGCCTTCCTCGATATTGCGCGCGGCGCCGAAGAAGCGCTTCGGACGCTGCAGCGCGTTGGCGTCGACACCGCCCGTCAGCACCTTGCCAGAGGCCGGCACGACCGTGTTGTAGGCGCGTGCGAGACGCGTGATGGAGTCGAGCAGAATCACGACATCGTGCTTCATTTCGACCAGGCGCTTGGCCTTTTCGATCACCATTTCCGCGACTTGGACGTGGCGCGCGGCAGGTTCGTCGAAGGTGGAAGCGATCACTTCGCCCTTGACCGAACGCTGCATTTCCGTGACTTCTTCCGGACGCTCGTCGATGAGCAGCACGAACAGCACGATATCCGGGTGGTTCGACTTGATGGCATGCGCGATGTGCTGAAGCATCACCGTCTTGCCCGACTTCGGCGACGCCACGAGCAGACCGCGCTGGCCCTTGCCGATAGGCGAGATCATGTCGATGATCCGGCCGGTGACGTTTTCCTCGCCGCGCATTTCGCGCTCGAGCGGCAACGGCTTATTCGGATGCAGCGGCGTGAGGTTCTCGAACATGATCTTATGTTTCGAGGCCTCGGGCGGCTGCCCGTTGACTTTGTCGACCTTCACCAGCGCGAAATAGCGCTCGCCGTCTTTCGGCGTGCGCACTTCGCCTTCGATGGTGTCGCCGGTGTGCAGATTGAAGCGGCGAATCTGCGACGGGCTGATATAGATGTCGTCCGTACTCGCGAGATACGAAGTCTCGGGTGAACGCAAGAAGCCGAAGCCGTCGGGCAGCACTTCAAGCGTGCCGTCGCCGAAAATCGTGTCGCCACCCTTGGCGCGCTTTTTAAGTATGGCGAACATGAGTTCCTGCTTGCGCAGGCGGTTCGCATTTTCGATCTCGAGGCCATTGGCCATCTCGATCAGTGCAGACACGTGCTGAGACTTGAGCTCGGATAAATGCATACGGATTTCCCGCCAGGGAGAAGAGGTACGACAGAAAGATTTGGGAGAAGAGGTGAGCGGAACCGCTCTAGGACTTAGTACTTCTTGAACTCTTGTAATTCTAGCATAGCACACGCGACGCGAGCCTTAGGTTGGCCGGGGGCGGGGCTTTGGCGCCGATGTTGTCGGTGGACAACATCGGCGCTGTGGTTCAAGCGCGGTTCAAAGGCCGACGATGCTGGCTCCGAACCGGTCGAGCTATTACAGGTTGCTGTCCAGGAACGCGGTCAACTGCGACTTCGACAGCGCGCCGACCTTCTGCGCGGCCACTGCGCCGTTCTTGAACAGGATCAGCGTGGGGATACCGCGCACGCCGAACTTCACCGGCGTCGATTGATGCTCGTCGACGTTGATCTTCGCGATTTGCAGGCGATCGCCGTAATCCTTTGCGACTTCATCGAGGATCGGGGCAATCATCTTGCACGGACCGCACCACTCGGCCCAGAAATCGAGCAGAACAGGTTTGTCCGACTTGACGACGTCTTGTTCGAAAGATGCGTCGCTGATGTGCTTGATTGATTCGCTCATTGTCTGAATACCTCTATTGATTCGAGGCCCGCGTTTGAATGCTCGCCACGATACACCAAAACAGTAAAAGATTTTCGTCGCCGCTTGGGCGAGACGAAGCCGGCTTACCACGTCTGACGAGCCTTGCGGACTGGCCGCATGGACGATGAAGCATGCGCCGCACGTGATTCAACGCTCATCTTAGCTTAATTTGCTATCTGTCGCCGATGCCGATAGGCGCCGTCGCGCAGCCCTTCATTGCTCAACTGGAGGCGCATTCGGGCAATGCAAGAGCGGAGCCGCATGCAGTCGGCGACGTGCTCGCGAGGTCTATCGGGCGCGGCTATCGGCGTGATATGATTCGACGTGACGGGCCTCCTCGCATGGTGGCGCGGTCAACCTGGTCAGGTCGGGAACGAAGCAGCCACAGCCGCTTTCCACCAGTGCCGAGGGTCGGGCTCGTCACCTTCCGCTTTATTTGCGTTTTTCCGGCTTCAATCTCCGCGGTTTCCTGCTTCACTCTCCTCTGGTTTTTAGTCGATTCGCTCGCATCTACGCGACTTGAATCCGCATCTTCACGCGTGCTCCGGATGCGCCGGACAGCCGCTTTCGGCGGCGTTTGCCGCTAGTCGTTGCTGATACAATTTCGCGCATGACCTATCAAGTTCTCGCACGCAAATGGCGGCCGAAATCGTTCGAGTCGCTCGTCGGCCAGGAGCACGTCGTTCGTGCGCTCACGCACGCGCTCGACGGTGGCCGCCTGCATCACGCGTATCTTTTCACGGGTACGCGCGGCGTCGGCAAGACCACGCTTTCGCGCATCTTTGCAAAAGCGCTCAACTGTGAAACCGGCGTGACCTCGAAGCCGTGCGGCGTGTGCCGCGCTTGCCGGGAAATCGACGAAGGCCGTTTCGTCGATTACGTCGAAATGGATGCGGCGAGCAATCGCGGTGTCGACGAAATGGCGGCGCTGCTCGAGCGCGCGGTTTATGCACCGGTCGACGCGCGCTTCAAGGTCTACATGATCGACGAAGTGCACATGCTCACGAACCACGCGTTCAACGCCATGTTGAAGACGTTGGAAGAGCCGCCTCCGCATGTGAAGTTCATTCTCGCCACGACCGATCCGCAGAAGATTCCGGTCACCGTGCTGTCGCGCTGCCTCCAGTTCAATCTGAAGCAGATGCCCGCGGGACATATCGTGTCGCATCTGGAGAACATCCTCCAGCAAGAGAGCATTGCTTTCGAAGTGCAGGCGCTGCGGTTGTTGTCGCGCGCGGCGGACGGCAGCATGCGCGACGCGCTTTCGCTGACCGATCAGGCTATCGCCTATTCGGCCAATCAGGTGACCGAGGAAGCCGTGCGCGGCATGCTCGGCGCGCTGGATCAAAGCTATCTGATCCGCCTGCTCGATGCCCTCGCCGCAAGCGATGGCGCGGGCGTGCTCGCCATCGCCGATGAAATGGCTTTGCGCAGTCTATCGTTCTCGACCGCGTTGCAGGATCTGGCGAGCTTGCTGCATCGGATTGCGTGGGCGCAGTTCGCGCCGGCATCGGTGCTGGACGAGTGGCCGGAGGCGGGAGATATTCGTCGATTCGCCGAGGGCTTGTCGGCCGAACAGGTTCAGTTGTTCTATCAGATCGCGACCGTCGGGCGCAGCGAGCTGGGCCTCGCGCCGGATGAATACGCGGGCTTCACCATGACGCTTCTGCGCATGCTCGCGTTCGAACCCGCTGGCGGGCCGGGCGGAGGTGGCGGTGGCGGGCTCGTGGTGAGCGCGCCGCAAAGCGTGAAGGGCGCGCGCAATGCGGCGCTCGCGGGAGCTATGGCGGAGCGGGCCGTGGCGCCGGCACCGGTGGCTCGCGATGGAGTTTTGGCGGATCGAGCGGGCGCGCGGCACCAGATTAGCGACCGTTCTTTTGAGAAGTTGGCTGAGTGGGGTGAAGCGGCTGTTTCGACATTGGATAAGCACGGCGCACGGTCTGCGAGCTCGGCGAAGGTCGGGCCACGTGACGCATCCGACGAGCTTGCGGGCGCTGAAGCGAAGCGCAGCGTCGAATCGGCTGAATCAGTCGCGAAGCCAGTCGGCGCATCCGATGCACGAGAATCGGCGATGGCGGATGCGGCATCGCGTGCGGCTTACGCCGGTTCCGCGGACTTGCGGGACGGAGGAAGTGCCGCTCCTTCGGGCGCAAAGAACGCGACCTCTGGCGATTCGACTGCGCTTGCAAACATGGCTGGCTTGTCAAGCGCATCGAGAGCGGACGTCGGTTATTCAGCTTTAGTGTCGGACAGCGCCGCATCTTCAGGCGCGCAGACGGCCACTGCCAATCCCGCTCCTGTTGCAGATAGCGCCACGCCTTCAGGCGCACGGGATATTGCCGCTGCCGATTCGGCCGCGCCTCTGAACACCATCGCATCTTCAAGCGATGCACCAGTGGCGCGGAAAGACTTCGATTCGGCCACGCCGAGCGCCGCATCTTCAGATGTGCGGAAGGCCGACTCTGCCGAGTCGCCTTCTGTAGCTGAGGCCGCCGAATCGCCGCTCGCGCAAGGCACAGGACAGATCGTTCAGGCCAATACGCCATCTGCTGTCGGGAATGCACGAGACGTTGTGTCCGACGAAGTGCCAGTCGCATCGGCGCCGCTGTCTGCCGCGGCTCGGCAAGCTGTAGACGAGGCTTCTAATAATGGCGCGTCCGAAACCGCGTCGCCGTCTGCCGGATCAGTCGCGCCGCGCAGCGCCGCAGGTGGCGCGAGGGATGCGCTCGAAGTATTGCGTAGTGCGGGCATGCGACTTTCATCGGATCGCGGTGGAAGAGGCGCGGCGGCCGCGCCAGCGGGCGCTCCTGCTGCAACGAAACTTGCCGTGCCGAAGCCCTCGGTTCCCGTGCCGACGCCGCGCCGCGTCGCGCCGCGCGCCAGCGCGGGCTCTGACTTACAGGCGACGCCCGCGGCAGACAACGCGGGTGCTGATGCCATTGGCGGGAGCAACGTCGGCCTCGACAATGGCGTTCGCGGGCGCAGCGCCGGCGTGGGCGGCAACGTTCGCGTCGACAGCAAGGGCAACGGTAGCGCCAACACCAACACGAACGCCAGCGTCGACAATACCGCTCGCGCCGGCAATGACGCCAACGCGAAAGCAATCCCCAAGGTCATCCCTCCTTGGGAAGACATGCCGCCCGACGACTACCCGCCACCCGGATCGGAGGATGAATACTTCTCCGCCGCTCCCGACGACGGCTACATGCCCGCGTTCGATAACGCACCGGACGACATGCGCTTCGGCAACGAACCCGCGCCCGCGGCGAAGCCCGCGCCGAAGATCGACGCCACGCCGCTGCCGCCCGCCGTGCCGCTCGACGCTATCGGCATCGCGGGAGAATGGGCGACGCTCGCGGTCGATCTGCCGCTCAAGGGCATCGCATACCAGCTCGCGTTCAACAGCGAACTGACCGCCTGCGACGCCAGTTCGCTCACGCTCGTCGTTCCCGTGCCGCAATACGCGGACGCCGCGCAAGTCGCCAAGCTCAAGACCGCGCTCACGGAGAAACTCGGCCGCGCGCTCGAGGTCAATGTGTCGGTTGCGCCCGCACGCCGCACCGCCGCCGCGCTCGACGCCGCCGAACGCGCTAAACGCCAGCAGCAAGCCGAGCAGGAAATCAGGCAAGACCCGTTCGTGCAATCGCTCATTCGCGATTTCGGCGCGAGCATCGTGCAGGGATCGATCAAGCCGGTTGCCGCAACGGGCGCGAATCCTTCGGGCGCGTCTTCTGTAAGATAAGCCATCCCGCGAGGCGCGCCGTCAGAAGCCGCGCCGCGAACGAATCAACCGGGCGCACGGGCATTTTCGCCTGAGCGTCTGCCCGTCATACGCACTATCCGTTTCAAGGAGCCGAATCATGATGAAGAACCAACTCGCCGGGCTGATGAAGCAAGCTCAGCAAATGCAGGAAAACATGAAGAAGATGCAGGATCAGCTCGCGCTGATCGAGGTCGAAGGCCAGTCCGGCGCCGGTCTCGTCAAGGTGACGATGACCTGCAAGAACGACGTGCGCCGCGTGCAGATCGACCCGAGCCTGCTCGCCGACGACAAGGACATGCTCGAAGACCTGGTTGCCGCCGCGTTCAACGACGCCGTGCGCAAGGCCGAAGCCACCACGCAGGAAAAGATGGGCGGCATGACGGCCGGCATGCCCATGCCGCCCGGCTTCAAGCTGCCGTTTTAAGCGCGTGGCCGAAGGCGCACGCGGCGTTTGCCGCGCTTTCGGCCCGCCCATGAGGACACATGAAACAACCATCCGCCTTGTCGGCGCTCGTCGAAGCGCTGCGTGCGCTGCCCGGCGTCGGCCCGAAGTCGGCGCAGCGCATGGCGTATCACCTGATGCAGCACGACCGCGCGGGCGCCGACAAACTCGGCAACGCGCTGTTGTTCGCGACCGGGCATCTGAAGCACTGCGAGAAGTGCAATACCTTCACCGAAGCCGACATCTGCGAAGTATGCAGCGACGAAGAACGCGATTCCGCGCTTCTATGCGTCGTCGAGACGCCGGCCGATCAGATCATGCTGGAGCAGACGCTCACGTATCGCGGGCTCTACTTCGTGTTGATGGGCCGGCTGAGTCCGCTCGACGGCATCGGGCCGAAGGAAATTCACTTCGAGCGGCTCATCAACCGCGCGCTCGACGGCACCGTGAATGAAGTGGTGCTTGCCACCAACTTCACCAACGAAGGCGAGGCGACCGCGCACTATCTGGCACAGACGCTCAAGTCTAAAGGGCTGAAGGTCACGCGGCTCGCGCGCGGCGTACCGGTGGGCGGCGAACTCGAATACGTCGATGCCGGCACCATCGCCCGCGCGATGCTCGACCGCCGCTCGGTGTGAGAAAAGATCAAGGACTGCATCGATGACAGAAACCGAAGCACTCGCGCTCGCGACGCATCGACATTACAAGGGCGGGCTGTATCGCGTGATCGGCGTCGCGCGGCACTCGGAAACCGAGGAAGCCATGATCGTCTACGAGCATCTCTGGCCGCATGATCGCGGTTTGTGGGTGCGGCCCGCCGCGATGTTCAACGAGACGCTCGCCGACGGCACGCCGCGCTTCAAGCCACTCGACATCCCACTTTAAAAATTGGCGGAGACGAACGACATGACCGCATCGACGGGCCCGCTTGCCGGCGTCAAGGTGCTGGAACTCGGCACGCTCATCGCGGGACCGTTCGCGGCGCGCTTCATGGGCGAATTCGGCGCGGATGTCATCAAGATCGAAGATCCGAAGGGCGGCGATCCGCTGCGCAAGTGGCGCAAGCTGTATCCCGAAGTGGGCGGAACGTCGCTCTGGTGGGCGGTACAGGCGCGCAACAAGAAGTCCGTGACGATCAATCTGAAGGCCGAAGAGGGCAAGGAGATCGTGCGGCGGCTGGCGAAAGAAGCGGATATCGTCGTCGAAAATTTTCGGCCGGGCTTGCTCGAAAAACTTGGGCTCGGCTATGAGGTGCTTTCTGCCGAAAACCCCGGTCTCGTGATGGTGCGGCTCTCGGGATACGGCCAGACCGGGCCGTATCGCGACAGACCGGGCTTTGGCGCGATCGCCGAATCGATGGGCGGCTTGCGTCATATCACGGGCTATCCCGAGTTACCGCCGCCGCGCATCGGCATTTCCATTGGCGACTCCATTGCCGCGCTGCACGGCGTGATCGGCGCGTTGATGGCGCTGCATCATCGGCAGGTGAATGGCGGCAAAGGGCAGGTGGTCGATGTCGCGCTCTACGAAGCCGTCTTCAACATGATGGAAAGCGTGGTGCCCGAGTACGGCGTCTATGGCATGGTGCGCGAGCGCACCGGCGCGTCGCTGCCGGGCATCGTGCCGTCGAATACCTATCCGTGCCGCGACGGCAGCATCGTCATTGGCGGCAATAGCGATCCCATTTTCAAGCGGTTGATGACGGCAATCGACCGCGCCGATCTCGCCGACGATCCCGCGCTCGCTTCGAACGATGGCCGCGTGCCGCGCACGCAGGAAATCGACGATGCCATCGCCGCGTGGTTGTCGACGCGCAGTATCGACGAGGCACTCGCCGTGCTCAACGCCGCCGATGTGCCCGCTGGCCGTATCTACAGCGTGGCCGACATGTTCACCGATCCGCAGTACATCGCGCGTCAAATGCTGCAGCGTTTTCCGTGGCAGGACGGCCGTGAGATCACGCTGCCCAACGTGACGCCGAAGCTGTCCGAGACGCCTGGCGAGACGCGCTGGCTCGGGCCGCAACTCGGTGAACATACGGACGAAGTGCTTCGGTCGCTTGGGTATGCCGAGGACGACATCGCGCGGTTGCGTGCGGCGAACGTGATCTGAGGAAGTCGTTACGCGTAAAAAACGCGAACTCTCGCGGCGGCCCGAAGATGGCCGCGACACCGGTGCCGGCTTGCGCATGGGGCAGGGCGTCGCGCATGCACCGTGGCCCACGACCAACCTTCGAAGCGCCTCAAGGCTCGATCACGATCTTCCCCGTCACGCGCCGGTTCATCATGTCATCGAGGGCTTGCGCGGTTGCATCGAGCGGATAGCGTTTGGTCACCACCGGCAGCAACTTGCCGTCCTTGATCCAGTCCACCATGGTGGCAAATTCGGTATCGGCGATCGCGTGTTCGCGGCGCATGTGATCGCCCCAGAACACGCCGACGATGCTCGCGCCCTTCAACAACGCGAGGTTGAGCGGCAGCTTCGGGATCTCGCCGTTGGCGAAGCCGACCACGAGATAACGCCCGCGCCAGCCGATGCTGCGAAACGCCGGTTCGGCATAGGCGCCGCCCACCGGATCGAATATGACATCGGGACCTTGGCCATGGGTGAGCGCCTTGACGCGCTCGCGCAAGTCTTCGTTTCGATAGTCGATGATTTCATCCGCGCCTTGCTCGCGACAGAACGCGAGCTTTTCCGCGCTCGATGCCGCCGCGATCACGCGCGCGCCGAGAATCTTGCCGATCTGAATGGCCGCGACGCCGACGCCGCCCGCCGCGCCGAGCACGAGGAGCGTCTCGCCCGACTTGAGCGCGCCGCGATCCACGAGCGCGTGATAGGACGTGCCGTAGGCAAGCGTGAAGGCCGCGGCGAGCGCGAGGTCGACGTCGTCAGGCAGCACGACGCAATCCGTTTCCCGAGCACGCGCCTGTTGCGCGAATGCCCCTTGCGCGGTGTAAGCCGCGACGCGCATGCCAGGTTTCACGCGCGTGACGCCCGCACCCACCTCACGCACGATTCCCGCGAGTTCCGCACCCGGCGTAAATGGCAGCGGCGGTTTGAATTGGTACTTGTTCTGGATGATCAGTACATCGGGAAAATTCACGCTCGCGGCCTTCACATCGATGACGATTTCCCCGGCTTCGGGGTGCAAATCCGGCAGCGTTTCGACGGTGAGCGTATCGGGTAATCCGTGTTGGTTGCATCGAACGGCGCGCATGTGTCCTCCTTGATGGGCTGGCGCCAAGTGTAGGGCAGACGGCTGTCTGTGCGCGACCCCGCAAAGCGTGGGCGCGTCATGTTTCCTCGGTTACAATCGCCGGATGCGAATCCTACTCAGCAACGACGACGGCTACCTGGCGCGCGGCATCAACGTGCTGCACGACGCCTTGCAGCCGCTCGGCGAAGTAACGGTGATGGCGCCGGAGCAGAACTGCAGCGGCTCGTCCAACTCGCTCACGTTGTCGCGGCCATTGAGCGTGCATCAGTCGGCTAACGGTTTCAACTTCGTGAACGGCACGCCAACCGACTCGGTGCATATCGCGCTCACCGGCATGCTCGAAACGAGGCCCGATCTCGTCGTGTCAGGGATCAACAACGGCCAGAATGTCGGCGAGGACACGCTCTATTCCGGCACGGTCGCGGCCGCCACCGAAGGCTTCATGTTCGGCATTCCGGCTATCGCGTTTTCGCTCGTCGGGCGTGACTGGCTGCATCTAGAAGATGCGGCGCGCGTGGCCGCCGAAATCGTCGCGCACTTTCTGGATCACCCCATGCCGGGTCATCCGCTTCTGAACGTCAATATTCCGAGCCTGCCGTACGACCAACTGCGCGAGTGGAAGGTCACGCGTCTGGGCAAGCGGCATCCGTCGCAGCCGGTAGTTCGCCAGACCGACCCGCGCGGCAACCCGATCTACTGGATCGGCCCGTCGGGCGACGCGCTCGACGCCAGCGAAGGCACCGACTTTCACGCAGTCGCGAACGGCTTCGTTTCGATCACGCCGCTGCAGCTCGACCTGACTCACACGAAACTCATGGCCGAGACCCGCGAATGGGCGCAAGCCGGGAGCCGTCGCTCATGAGCGACGAGCGCGCCAAGCGCTTCCCGCTGGCGCTCGCGGACCTCGTGCGCGAGCCGCGCAAGCCGGCCGGCCGCACGCAGGACGCGCGCGCCAAGTCGGTGGCGGTATCGACCACGAAAGCCGCTGCCGCGAAGCCGGGCAGTGTGCGCGGCGCGGCTTCAGCGCTCAAGAATCCGGTGAGCGCGGCGGCATCTGCCAAGTCCGCGACCACGGTTTTTCCGGTGCGCTCGGTAGCCCAGCCTGTCGTCAAGTCCGTCGCCAAGGCCGCTGCCAAACCGGCAAGTGGAACCGCGAAACCGGTTCCGGGCGCGAATCGCAGTCCGGCCCAGGCGCCGCATCCCCGAACGAGTGCATTGCGCACCGCGCAGCGTCCCGCCGGACGCGATCTGAACGCGGCATCGACGGCCACGAAAAAGGGCGCGCCCAACGTGGCATTCGCCAGCACGCAGACGCTCGCCTCGGAACGGGTGCGCGAGCGCATGGTCGAACGCCTGCGCACGAACGGCGTGACCGACCCGCGCGTGTTGAACGCCATGTCGGTCGTGCCGCGCCATATGTTCGTCGACCCCGGCCTCGCCGCGCAGGCTTACGAAGATGCCGCGCTGCCGATCGGTCACCATCAGACCATCTCGAAGCCGTCGGTCGTCGCGCGCATGATCGAACTGGTCGCGGCCGGGCGCACGTTGGACAAGGTGCTGGAAATCGGCACCGGTTGCGGCTATCAGGCAGCGGTGCTGTCGCAGGTCGCAACCGAGGTTTATTCGATCGAGCGCGTGCGGCCGTTGTCCGAACGCGCCAAGCTCAATCTTCGGCCGCTGCGTGTGCCGAACATCCGGCTGCATTACGGCGACGGGCGGCTCGGACTGGCTGCCGCGGCGCCGTTCGATGCCATCGTGATCGCGTGCGCGGGACTCGACGTGCCGCAGGCCTTGCTCGAACAACTGGCGATAGGCGGCAGGCTCGTCGCGCCGGTGGGCTCGCAGGCCGCGCAGTCGCAGGTGCTCACGCTCGTCACGCGCGTGTCGGCCACGCAATGGCGGGAGTCGCAGCTCGATCGCGTTTTTTTTGTACCTTTAAAATCCGGAGTGATTTGAAACCGATGAGTATCTTGCGTGCTTTGCGAGAAACGCGTGCGGACGTTCGCCTGACGGCGGCGCAGCGCGGTGTGTGCGTCCTTGCGCTGTCCATGCTGGCGGCCTGTGCGTCGCGGATGGATTCAGCGCCGGTGGTCGACAGAACGGGCGCGCCTATCGCCACAGATGCCGCCGCGCTTGCCAACCAGCCGCCGCCGCCTGGCTATATTCGCGTGAAACCGGGCGACACCCTATATCGGATCGCATTGGAAAACGGTCAGAATTATCACGACATCGCAACGTGGAATAACCTGACGAACCCGAACCAGATCGAAGTCGGTCAACTGGTGCGCGTGGCGCCTCCGGGTGCGAATCTGGCAGCGGCGACGCCGGGCGTGTCGACCGCACCGATCGCGGGTGGCGCGGTGGCTACGCAACCGCTTAACGGCGGCGCGGGGGTCTATGGCACGCCGCAGTCGGGTGCAACGACGCAGCCGCCGTACTACGGTCCGTCGTCGGGCATGGGCGCGGCGCCGGGCGCTGCATCGGGTGCGCTCGCGGGCACCACGCCGGCGCCGGGCGTGGACAGCGCGGCAACGGCTCAACCGGCTTTCATCTGGCCGGCGCGTGGTCCGATTCTAGGCACATTCGACGACGCGAAGAACAAAGGTTTGAACATTGGCGGTGCACCGGGAGATGCAGTCAATGCATCGGCGGATGGCAGGGTCGTCTACTCCGGAAATGGCTTGCGCGGCTACGGGAATCTCATCATCATCAAGCACGACGCGACTTTTCTCACTGCGTACGCACACAACCGCGCTTTGATGGTAAAAGAAGGAGACGCGGTGACCAAAGGTCAAAAAATCGCCGAAATGGGTAACAGCGATTCAGACCGTGTGATGTTGCATTTCGAAGTTCGCCGGCAGGGAAAACCTGTTGACCCACTGAAGTATTTGCCGCCGCAATAAAGCGAGCCATCATGCAAAAAACGAAGCGCCGCCAGCCGCAAGCCGAGACTGAGACCATCAGCCGACCGTTGCAAGTGTCGGTGGAAGACGGTGCTTCGACCCGAGACGACGATGCCGAAAACATCGACGTCGATATCGATTCCGACGAAGAAGGCGAAAACCGTAAAAAGGGCGGCGACGAGTCGGGAGAAGGCGCAAACGATTCCGCGCCCGAACCCGACGACTTTCGCTCTCTTTTGCAGGCCGAACTGACGGCCGACACCATTCAGCATTACCTCAATCGCATCAGCGTGAAGCCGCTGCTCACCGTCGAGGAAGAGCAGCGTTATTCGCGTCTTGCCAAGGCGGGCGAGTTCGAGGCGCGCCAGGTCATGATCGAGCGCAATTTGCGGCTGGTGGTGAGTATCGCTAAGGGTTATCTCAATCGCGGCGTGCCTTTGCTCGATCTGATCGAGGAAGGCAACCTCGGTCTCATGCACGCAATCGAAAAATTCGATCCCACGCGCGGTTTTCGTTTTTCGACCTATGCCACGTGGTGGATTCGCCAGAGCATCGAGCGCGCAATCATGAATCAGGCGCGCACGGTGCGCCTTCCGGTGCATGTGATTCGCGAACTGAATCAAGTGTTGCGCGCGAAGCGTCATCTGGAAAAGAACTCGGCGAATTCCACCGATCCCGTCGCGCCCGAGCGCCGCGACGCGAGCATCGAGGATATTGCGTATCTCACCGGCAAGACGCCGGAGGAAGTCACCGATATCCTCGCGCTCAACGAACACACGGCTTCGCTCGATGCGCCGCTCGACCTCGACCCCGGCAGCAGCTTGCTCGATCTTCTTTCGGACGATCAAAGCCAGTCGCCGGATGCCGAAGTTCAGCACCGCGAACTGGAAACGCTCACGCGGCTCTGGCTTTCGCGTCTGTCGGACAAACATCGGCATGTGATCGAACGGCGTTTCGGGCTGAACCATATCGAACCCGCCACGCTCGAAGAACTGGCCGATGAAATGGGCCTCACGCGCGAACGCGTACGGCAAATCCAGCAAGAGGCGCTCGTGCGGCTCAAACGCTTCTTCGCCTCGAACGGCGTGCGAAAGGACGCCGTGCTTTAACGCTCCAAAGCGGCGTTCGAAAGAGCGCCGCGTTTCCAGAATTCAATGACACCGATTCTCGTATTCGACATCGAGACCATTCCCGATGTCGACGGCATTCGCCGTCTCGAAGACTTACCCGACGATCTGTCCGCGCGCGAAGTCGCCGAACACGCGTTCGCCGCGCGCCGCGAGCGCGTAGGCAACGACTTCTTGCCGCATCATCTGCAACGCATTGCCGCCATCTCCTGCGTCTTTCGCGACGACAGCGGTTTTCGCGTGCGCTCGCTCGGCACGAAGACGGATGGCGAGGCATCGCTGATCCAGTCGTTTTATCGCGTGATCGAGAAATACACGCCGCAACTCGTCTCGTGGAACGGCGGCGGTTTCGATCTGCCCGTGCTTCATTATCGTGCGCTCGTGCATGGCATCGCGGCGCCGCGTTACTGGGACTTGGGCCAGGACGATCGCGAGTTCAGGTTCAACAACTACATCAGCCGCTATCACATGCGGCATCTCGACCTGATGGACGTGCTCGCGATGTATCAGGCGCGCGCCAACGCGCCGCTCGATGCACTCGCCAAACTGTGCGGCTTCCCAGGCAAGCTGGGCATGGACGGCGGCAAGGTGTGGGACGCCTATTGCGATGGTCAGATCGACGAGATCCGTAACTATTGCGAAACGGATGTCGTCAACACTTACCTCATGTATTGCCGCTTTCAGATGATGCGTGGCGGACTCACGCCGGACGAGTACGCGGACGAGATCAACTTCGTGAAGAACGCGCTCGCGCTGGAAGCGTCGCCGCATTGGGCCGAATATCTCACCGCATTCGGCCGGTGAGTGCGAGGCCGTGACGTTCGTCTACAATCTCGCCTTTGCCAACACGTCAGTCAGGAAGTACGCAGGTGTCTGAAGCCGCTCGAAAAAATTCGCATCGCCGCCGCGCCGCGCCGGCCAAAACCGTTACGCCCGATCCGTCATTCGTCGCGCCCGAAATCGAAATCGAGTCACTCGACATGGACGCGCGCGGCGTCGGCCGCACGGTCAACGAGAACGGCGAGCCGGGCAAGGTGATCTTCGTCGAAGGCGCGCTGCCCGGCGAACGAGTGAGCTATTCGAGCTATCGCAAGAAGCCGAGTTTCGAGCAGGCGCAAGTGGTGAACGTGTTGCGCGAAGCGGTCATCCGCACGAAGCCGAAGTGTCAGTTCTTCGGCACGTGCGGCGGTTGTTCCATGCAGCATCTCGACGTGCGCGCGCAGATTGCCGTGAAGCAGCGCGTGCTCGAGGACAATCTTCAGCATTTGTCGAAACTGCGCGCGGAAACCATGTTCCGGCCGATTCACGGACCGTCGTGGGGTTATCGCTATCGCGCGCGCCTGACGGTGCGGCACGTAGAGAAGAAGGGCGGCGTGCTCGTCGGCTTTCATGAACGCAAGAGCAGCTATGTCGCCGACATGACGAGCTGCGAGGTGCTGCCGCCGCACGTTTCCGCCATGCTCGTGCCACTGCGGCATCTGGTAGCCGGTTTGTCCATTCGTGACCGCATGCCGCAGATCGAGCTTGCGGTTGGCGCGGACGTGACGGCGCTGGTGTTGCGCATTCTCGAACCGCTCAACGACGCCGACGAAGCGCTTTTGCGCGCCTTTGCCGACGAACACGCCGGCGTGCAATTCTGGCTGCAGCCGAAAGGTCCCGACACGGTTTATCCGTTTTATCCGCTCGAGAGCGAACTGGCTTATACGCTGCCGGAGTTTCACATCCGCATGCCATTCAAGCCGACTGATTTCACGCAGGTGAACCATCAGATCAACCGCGTGCTCGTGGCGCGCGCGTTGAGCCTGCTCGCGCCGGAACCGAACGATCGCGTGCTCGATCTGTTTTGCGGCATCGGCAACTTTACGCTGCCGCTTGCGCGCGTGTCGCGCGAAGTGGTGGGTATCGAAGGAAGCGAAGCGTTGACCACGCGCGCGCTGGAAAACGCGCAGGCCAATGGCGTGGACGGCCATACGTCGTTTGCCTGCCGCAATTTGTTCGAAGTGACTGCCGACGATCTGCGCGCGCTCGGGCACTTCGACAAATATCTGATCGATCCGCCGCGCGAGGGCGCGCTCGCAGTGGCGAAGGCGCTTGCGGACATCGCTCAGAGCGGCGAGGGTTCGCTGCCGAAGCGCATCGTCTATGTGTCGTGCAACCCGGCGACGCTCGCGCGCGACGCCGGCCTGCTCGTCCACGAGGCGGGGTATTGGATGAAGGGAGCGGGCGTCGTCAACATGTTCCCGCATACGTCGCACGTCGAATCCATTGCATTGTTCGAACGCGACTGAAGCGCTTTTATTTAAGAAGGCGCAAAAAAACCGGCCCGAAGGCCGGTTTTTCGTTTGAAGCACCGGTTCGATCAGTTCCGGTTGCCGCCGAAGATGCCGAGCAGTGCCAGCAAATTCGTGAAGACGTTGTACAGATCGAGGTAGATGGCGAGCGTCGCGCTGATGTAGTTCGTCTCGCCGCCATTCACAACGCGCTGCACGTCGAACAGCATGTAAGCCGAGAAGATGACGATGGCGAGCACGGAGATCGTCAGCATGAGCGCCGGCAGTTGCAGGAAAATGTTCGCGACTGCAGCCAGCAGAATGACCATCACGCCCATGAACAGCCACTTGCCGAGGCCCGAAAAGTCACGCTTGCTGACCGTGGCGATGGTCGCCATGGCCGCGAAAATCACGCCCGTGCCGCCAAAGGCCATCATGATGAGCTGCGGCCCATTCGAGAAACCGAGGATGAAGCTCAGAAGACGCGAGAGCATCAGGCCCATGAAGAACGTGAAGCCGAGCAGGACGACCACGCCCATGCTGCTGTTTTTCGTTTTCTCGATGGCGAACATGAAGCCGAACGCAATCGCCATGAACGCGATGAAGCTCATTGCCGGGCTGGTGGCCGCGAACAGGGAAAAGCCCGTCGCGACGCCGACCCACGCGCCGAGCACCGTCGGCACCATGGAAAGCGCCAGCAGCCAGTAAGTGTTGCGTAGCACGCGGTTGCGCACCTCGACCGAAGTGACGCTGCCGTTGCGTCCAAAACTGTAGGGTGATTCGTTCATGGTTTCTCCTTGCTTCAAATTGTCTGTCGTCGACCCGCGCTACATCCGTCATACACGAATGATACGGTAGGAATACTTAAGCGATTATGAGGCCGTTGCCCGCGCCATTCCGGTTTCGTGCAGCGCCTGACGTCGCGAGGCGGTTGCAAAGCGCGGCTCGACTCCAATATGACTGCCGCACGGTCCGAAATCAATGGCGCCGACGTTTCTCGGCGAGATACACGCTTGAGGCACGCTGACGTATGGCGGTTCGACCCTTACGGCGCCGTAAGGTTTCAATCGCAATCATACCCTGCTTCATGCTACAATTGTCGATTCCTTTTAATCCGTAAACCGTTAATTTTTTGGAGTTTTTCATGGCAATCGAGCGCACCCTGTCGATTATCAAGCCGGACGCAGTGGCAAAGAATGTTATCGGCCAAATCTACAGCCGTTTCGAGAGTGCTGGACTCAAGATCATTGCTTCGCGCATGGTGCATCTGTCGCGCGCGGACGCGGAAAAGTTCTACGCAGTGCACGCTGCACGCCCGTTCTTCAAGGACCTCGTGGAATTCATGATCTCCGGTCCGGTGCAGATTCAAGTGCTGGAAGGCGAAGGCGCGATCATCAAGAACCGCGACCTGATGGGCGCGACCGATCCGAAGAAGGCAGACAAGGGCACGATCCGCGCTGATTTCGCGGACAGCATCGATGCAAACGCCGTGCATGGTTCCGACGCTCCGGAAACGGCAGCGCAGGAAATCGCGTTCTTCTTCCCGCAAGTGAACGTCTACTCGCGTTAAGTCGCGCGTTGGTTGCCGCATCGGTCCGCGCCTCCGAGGAAGTGCGCCGGATCATGCGGCTGTCGCGCCGGCATCGCTTGAAAAGCTGGAACATGCAGGAATTGGCGCGAACGGTCTCGGGCAAAAGCTCCCGAGCTTCGCAATCTGAAATGGCAGGACTCGACATGACGAACAGCAGCACCGTCAATCTTCTCGATCTCGACGCCGCCGGGCTCGTCGCTTATTGCGACAGCCTTGGCGAAAAGCCGTTTCGCGCCAAGCAATTGCAGCGCTGGATCCACCAATATGGCGTCGACGACTTCGACGGCATGACGGACCTCGCCAAATCGCTGCGCGAAAAACTCAAGGGTCGCGCCAGTTTGGCGATGCCCGAAATCTCTCGCGATCACGTTTCCACCGACGGCACGCGCAAGTGGCTGATCGACGTAGGCAACGGCGACGCGGTCGAAACCGTGTTCATTCCCGAAGAGACGCGCGGCACGTTGTGCGTGTCCTCGCAGGCAGGCTGCGCGGTGAACTGCCGGTTCTGTTCCACAGGCAAGCAGGGATTTTCCCGCAATCTGACCACTGGCGAGATCATCGGGCAGTTGCGCATGGCCGAATTCGCGCTGCGCAAGTCGCTCGGGCGCGAAGTCGGCGGCCCGGGAAAGGGCGAGCGCGTCATCACCAATGTCGTGATGATGGGCATGGGCGAGCCCATGCTGAATTACGACGCCGTCGTGCCCGCCATGCGTCTGATGCTCGACGACAACGCCTATGGCCTGTCGCGCCGTCGTGTGACGCTATCCACTTCCGGCGTCGTGCCCATGATGGACCGCCTCGCCGCGGATCTGCCAGTGGCGCTTGCCGTGTCGCTACACGCGCCGAACGACCCGCTGCGTGACATGCTGGTGCCGCTCAACAAGAAGTATCCGCTGCGTGAATTGATGGCTGCGTGCCAGCGCTATCTGAAGGTTGCGCCGCGCGATTTCATCACGTTCGAATACTGCATGCTCGACGGCGTCAACGACACCGAAGCCCATGCGCGCGAACTGCTGGCCGTCACGCGCGACGTGCCGTGCAAATTCAACCTCATTCCGTTCAATCCGTTCCCGGAATCAGGTCTGACTCGCTCGAAGAACGAGCAGATCAAGCGCTTCGCGCAGGTTCTGATGGACGCGGGCATCGTCACCACCGTGCGCAAGACGCGCGGCGACGACATCGACGCAGCTTGCGGGCAGCTTGCGGGCGAGGTGAAGGATCGCACGCGCCTCGTGGAACGCATGGGTCGCGCGCCAGGCAAGGTGATCGAGGTGCGCGCGGTCTGACGCATTGCCGCCGTACAGCGAAGAAAAACAAGTCCGAAAAGACGGAAGTCGCGCCAGGCCGGCGCGCAAAGCCGAACATTTTGTTATAAAGCGGTCTGCAACATTGCCGGGGCTGTATCGTTCACGTTTTGATGCAATCCGCCGGCTTAGCCGCGCTATATAAAAGAATCGATGCGAGGAAATTGGGATGAGTGAGCCGCAGCACCCGACGCCTTTTGGCAGTCATACCGGGGGTCTTCCTGTCAATGAGCATGACAGTCAGGCGGGCACTGGCGGGGCGGCATCGAACGCGAGCCAGACGGGGCCTCTGGATTCGATTGCCGCCGTCGGCGCGCGGCTCGCGCAGCTTCGTCACGCGAAGTCATGGTCGATCGACGATATTTCAGCGCGTCTCAAGGTGTCGCCGAATAAGCTGCTCGCGCTCGAAGCGGGCGACATCAGTCAATTGCCCGATCGCACGTTCGCAGCGGGTATCGTGCGTAGCTACGCCAAGGTTCTCGGTACCGATCCCGCGCCTTTCACGCAGGCGTTTCGTCGCGAGGGCGCGGCGGTCGGGCAAAATCTGAAAGTGCCGGCTTCGGCGGGTGCGGGTCTGCCGCGACAGCGCGTGTCGGTGCCACTCGGTGGTTCGTCGGGCAAGAAACGCTCGTGGCTCTGGGGCATCGCGGCGGTCGTCGTGGTGCTGGCCGCGCTCGTGATGTGGCATACCGGCGGCGATTCGTCGGCGTGGCTCGCGCGCCTCAAGTCGAGCACGCGCGCTGGCACGGCTGCGCCGGGCGACACGGTGTCCGCTTCCGTCGTTTCCACGCCTGATGAAGCCGCCGCAGCGAACACCGGCGAAGCCGCCTCGCTGCCCGAAGTGGCCGCCGCGCCGGGCGAACAGCCGATGCCACGTCCGCTCGGCACGAACGCGTTGCCGGCCTCGTCGTCGACCATTGCGGCGTTGCAGGGCGCAAGCGCGTCGGCCGCAGCCAAGCAGGCGCCGGCCGCCGGCGCTGCCGCATCCGCGCCGGTCGTCGCCGGCACGGGCGCAAGCGCAGTCGAATTGAAAGTGAAGGAAGATAGCTGGTTCAGCGTGCGCGGCAAGGACGGCAAGGAGGTTTTCTCCGGTCTCGTCCACGCGGGAAGCACGCAACGCGTGCAGGGCGAAGCGCCGTTCAAGGTGACCGTCGGCAACGCGAAGAGCGTCGATTCCATCTCGTTTGACGATCAACCGGTCGACGCCAAGAAATACGTTTCCGCACGCGGCAACGTCGCGCGCTTCACGCTGCCCTGAACGGGCGGCGCGTAGCGGTGTCGGAGTCGGAGGTTCAGCGCGCGTGCAAGTCATGGGCATTCCGGCTTTTGCCGTGATGCCCGTTCAAGGTTCCATATTCGCACCGTCGCGCCGCTTGCACGCGGCGCCTGGTGGCCAAAGGGTTTTTCGATGCAATCCGAAGCTCAATCCCTGATTAGCAGCAAGATCTGTTCGACCGAACCGGTGTTCGGCGGCTCGTCGAAGCGTCGTGCATCGCATGCGGTGGACGTGCGCTGGGGCGGTCAGCTCGTCACCATCGGCGGCGACTCACCGGTGCGCGTGCAGTCGATGACCAACACCGACACCGCCGACGCCATCGGAACCGCCATCCAGATCAAGGAACTGGCGCAGGCGGGTTCCGAACTCGTGCGCATCACGGTGAATACGCCGGAAGCGGCGGCGGAAGTGCCGCACATCCGCGATCAACTCGACCGCATGGGCGTGTACGTGCCGCTCGTCGGCGACTTCCATTACAACGGGCATCTGCTGCTGCGCGATCATCCGGCATGCGCCGAAGCGCTGTCGAAGTACCGCATCAATCCCGGCAACGTCGGACAGGGCGCAAAGCGCGACACGCAATTCGCGCAGATGATCGAAGCCGCGATCAAGTACGACAAACCGGTGCGCATCGGCGTGAACTGGGGCAGTCTCGACCAGGACCTGCTCGCGCGCATGATGGACGAAAACGCCGCGCGCTCGGCGCCGTGGGAACTGCAAAGCGTGATGTATGAAGCGCTGATCCAGTCGGCGGTCGGCTCGGCGGAACGCGCGGTCGAACTCGGCCTCGGTCGCGACAAGATCATCCTGTCGTGCAAGGTGAGCGGCGTGCAGGATCTGGTCGCCGTTTATCGCGAACTCGCTAAACGTTGCAGCTTCGCGCTGCATCTCGGGCTGACCGAGGCGGGCATGGGCTCGAAGGGCATCGTCGCTTCGACGGCGGCGCTGTCGTTGCTGCTGCAGGAAGGCATCGGCGACACCATCCGTATTTCGCTGACGCCTGAGCCAGGCGGCGCGCGCACGGGCGAAGTGGTCGTCGGCCAGGAAATCCTCCAGACCATGGGCTTGCGTTCCTTCACGCCCATGGTCATTGCATGTCCCGGCTGCGGGCGCACGACCAGCACGCTGTTCCAGGAACTCGCGTCGCAGATCCAAAGCTATTTGCGCAACTCCATGCCCGTGTGGCGCGACCAGTTCCCCGGCGTCGAGAAGATGCACGTCGCGGTGATGGGCTGCATCGTCAACGGGCCGGGCGAATCGAAACACGCGAACATCGGCATCAGTTTGCCGGGTTCGGGCGAAAATCCCGCCGCGCCCGTGTTTATCGACGGCGTGAAGGTGAAGACCTTGCGTGGCGAGCGTATCGCCGAGGAATTCCAGCAAATCGTCAGCGACTACGTCGAGCGCACCTACGGGCAAGAAACCGGCAAGCGCGAAGAAACGTCCGCGGCAACACTTTAAAGACAGATGACTGAACAGAAGAAACGGCTCGGCAAGCTGACCGGCGTCAAGGGCATGAACGACATCCTCCCGCAGGACGCCGCGTTGTGGGACTTCTTCGAATCCACGGTGAAGTCGATGCTGCGCGCATACGGCTATCAGAACATCCGCACGCCGATCATCGAGCATACGCAGTTGTTCACGCGCGGGATCGGCGAAGTGACGGATATTGTCGAGAAAGAGATGTACAGCTTCACCGATTCGCTCAACGGCGAACATCTCACCATGCGCCCCGAAAACACGGCGGCGGTGGTGCGCGCGAGCATCGAACACAACTTGCTGTACGACGGCCCGAAGCGCCTGTGGTACATCGGCCCGATGTTCCGTCACGAGCGTCCGCAGCGCGGGCGGTATCGCCAGTTCCATCAGGTCGGCGTGGAAGCACTCGGTTTCGCGGGACCGGACACGGACGCCGAAATCATCATGATGTGTCAGCGCCTGTGGGACGACCTTGGGTTGACCGGCATTCGCCTGGAACTGAATTCGCTCGGCCAGCCTGACGAGCGCGCGGCGCACCGCAAGGAACTGATCGCGTATCTGGAGCAGCACGTCGACGCGCTCGACGAAGAAGCTAAACGCCGTCTCTACACCAACCCGCTGCGCGTGCTCGACACGAAGAATCCCGCGCTGCAGGAAATCGCGCAGAACGCGCCAAAGCTCACCGACTTCCTGGGCGAAGAATCGCGCAAGCATTTCGAGGGCGTGCAAAGGCTGCTGAAGGCCAACAACATTCCGTTCAAGATCAATCCGCGTCTCGTGCGCGGTCTCGACTATTACAACCTCACCGTGTTCGAGTGGGTGACCGACAAGCTCGGCGCGCAAGGCACGGTGGCGGGCGGCGGCCGGTACGACCCGCTCATCGAGCAACTTGGCGGCAAGCCCACGGCCGCGTGCGGCTGGGCGATGGGCGTCGAGCGTATCCTCGAGTTGCTGAAAGAAGAGAATCTCGTGCCGGAAGCGGAAGGTACGGACGTCTACGTAGTGCATCAGGGAGAAGCTGCCGCCGAGCAGGCGTTCATCGTGGCGGAGCGTCTGCGCGACACGGGCCTCGACGTGATCCTGCATTGCAGCCCGGACGGCGCGCCTGCCAGCTTCAAGTCACAAATGAAGAAAGCCGATGCGAGCGGCGCGGCTTTTGCCGTCGTGCTGGGCGAAGACGAACTCGCGCAGGGCACGATCGGCGTGAAGCCGCTGCGCCGCGCGGGCGCCGAAACGTCGGACGCGCAAAAGAACGAGCAGGTCAACGTTCCGGCGGAAGACTTGACCGAATACCTAATCAATGCGATGGTGGCATCCGCCGAAGACTAGGCGGCCCGACACGCGGGCAATGGCCGTGGGCATCGCGCTGGATGAGTGAACTGTCCGGCATCGCGCACGGCACTCGAAGTGCAATGAAACGCAGGAAGGAATAGCTGGACGATGAGCTATCACGACGAAGAAGAATCACTGGAAAGTTTGAAAGCCTGGTGGGCCAAGTGGGGTAATTCCACGACGTGGATCATCCTCGTGGCGCTTGTAATCGCAGCCGGATACAACGGCTGGAATTACTGGCAGCGTCATCAGGCGGCCGAAGCTTCCGTGCTGTACGACCAGCTTCAGCAGGCCGTCACCGGCAATGATCAGAAAATGGTGAGCCGTATTGCGACGGACATGGAAGACAAGTTCGGCAGCACGGCCTACGCTCAGATGAGCGCGCTCACCGCGGCCAAGTCGCTTTACACGGCGGGCGATACCGCCGGCACGAAAGCGCAACTGCAATGGGCCATCGATCACGCGAAGGACGACGAGTACAAGCAAGTCGCGAAGCTGCGTCTCGCGCTGGTGCTGCTCGACGAGAAAAATTACGACGCGGGTCTGAAGCTGCTCGCGGATGCGCCGCTCGACGCCTACAAGGGTGTGATCGCGGACCGTCGCGGCGATCTGCTTGCGGCGCAAGGCAAGCGCGACGACGCCCGCGCATCCTACAAGCTGGCGCTCGGCGCGCTGCCCGCGAACGATACCTCCGCGCGGCAACTGGTCCAGTTCAAGCTCGACGCGCTCGGCGGCTGATCAGCGCGCGCCGCCGCAATCGACCGAGCCATATAACAATCAGGCCGCCCGGCCGCGCAACGCCTTGAAGGCGAAGGCGCGGCCGGGCGCCGATCAACCGAATCCGATAATTCATGTTGCGTCCACCGATGACTTTTTTGAAACGCTACGCCGTGCCGTTTGCCTGCGCGATGACCGCCTTGCTCGCGGCTTGCTCATCCACCAAGGATGAACGCCGCGTGCCGACACCGCTCGTCGAGTTCAAGCCGGTGCTCAACGTCTCCCAGGCGTGGAAGGCGAGCGTCGGCAAGGCAGGCCGCTATCTGTTCGCGCCGGTTGCCGTGGGCGACGCAATTTTTGCCGCAGGCGAGAACGGCTCGGTCGTGAAGATCGACGCGAAAACGGGTCAGGATGTCTGGCGCATCAAGCTCAAGGACGATCTGTCGGCGGGCGTCGGCAGCGACGGCAATCTGACTGCGGTCGGCGGTCTGAAGGGTTCGGTCTACGTGCTCGGACCGGACGGCAAGCAGTTGTGGACGGCAGTCGCGCCGGGCGAACTGATCTCTCCGCCGCTCGTCGGCAACGACCTCGTGATCGTGCGTACCATCGACGGCAAGGTCGTGGCCTTCAACGCGCAGACCGGCGAACAAAAGTGGGTCTTCCAATTGCGCGCGGTGCCGCTGAATCTGCGCGTCGCGGCGGGCATGACCTTCGCCGGCAATCAGGCCGTGCTTGCTGGGTTCCCGGGCGGCACGTTCGCGGCAATCAACCTGCAAACGGGCGATGCCTTCTGGCAAACGCCGGTTTCATATCCGAAGGGCGTGACCGAAGTCGAGCGCATCAACGACGTGACCGGCGCACCGGGACTCGTCGGCGCGCAGAGCTGCGCGGTGACGTTCCAGGGCCGCATCGGCTGCTTCAATGCAAATTCCGGCCGTCCGGACTGGGAAAAGAGCTTCTCGTCCGACAGCGGTCTTGCGCAGGATTCGGACTTGGTCGCAGCCGGCGACGACTGGTCGGTCGTAAATGCGTTCCGCACCTCGGACGGTTCGCAGCTCTGGAAAACGGACAAGCTGAAGAACCGCCAGGTCAGCGTGCCGTATATTCTCGGTCGCGCGGTCGTTGTTGGCGACTTCGAAGGTTACGTCCACTTCCTGAGCGCGGATAACGGCGAACTCGTCGGCCGCGCCAAGACCGACGGCAGCGCGATCACCGCGCCGCCCGTGCTCGCCGGCAACACGCTCGTGGTCCTGACGCACGACGGCGGCATCTACGGCTTCCGTCCCAGCAACTAACACGCGCGTGATCGTCTGATCGAGCGGTGTGCGCGGTATTGCGCGCTCGAAGCCGATCGCGCGGCAGGTCCGGCCAGAACCGGGCCGCAAGAGAAAGCAGGAGGCGCGGCAATCGCGCGCACTCCCGAGAGCCTGCCAGCGGAACGCAAAACGCGCGGTGGGCTGCAAGAATCAAAGCGTGTCGCGCGAAGGCGGCGCGCCAAAACTGCCTCTGACGAGGCGCAGCGGCGTCCCAGCGCCGCAGGCTTGACACACTGACGCCGTGACGCGTCGCGCGTGCCGCAAGCCGAATCCATGCTAATTTTCGACAAGCGCAGCCGTGGCGCGGCATGAGCGGAACGAGAGGTCTCGTTCGCACGCCTCGTGTGCCGTCTTGCGTTCAACCTTGAACAACATCTGATGAAACCCGTGATTGCCCTTGTCGGGCGCCCCAATGTGGGGAAATCCACTTTATTCAACCGGCTGACGCGTTCGCGCGATGCACTCGTCGCCGATCTGCCCGGCCTCACCCGCGACCGCCACTACGGCGAAGGCCGTGTGGGCGGCGAGCGGCCGTATCTCGTCGTGGATACGGGCGGCTTCGAGCCGGTCGCGAAAGACGGCATCCTGCACGCAATGGCGCGGCAGACGCGTCAGGCGGTGGAAGAGGCAGACATCGTCGTGTTCATCGTCGATGGACGCAACGGGCTCGCGCCGCAAGACAAGGCGATTGCCGACTATCTGCGCAAGACCGGCCGACCGCTTTTTCTCGTCGTGAACAAGGCCGAGGGCATGAAGTATTCGGCCGTCGCGTCCGACTTCTACGAACTCGGTCTCGGCGATCCGCGCGCGATCTCGGCTGCGCACGGCGACGGCGTCACCGAGATGATCAACGACGCGCTCGACATCGCTTATGCCGGTCAGCCCGAGGAGAGCGAAGAAGAGAAGGCGCAGCACGGCGTGAAGATTGCCATCGTCGGACGTCCGAACGTTGGCAAGTCGACGCTCGTGAACGCATTGCTCGGCGAGGAGCGCGTGATCGCGTTCGACATGCCCGGCACCACGCGCGATTCGATTTATATTGATTTCGAGCGACAAGGCCGCAAATACACGCTTATCGACACGGCGGGCTTGCGTCGTCGCGGCAAGGTGTTCGAGGCCATCGAAAAGTTTTCGGTGGTGAAGACCTTGCAGTCCATTTCCGATGCCAACGTCGTGATCCTTTTGCTCGACGCCCAGCAGGACATCTCGGATCAGGACGCGCACATCGCGGGCTTCGTGGTCGAACAGGGCCGCGCGCTCGTGGTCGGCGTGAACAAGTGGGACGGTCTGGATTCGCATGTGCGCGAGCGCACGAAGGCGGATCTCACCCGCAAGCTCAAGTTTTTGGACTTTGCTAAATTTCACTACGTCTCGGCGCTGGAGAAGAGCGGCATCAGCCCATTGATGAAGTCTGTCGATGAAGCCTACGCCGCCGCCATGGCCAAGTTGCCGACACCGAAGCTCACGCGCGCGCTCATCGACGCGGTGGAGTTTCAGCAGCCGCGCCGTCGCGGTCCGGTTCGTCCGAAGCTGCGTTATGCCCACCAGGGCGGACAAAATCCGCCGATCATCGTGGTGCACGGCAATGCGCTCGACGCCATTACCGAGACTTATAAACGCTATTTGGAAGGGCGCTTCCGAGAAACTTTCGGATTGGTCGGGACGCCACTGCGCATAGAGTTCCGGTCGAGCCATAACCCATACGCGGACAAAGGCTGAAAGCCGCGTGAGTCAAGCGTTTCAGGCCGGTCGGCCATTTGGCCAGGCTGGTGCGGAAACGAAAATCAGCTATAGTGTAGCGATTGTCGGCGGATCTCTTTTTCTTCGCCGACAATAAATCCAACCTGCAAAAAAACACGGAGTTTGCTATGAGCAACAAAGGGCAATTGTTACAAGACCCGTTTTTGAACGCGCTGCGTAAAGAGCACGTGCCGGTGTCGATCTATTTGGTCAACGGCATCAAGCTTCAAGGAAACATCGAATCGTTCGACCAGTATGTCGTGTTGCTCCGAAATACGGTCACACAGATGGTCTACAAGCACGCCATTTCCACCGTCGTGCCGGCCCGTCCGGTGAATTTCCACCCGGACGCTGAATCGTCCTAAACCTCGTCGCGACCGGCGCTGTTTTCACAAAAAGCGAACATCAAACAATTCGCCGGTCGCTTCAAAAACCGAAAAATATCAATTTGATCAATGCAGCGCTCGTCGGCATCGACTTCGGCAAGATCGATTTCGAAGCCAGTCTGGAAGAACTCAGCCTGCTCGCACAAAGTGCAGGCGCCCATCCCGCCGTCACGCTAACCGGCCGCCGTTCGGCTCCGGACGCCAAGATGTTCATTGGCAGCGGCAAGGTTGAAGAACTGCGCCTTTCTTGCGAAGCGAACGACGTCGAACTCGTCATCTTCAATCACGCACTCGCGCCCGCGCAGCAGCGCAATCTCGAACTCGCGCTCGACCGCCGCGTGGTGGACCGCACGAGCCTCATCCTCGACATCTTTGCGCAGCGCGCCCGCAGCCACGAAGGCAAATTGCAGGTCGAACTCGCACAGCTGCAGTATCTGTCGACACGGCTCATTCGCGCGTGGACTCACCTGGAACGGCAAAAGGGCGGTATTGGCCTGCGCGGTCCGGGCGAAACGCAGCTCGAAACGGACCGCCGGCTGATCGGTGAGCGTATCAAGGCGCTCAAGACCCGGCTCGAGAAGTTGCGCCGTCAGCATGGTACGCAGCGTCGTCAGCGCACGCGTAACCGCACGATGTCGGTGTCCCTCGTCGGCTATACGAATGCGGGCAAGTCCACGCTGTTCAATGCGCTCACGAAGGCGCAGGCCTACGCCGCCGACCAGCTTTTCGCCACGCTCGACACAACCTCACGTCGCGTCTATCTCGGCGAGGAAGCGGGGCACGTGGTGGTATCGGACACGGTCGGGTTCATCCGCGAATTGCCTCACCAGCTCGTCGCGGCCTTTCGCGCCACGCTCGAGGAAACCATCCACGCAGACTTGCTGCTGCATGTGGTCGATGCATCGAGCGCCGTGCGCCTCGATCAGATCGATCAGGTGAACGAGGTATTGCGCGGCATCGGCGCGGATTCCATCCGGCAGGTTCTCGTCTTCAACAAGATCGACGCGGTGCCTGAGCTGGCGGCCCGTGGCGAAGCGGTTGAAAGGGACGAGTATGGTAATATTTCGCGCGTCTTTTTGAGTGCACGCTCGGGCCAGGGGCTCGATGCGCTGCGCGCTGCCATCGCCGAAATCGCTGCTGCGGAAACGGACGAAAGCGAAGAGGCCTTACCGAGCGTGCTCGCTGAAATCGAAGCGCCGCAACTCGAGCCCGATGCAACGCAATCCCCGCTGTCCGGGTCAAACGAAACACACGACACGAACGCGCAGCCGGAAGACCACCGGCTGACCGAACAACGTGACCACAAGGTTTCCGAGCACGGTCACTGATCGGCTCGCGGAACTCCGGATTGCATCGCCCGGGCTTATCTGTCTGGATGTCTACCCCCGGCTGTCTAATGGTGAATCACCGAGTGAACGACTACAACGAGCGGACTAACAGGCAGCGCATGCATGCCGCCTTTTCGATCAACGATCCGCGCTGGGGGCGGGGCGAAGGCAACGGCGTGAAGAACGACTCGAAGCGTCCGCAAGACGGCAAGCGCCCGAACGGCAAGGACGAAGGCCCGCCCGATCTCGACGAGATGTGGCGCGACTTCAACCGTCGCATCGCCGGTCTGTTCGGGCGCAAGCCCAACGGCGGTGCGCCGCGCGAGAACGGCCGCGGCACGCGCATCGGGCTTGGCATCGTCATTGGCGTGCTGATCGCCATCTATCTCGGCAGCGGCGTGTTTGTCGTACAGGACGGTCACGTCGGCGTGGTATCGCAGTTCGGCAAATATCGGCAAACGGTGGCGCAAGGCATTCACTGGCGCCTGCCGTATCCGTTTCAGTCGCACGATATCGTCGACATCTCGCAGGTCCGCTCGGTCGAAGTGGGTCGCGGCACCGCGCTCGCGCAAGGCAACGTGCGCGATGCCTCGGTTCTGACGAACGACGCCGATATCGTCGACGTGCGCTTCGCCGTGCAATATCAGATCAAGTCGCCGACCGACTTCCTGTTCCGCAATCTCGATCCCGACCAGAGCGTCACGCAGGCGTCGCAGGCGGCAGTCCGCGAGATCGCCGGGTCTATCAGCACGGACGACATGCTCTACAAGGATCGCGAGGCGCTGCGCGCGCGTCTAACTGAATCTATCCAGCGCTCGCTCGATCTCTACCGCACCGGTTTGCAGGTGACGGGCGTGACCGTGCAAAGCGTGCAGGTGCCGACGCAAGTGCAGGCGGCATTCGAGGAAGCATCGCGCGTGCGTCAGGACAACGAGCGCGCTCGCGACACCGCGCAAGCCTATGCCGATCAGCTGCTGCCGCGTGCGAAAGCCGACGCGGCGCGTCTCGTCGACGAAGCCACGGCCTACGGCAATCGCCAGGTCACCGAAGCACAGGGCGACGCCGAGCGCTTCAAGCAGGTCTACGAGCAATACTCGAAAGCGCCCGCGGTCATTCGTCAGCGCATGTACCTGGACACGATGCAGCAAATCTATTCGCGTACCACGAAGGTCTTCGTTGACAGCAAGGCAGGCAATAACGTGGTGTACCTGCCGCTGGACAAGCTCGTCGAGGCGAATCGTCAGCAGGTGAAAGAAGCCGATGCCGCCAGTGCCGCCGCAGCCGCAAGCGCGCCCGCTGGCGATGGCGCACAGGCGCGTGCGCCGGGCGTGGCGTCGTCGCCGGCCGTGGTGAGCGCGCCGGCCAACGGAGCGATCAACGGCGCGGCCAGCGCGACGACTGCAGCCAGTGCGGCCAGCGCGGCCAGTGCCGCAAGCAGTGCAAGCGACCCGTTGCGCTCCCGCGATGCTTTCCGCTCGCGCAATCGTCAAGACGACCTGCAATAAGGAGCGCGAGAACATGAATCGAATCATTGCGCTTGTGGTCGCTGTCGTGATCGTGCTGTTCATCGGTTCATCGATGATCTTCACGGTCGACGAACGGCATGCTGCCGTCGTGGCTTCCCACGGTGACGGCGAACCGAAACTCGACGGCCCGGGCCTGCATTTCAAGCTGCCCGCGCCGTTCCAGACGCTCACGCTCGTCGATACCCGCACGCTCACCATCGACGAAGCGGGCGCGGACCGCTTCGCCACGTCGGACAAGACCGACGTGCTGGTGAATACCGTCATCAAGTATCGCGTGGCCGATCCGCTCAAACTGTTCGAGAGCAACGAGAAGAACACGCAGACCGCGCAGGAGCGCATTGTCGGGCTCGCGCGCACGTCGCTCGCCAGTGCGTTCGCGAAGCGTTCGCTCACGGACGCGCTCGGCAGCCAGCAAACGCTCGCAAGCGAAGCGCAGAAGTCGGTGGAAGACGCGGCGGCCGCCTTCGGCGTGCAGCTCGTGGATTTGCAGATGACGCGTATCGACTTTCCGTCCGTGGTAGCCGACTCCGTCTACAAACGCATGATCGCGGCGCGTCAGCAGGCCGCCGCCATCGAGCGCGCAAAGGGCACGGCGGACGCCGACAAGATCAAGGCGGACGCCCAGCGCGAACAACAGGCGATTCTCGCCGATGCATACAGTCAGGCACAGTCCATCAAGGGCGAAGGAGACAGCAAGGCGGCAGCCATAGCCGCGGACGCCTACGGACGCGATCCACAGTTCTACCAGTTCTATCAGAGCCTCGAAGCGTATAAGAAGACCTTCAAGCCAGGCGACGTGATGGTGGTCGACCCGAGCAGCGATTTCTTCCGCTTCATGCGCGGCCCGAACGGCGGCAGCGCGGATGTTTCTTCCGCGGCTGCCACGGCCAAGCGCTGATCGTGCCCCGCGAAAGCGCGATCCGTTCGCGCTTTCGCCTTTCTCCCTTGGAACATGGCCGAGACGTTACTGCTCGCACTTGCGTTGATGCTGATCATCGAAGGAATGTTTCCCTTCGTTTTTCCGACCGCGTGGCGCGATACCTTTCGCCGCATCGCGGAGCGCCCGACGCATCACATCCGCATCGGCGGACTGATCGCGATGGTGCTCGGGCTCATCCTGCTGCTCATCGCAACGTGAGCACACCGTGATGCGCCAATTGGCCTATCTTGTTTAAATCCGTTCGTCAAAGCGCGCCGCGTCACGCCGCGCCGCGCGCCCCGTAGGAAACGTATCGATGTCCACCTGGTTACTTCCCGAGAATATCGCCGACGTCTTGCCGTCGGAAGCCCGCAAGATCGAAGAGTTGCGACGCCGTCTGCTCGATCGTTTCCGTTCGTACGGTTACGAGCTCGTGATGCCGCCGATGCTCGAGTATCTCGAATCGCTTCTGACGAGCGGCGGCAGCGATCTGAACCTGCGCACCTTCAAACTTGTCGATCAGATGTCCGGGCGCACGCTCGGCTTGCGCGCGGACATCACGCCGCAGGTCTCGCGCATCGACGCGCATCTCTTGAACCGGCATGGCGTGACGCGTCTGTGCTATGCGGGCAACGTGCTGCACACGCGTCCGCGCGGCCTGCACGCGACGCGCGAGCAGATTCAGATCGGCGCGGAAATCTACGGCCACGCGGGGCTCGAAGCGGACCTCGAAATCCAGCAACTGATGCTCGATTCGCTGCATCTCGCGGGTCTCACGAAAGTGCGTCTGGATCTGTGCCACGCGGGCGTGCTCGCCGCGTTGTTGGAACTGGAACCGGCGGCTGCATCGCTTGGCGAAGCGCTCTATGAGGCGCTCGCGAGCAAGGACGTGCCGCGTATCAACGAACTCACGGCGCATCTCGGCCAGGTGCCGCGCGAAGCGTTGCGCGCGCTGCCTACGCTCTACGGCGACGCCTCGGTGCTCGAAACCGCGCGCGGCCGTCTGCCGAATCTGCCGGTCATCGCGCGTGCGCTCGACGATCTCGCGTTTCTCGCAAGCCAGGTCGACGGCGCCGAACTCATGATCGATCTCGCCGATTTGCGCGGCTACGCGTATCACAGCGGCGTGATGTTCTCCGCCTATGTCGACGGCGTGCCCAACGCGGTTGCGCATGGCGGCCGCTACGACGATGTCGGGCTCGCCTACGGACGTGCGCGTCCGGCAACGGGCTTTTCGCTGGACCTGCGTGAAGTCGCGCGCATTTCTCCCGTCGATGCCCGCGGCAGCGCGATCCTTGCACCGTGGAAGCACGAAGACACGCTGCGCGCCGCCGTCGCCGCATTGCGCGATGCCGGCGAAGTGGTCATTCAGGCGCTGCCGGGTCACGAGCACGATCTCGACGAATTCGCCTTCGACCGCGTACTCATCGAGCGCGACGGCCAATGGATCGTCGAAGCGCGCGCCTGAACGCGGCGCCTAAGCGCGGCGCATGAAGTGAGCCGCGCGTCATACGAATGGATGCCGATTTCCTAACCCCGACGTATCCCGAAAAATTCGGAACCTGTGGCGAACATAGGTAAAATACGTTTTTAACCAGCTAACGAATCAACATGTCTGCCAGTGCAGTGAATGTGAACCCGGGGCGCAACGTCGTCGTGGTGGGCACCCAGTGGGGTGATGAGGGCAAGGGCAAGATCGTCGACTGGCTGACGGACCACGCCCAGGGCGTCGTGCGCTTCCAGGGCGGTCATAACGCCGGCCACACGCTCATCATCGGCGGCAAGAAAACCATTCTGCGCCTCATCCCTTCGGGCATCATGCGCGCGGGCACGGCCTGCTATATCGGCAATGGCGTCGTGTTGTCTCCGGAAGCTTTGTTCAAGGAAATCGACGAGCTCGAAGCCGCGGGCATCGACGTTCAGAAACGCCTGTTCATTTCCGAAGCCGCCACGCTCATTCTTCCATATCACGTCGCGATCGATCAGGCGCGCGAAGCGCGTCGCGGCGCGGGCAAGATCGGCACCACGGGGCGCGGTATCGGTCCGGCATACGAAGACAAGGTCGGCCGTCGCGGGCTGCGCGTGCAGGACCTCTTCGACGTGCCGGTGTTTTCCGAACGTCTGCGCGAAGTGCTGGACTTCCACAACTTCGTGCTGAGCAAGTATCTGGGCGCGGCCGAAGTGGACTACCAGCAAACGCTCGACACCATGCTCGGTTACGCGCCGCGTCTCGAACCCATGGTCACGGACGTCTCGCGCCGTCTGTACGACGAAAACCACGCTGGCCGCAATCTGCTGTTCGAAGGTGCGCAAGGCACGCTGCTCGATGTCGATCACGGCACTTACCCGTTCGTCACGTCGAGCAACTGCGTCGCGGGTGCGGCGACTTCGGGCGCGGGTATCGGTCCGCAACGGCTCAACTACATTCTCGGCATCACCAAGGCGTATTGCACGCGCGTCGGTTCGGGCCCGTTTCCGAGCGAACTGTACGATGCCGACAACGCGCAACGTCAGGACCAGGTGGGCTTGAACCTGGCGACCGTCGGCAAGGAATTCGGTTCGGTCACGGGTCGTCCGCGTCGCACGGGCTGGCTCGACGCCGCCGCGCTGCGCCGCTCCATTCAGATCAACGGTATTTCGGGGCTGTGCATCACCAAGCTCGACGTGCTCGACGGTCTCGAAGAAGTGAAGCTGTGCGTAGGCTATAAACTCGACGGCAAAGAGGTCGATATCCTGCCGCGCGGCGCCTCGGAAGTGGCGCGTTGCGAACCGGTCTACGAGACCTTCGGCGGCTGGAAGGAAAGCACCATCGGCATCACGCAATGGGACAGTCTGCCCGAGAACGCGCGTGCTTATCTCGTGCGCGTGCAGGAAGTTGCCGGCGTGCCCATCGACATGGTGTCGACCGGACCGGACCGCGATGAAACCATCCTGTTGCGTCATCCGTTCAAGGTCTGAGCGCGAGCGTTTCAACCTGAGCCGGACGCTGTAAAGAATGTGGCCGCTACCTTGCGGCCACATTTCATATATAACCCGTAGTACGTATTTGAAAGAGTCTTACCATGATCGCGATGACGGACCCGCGCAACGACGACAAAAATCTTTGGGTCAACTGGGATGAATATCACCGGTTGATCGAAGTCCTCGCGCTCAAAGTACACGACTCAGGCTGGAAGTTCGACAAGATCCTGTGTCTGGCGCGCGGCGGGCTGCGCGTCGGCGACCAACTTTCGCGCATTTACGACTTGCCGCTCGCCATTCTCGCAACGAGTTCGTATCGCGAAGCCGCGGGCACGGAGCAGGGCGATCTCGACATCGCGCAGTACATCACCATGACGCGCGGCGAGTTGTCCGGCAACGTCTTGCTGGTGGACGATCTGGTCGACTCAGGCGTTACGCTCGCGCGCGTGCAGGAGCATCTGAAGGAGCGCTATCCGGCCATTACGGCGGTGCGCTCGGCCGTGCTCTGGTACAAGGCGTGCTCGAAGGTTACGCCCGACTATCACGTGCAGTTTCTCGAAACCAATCCGTGGATTCATCAACCGTTCGAGGAGTGGGACACGGTACGGCCGCACAATCTCGGCGCCTGGATCAAGCGGGGCCTGCAGAACAGCCGCGAGTGAGCGCCACTTCGTCGCCTCGTTCTTGCTGCCCGATAACGGGCAAGACGCCGTTCGTCCCGCTTCATGCCGGGCGCAACGGCGTTTTTGCTTTGGGTCACCTAATTTCACAGATGCGGCCAAGCGCCCTGAATCGTTCAGCCGACGCGCACGAAACGCGATGCTAAACTCACACACGCGTGTTGCCGGGCAATCGGGCAATACGAGAGGCAGCGTTTTTGCACGCGACGTTAGATAGAATGGCGTTCGTTTCTTTCCGCCCTGGACGGACATCTCGCTTTTATGACTAACATGACTCACGCGCAAGAGCATAAACAGCCTTTGCCATCTCTTGCGCTCGCCGCCATTGGCGTCGTCTTTGGCGACATCGGTACGAGTCCGCTCTATTCCCTGAAGGAAGCCTTCAGCCCGTCGCACGGCATCGCGCTTTCCGAGGCGTCCATTCTCGGCGTCATCTCCTTGCTCTTCTGGGCCATTGTCATGGTGGTCGCGGTCAAGTACGTGCTCTTCGTCATGCGCGCCGACAATAACGGCGAAGGCGGCGTGTTCGCCATGATGACGCTCGCGCTGCGCAGCGTGAAGGAGCCGGGCCGCATGTCGGGCGTGCTGCTGATGCTAGGCATCTTCGGCGCCTGCATGTTCTATGGCGATGCGGTCATCACGCCCGCCATGTCGGTCATCTCGGCGGTGGAAGGGCTGGAACTCGCCGCACCGAAGCTGTCGCCTTACGTGCTGCCGATCACCATGGTCATCCTGGTCCTGCTGTTCTGGATTCAGCGCCATGGCACGGCAGTGGTCGGCAAGCTGTTCGGCCCGATCATGCTGGTGTGGTTCATCACGCTCGCCGTGCTGGGCGCTTATCACATCGTGCTCGCACCGGGCGTGCTGGTCGCACTCAACCCGTACTATGCAATCTCCTTCATGGCCTCGCACGTGTTGCAGGCGTATATCGTGCTTGGCTCCGTCGTGCTGGTGCTGACCGGCGCGGAAGCGCTCTATGCCGATATGGGCCACTTTGGCGCGAAGCCCATTCGCTGCGGCTGGTACGCGCTCGTCATGCCGTCGCTTCTGCTGAATTACTTCGGGCAGGGCGCGTTGCTCATGCATACGCCGTCGGCCATCGAAAGTCCGTTCTTCTTGCTGGCGCCAGACTGGGCCTTGCTCCCGCTCGTGATCCTTTCCACCGTCGCCACGGTGATTGCATCGCAGGCAGTGATTTCGGGCGCGTATTCGCTGACGAGTCAGGCTATTCAGCTCGGTTACGTGCCGCGCATGAAGATCCTGCATACGTCGGAACTGGCGATCGGGCAGATCTATATTCCGCTCGTCAACTGGATGCTGCTCTTCATCATTCTGTGCATCGTGGTGGGCTTCAAGAGTTCGGAGAATCTGGCGGCGGCTTATGGACTGGCCGTGACCGCGACCATGCTCGTCACGACCATCCTGCTCTCGGTGGTGATGGTCAATCTCTGGGGCTGGAACCGCTGGCTCGTCGGCGCGTTGATCGCGGTGCTGCTCACGATCGACATCGGCTTCTTCGGCGCGAGTCTGTTGAAGATCGGACAGGGCGGCTGGCTGCCGCTGTGCATCGGCGGAATACTCTTCTTCCTGCTGATGACCTGGTACAAAGGCCGCATGATCGTGAAGGATCGCACGGCCGCCGACGGTATTCCGCTCATGCCGTTCCTGCAAGGGCTGCTCGCGCATCCGCCGCATCGCGTGTCGGGTACGGCGATCTACCTGACAGGCAGCGATTCGCTCGTGCCCGTGAGTCTTCTGCACAACCTGAAGCACAACAAGGTGCTGCACGAGCGCACCATTTTCCTGAACTTCATCACGCGCGATATCCCGTATGTGGATGGCGCGCATCGCATGGAAGTGAAGGACGTTGGCGGCGGGCTCTTTCTCGTGAAGGCCGCGTATGGCTTCAATGAAACGCCGGACGTGAAAGCCGTGCTCGAACAGATCACGCGCACGCACGCAATGACGTTCGAACTCATGGACACGTCGTTCTTCATGGCGCGTGAAACGGTGGTGCCGACCGAGTTGCCGGGCATGTCGGTGTGGCGCGAGCGCGTGTTCGCGTGGATGCATCAGAACGCCGCGAAGCCGACGGACTTCTTCAGCATTCCGGCCAATCGCGTCGTGGAGTTGGGCACGAAGATCGAAATCTGACGAGCGCTTGCTTCCGGAAACAAAAAACCCACGCCGCAAAGCGTGGGTTTTTTGTTTGAAGCGTGCCGGCTGTCAGCGTTTGAGCTTGGCGAAAGCAGCAGCCATCGCGCCACCCGGTTCCGGCTCGCGGCGCTGATTATTCGAACGCGCATCGCGCCCGCCGCCCGCGCGCCGGTCCTGCTGGCCTGCACGCGGTTGCGAAGGCGCGCCGCTGCCTGCCGCTGCCGGCGCGAAGTCATCGTCGAGACGCATGGTCAGCGAGATGCGCTGCCGCTTCACATCCGTTTCGAGCACCTTCACCTTGACGACCTGGCCTGCCTTCACGACTTCATGCGGGTCCTTGATGAACTTCGTCGACAGCGCGGAAACGTGCACGAGTCCGTCCTGATGCACGCCGATATCGACAAACGCGCCGAACGCCGCGACGTTCGTCACCACGCCTTCGAGCACCATGCCCGGTTCGAGATCCGCGATCTTCTCGATGCCTTCGCGGAACGTCGCCGTCTTGAACTCCGGACGCGGGTCGCGGCCCGGCTTTTCCAGTTCGGCGAGGATGTCGCGCACGGTCGGCAGACCGAAGCGGTCATCGACGAATTCGGTGGGCGAAAGGCCCGTGAGCGCTTCACGCTTGCCGAGCACATCGCCGACATGCTTCTTGATTTTCGCGAGAATGCGCTCGACGACCGGATACGCTTCCGGGTGCACCGACGAGCGATCCAGCGGATTCTCGCCGTTGTTAATACGCAGAAAACCCGCGGCTTGCTCGAACGTCTTGTCGCCGAGACGCGGCACCTTCTTCAAATTCTCGCGCGACGCAAACGGCCCGTTGGCATCGCGATAATCGACGATATTGCGCGCAAGCGTCGCGTTCAAACCGGAAACGCGCGCAAGCAGCGCGACCGAAGCCGTGTTGGCATCGACGCCGACGGCGTTCACGCAATCTTCGACGACCGCATCGAGCGAGCGTGCGAGTTCGCGCTGATTCACGTCGTGCTGGTACTGGCCGACGCCGATCGCTTTCGGGTCGATCTTGACGAGTTCCGCGAGCGGGTCCTGCAGACGGCGCGCAATGGAAACCGCGCCGCGCAGTGAAACATCGAGGTCCGGAAATTCCTTTGCCGCGAGTTCGGAAGCCGAATACACCGACGCGCCCGCTTCGGACACGACGATCTTCTGCAGCTTGAGTTCGGGATGCTTCGCGATGAGCTCGCTCGCGAGCTTGTCGGTTTCGCGCGATGCCGTGCCATTGCCGATGGAAATGAGCTCTGCCTGCGTCGCCTTGGCAATGCGCGCGAGCTTCGCGAGCGAACCGTCCCAATCGCGGCGCGGCTCGTGCGGATAGATGGTGTCGGTGGCCAGCACCTTGCCCGTGCGATCGACGACGGCGACTTTCACGCCGGTGCGCAGACCCGGATCGAGGCCAATCACGGCTTTCGGGCCAGCGGGCGCGGCGAGCAGCAAGTCCTTCAGATTGCGCGCGAACACGCGAATGGCTTCGTGCTCGGCTTCCTCGCGCAGCTTGGTGAGCAGTTCGTTTTCGATATGCGGCTGCACCTTGACGCGCCAGCACCAGCGGCACACGTCGGCGAGCCATTTGTCGCCCGCGCGGCCGCGATTGGCGATGCCCACGTGCTGCGCGATCATCACTTCGCCCGGATGCGGCGTTTGTGCGTCGAGTTCCTCGCCGAGCCCGAGTTTCACGCTCAGGACGCCCGCGTTACGGCCGCGGAACAGCGCGAGCGCGCGATGCGACGGCACCGTGCGGATGGTTTCGCTGTAGTCGTAGTAGTCGCGGAATTTTTCGCCTTCCTCGCCTTGCTTGCCCTCGACCACGGTCGACATGACAAGCCCTTGGTTGAACAGATGCTCGCGCAGCTTGCCGAGAATCTCGGCCGTTTCGCCGAACTGCTCGGACAGGATATCGCGTGCGCCGTCGAGCGCGGCCTTGGTATCGGCGACGCCTTTTTCGGTATCGACGAACTTCGCGGCTTCGCTCTGCGGATCGAGCGTCGGGTCGGCGAGGAGCGCCTGTGCAAGCGGTTCCAGACCGGCTTCGCGAGCAATCTGCGCGCGCGTGCGGCGCTTCGGCTTATACGGCAGATACAGGTCTTCCAGCACCTGCTTGCTGTCCGCGCCTTCGATCGATGTACGCAGTTCGTCGGTGAGCTTGCCTTGCTCGTCGATGCTCGAAAGAATCGTGGCGCGCCGGTCTTCGAGTTCGCGCAAATACAGGAGGCGTTCTTCGAGCGTGCGCAGTTGCGTGTCGTCGAGATTGCCGGTCACTTCCTTGCGATACCGAGCGATGAACGGGACAGTCGAGCCTTCATCGAGAAGCTGCACGGCGGCGGCCACCTGGCGCGGCTGCACGGTAAGCTCGGTGGCAATTCGCTGTACGATCTTGAGTGCTACGGTTTGCGTCATGGTCTGCGCTGTCTGCTCTCTGCTGGCCTTGTGCAACGGCAAGACGCAGGGCGCGCATCTCGTGCGACGCGTTGCGCGCTTTACGCCCTGTGTCCCGCTTGGTGCGCGCTGACTACTTCTTGCGCCTCGCAAAGCGGGCGTGCTGCCGGTTGCGGCCGGGTTGCTTGAGCGGGGGATTTTGCCATAAATGGAGAAGGGCTCCGGTTCACGGTGATAGAATTTCGGCATCGCGCAGGCTGCATTGCGTCTGTCGTTGCATCGCTTAATGCATCGGGTCTTTATCACGTTGCCGTCCATTCATTTGCCCAAACTTCGCCTTTCCCCGCTCGCGTCCATTTGCGCGGCGTGCGCGTTTCTGTGCACGCTCGTTCTCGCGCCGAATGCCATCGCGCAGACGCCCAAGGGCATCGACCCCACCACGTCGGTGCGCGCCACGCCGCTCGGCGATGCCTCATCCGCCATGGTCAGTGCCGAGCCGAGCGCCGAAGACGCGCTCAAGGCCGACAATGCGCGCCGGCAAAAGGCGCTCGACAAACGCACCGCGCAGAACGACTACGCATACGGCGTCAAGGAACACGACTGCTACGGCAAGTTCTTCGTGAACCACTGTCTCGACAACGCGCGCACGGCCATGCGTGAAGAGCGCAAGCAGCTTCGCCAGCAGCAGCTCGCACTCGACGACGAACAACGTGCCGAGCGCACGAAGCAGCGCGACGAACAGACCGCGCTCAAGCAGGCACAATACGATGCGGAAGCGCCGCAACGCGCCGCCAGCGAAAAGTCGAGCCAGCAGTCCTACGAGGAAAAGCAGCGTCAGAACGCGCTGTCCGCCGCGCAACGTCAGGCCGAGGCGCCGCAGCGCGCGGCCAATCAGGCCGCGTACGACCGCAAGCAGGCGGACTATCAGCGACAACTCGAAGAGGCGCGCGCACGCGGCGTGCAGGACGCGCAGGACCGCGAGCAGAAGGCGGACCGTTACGAACAGAAACAACGCGATGCCGCGCAGCATCGCGCGGAAGTCGAGGCGCGTCAGAAAGAAGCCGCGCGCAAGCAGCAGGAAAAGGCACAGCAAGCCCAGCAGGCGCAACAGCAGCAACAGCAGCAACAGCAGCAACCAGGTAAGTGACGCCCAAGGCACCGCCCGGGCGATGAGGATGAAAGGAGGCGAGCATGCAGCAGCGCTTGAACGCACCCCGACAACCCGCCGTGGATGCCACCGTGCTCCGCGATCGCATCACGCAATTGCAGGAAGAGCATCACGGCTTGTCCACGCTCATCGACAAGATGGGCGGTATCGACGACCTCGAGCTCAGGCGCTTGAAAAAGCGCAAGCTCAAGGTGAAAGACACCATACTTCTGCTGCAACTGCAGCTCGACGGCGACGCGCATTGAAGCGCATCGACGCGGGTCGAGGCGCTTGAGGCAGCAAAGCGCCGCCATGCGCCGTGACCGCAACCGCAGGATCTAGCCCCGCCTTGAACTTACCCGCACAACCCCGCGACAGCGCAAGCGCTGCGCTCGAACTCACGGACAAGCGCCGCACGGAACTCGACGCCATCTTTTCCGCCGAAGGCCTTCTCGCGCGCGCGATCGACGGCTATCGGCCGCGCGCGTCGCAGATCGACATGGCGCGCTCCGTCGCCGCCGCGATGGAAGCGTCCGGCCGCGCCATGCCCGAACCCGCGATGTTCGAATTGCAGCGCCGCCCGGCGCGCAAGCTCGGGCCATCGGACAAGCCGCATGCGATAGACGAGGCATCCGCCGACGACGTGGGTATCGCCACCGCGACGAGCGCCGTCGATGGCGGCGAGAACACGCTGATCGTCGAGGCGGGAACGGGCACGGGCAAGACCTACGCTTATCTCGTTCCGGCCATGTTGTGGGGCGGCAAGGTCATCGTTTCGACCGGGACCAAACACTTGCAGGATCAGCTCTTTCAGCGCGATATCCCGACCGTGCGCGACGCGCTCGCCGTGCCGGTCACCGTCGCGATGCTGAAGGGCCGCGCCAACTATCTCTGCCACTACTATCTCGAACGCACCGCCGACAACGGGCGGCTGCCGACGCGTCAGGACACGTCGCATCTGCAGGAGATCGTGCGCTTCGCCAAGATCACGCGCACGGGCGACAAGGCCGAACTTGCGAGTGTCCCCGAGAACTCGCCCGTCTGGCCGATGGTCACGTCCACGCGCGACAATTGCCTTGGACAAGATTGCCCGCATTACAAGGATTGCTTCGTGATGCAGGCGCGCCGCGAAGCGCAACAGGCGGACATCGTGGTGGTGAACCATCACCTGTTCTTCGCCGATGTAATGCTGCGCGACACCGGCATGGCCGAACTCTTGCCGATGGCGAACACCATCATCTTCGACGAGGCGCATCAGTTGCCCGAGACGGCGACGCTCTTTTTCGGCGAGACGCTTTCGACCACGCAACTGCTCGAACTCGCCCGCGATGCGGTGGCCGAAGGTTTGTCCCACGCTCGCGACGCCGCCGACTGGACCAAGCTCGGCGCGGCGCTCGAACGCGCGGCGCGCGACCTGCGGCTCGCATTCCGGGAAGATTCGATTCGCCTCTCGCTCGGCCAGCTCGCCGATGGACATCCGCTTTTCGAAGCGCTCGACACGCTACAAACCCATCTCGATGCACTCACGGCCGCGCTCGGCGCACACGGCGAGCGCGCGGAGTCGCTGCAGGCGCTGGTGCGGCGCGCGCGCGAATTGCAAGGGCTTTTGTCCGGCTGGACCAAGCCGCCGACCGCGCTCGAACGTGCAGTGGTCGAAGACGCGGATACCGCCGCCGAAGCCGCGCGCGACGAGCCCAACGAGATGGTGCGCTGGATCGAAGTGTTCTCGCACACGGTGCAACTGCACGAGACGCCGCTGTCGGTCGCGCCGATCTTCGCGAAGCAGCGCGCGGGCGTGCCGCGTGCCTGGATCTTCACCTCCGCGACGCTTTCGGTGCGTGGCGATTTCACGCATTACGCGGCGCAAATGGGTTTGAACGCGCGCCGCTCGATGACCTTGCCGAGTCCCTTCGATTACCCGTCGCAGGGCCTTTTGTACGTGCCGCGCAATCTGCCGCAGCCGTCCTCGCCGCAGTTCACCGACGCCGTCTTCGACGCTGCGTTGCCGGTGATCGAGGCATCGGGTGGCGGCGTGTTCATGCTGTGCACGACGCTGCGCGCGGTCGATCGCATCTCCCAGCGTCTGCGCGACGTGATCGAGCGGCGCGGCTGGGACAATCCGCTGCTCGTGCAAGGCGACGCGAGCCGTACCGAGTTGCTCGACCGTTTCCGCGCGTATGGCAATGCGATTCTCGTCGGCAGCCAGAGCTTCTGGGAAGGTGTCGACGTGCGTGGCGATGCGCTTTCGCTCGTGGTCATCGACAAACTACCGTTCGCGCCGCCCGACGATCCCGTGCTTGCCGCGCGCCTCGACGCGCTCACGAAGAAAGGCTTGAGCCCGTTCGCCGTGCATCAGTTGCCGCAGGCCGTCATCACGCTCAAGCAGGGCGCGGGGCGGCTGATTCGCGCGGAGACGGATCGCGGCGTGCTCATGATCTGTGACACGCGGCTCGTCGATAAACCATACGGCCGACGCATCTGGCAAAGCCTGCCGCCGTTCAAGCGCACGCGTGAACTGGAAGTCGCGCGGGCGTTTTTCGGCGAAGCGGCGGACGCGTCGGCGGAGCTTGCCGAGTAGGGCTTGCAACAGTGCGCGGGAGCGGTTGATCGACAAACAAAATGGGCGCCGAAGCGCCCATTTTTGCCTGACCAGCGGAACGATCTCGCGTTCTGCTTACCAGATCTGATACCACGCCTTTTCCGCGCTCGCGCGACGCTTGCCCGTGACATACGGGCTGTCGGGGAACGTGGCGGCAAGCACGCGTTTGGTGTCGTCGGCGAGTTGCGGCTGATCGAGCTTCTCGTATGAGAGCATTATGAGATGCAGCGCTTCTTCGGTGGCCGGCGCGTTCTTGTATTCGCGAATGGCGAGTTGCGCCCGGTTAATGGACGCGACATACGCGCCGCGACGATAGTAGTAATCCGCCGCGTGGACTTCGTGAGAAGCGAGCGCGTTCACGATATAGCGCATGCGTTGCGCGGCGTCGGGCGCATACTTGCTTTGCGGATATTTATCGACCACGACCTTGAACGCGTCATACGACTCGCGCAGCGACTTCGGGTCGCGCTCGCTCATGTCCTGGCCGGAGAAGCGGCCGAAGAGTCCGAGGTCGTCGTTGAAGTGAATCATGCCTTTCAGGTAGTAGGCATACGAGATGTCCGGATGATCCGGGTGCAGCTTGATGAACCGGTCGATAGCCTGATCCGCCGATGCGGTCTCGCCGTCTTTCCAGTTGCAGTAAGCCACGTTGATCTGCGCCTGCTGCGCGAAGTGACCGAACGGATCGCGGCCTTCGAGCGCTTCGAAATACTTGGAGCACTTGCCCCAGTCGCGGCCTGAAAGCGCGTCCTGGGCCTCCGTATATAATTTGTTGTTGTTCCACGTAGCCGTTTCGTCGGTCTTCTCCGGCAAGCCGTGGCAGGCCGTGACAATGGCGACGCTCGCGCCCAGCGCCAGATACTTGATCGATTGCTGCATCGATTGATGAATGGTGTTGAAGGCTCGCATTAGTGCTTGCTGTTCCTGGCTGAATCTCGCTATGTCTAGCTGTGTGTCCGGTGCGGTTTTCGCTCGGGATTTTCCGTTTGAATATCCCTCGAATTCCGCCCGGTTTCCCGGTCCGCAACGGTCTGGCGCGGCTTCCTTGCGTTGCCTGCATTGAAGTTTGCCCGGCAGTGTCGCGCGCTGTAAAGAACGTCTTGCGCAATGTCCCGAACTGCAGCCCGAGATGAAGACTGACTCACCGGGTACAACCCGATATCCCGTTCAAATGACCCGCTCAAGTACACGCCGTACCAAAGACCAACCCAAAGATTATAGCCGAAGCGCCAAGCCCGACGACGCAGCTTCTACCGATTCGGACGCGCATGCGCCCGATGCCGGCACGCCGCATCGCGGCAAGGAAGCGCGGCATCGCAACGAGGAAGCGCCGCGCGAGGCGCGCGTGCCGGACGAACTCGCAGGCGAGCGGCTCGACAAGGTGCTGGCCAAGATCTTCCCCGAGTTTTCGCGCAGCCGTCTGCAAGGCTGGATCGAGGAAGGGCGCGTGCTCGTCGATGGCGCCAGCGCCAAGGTGCGCCAGCCCGTGCCGCTTGGCGCGACCATCGCGCTCGTGCCCGACCTGTTGCCCGAGCAACTCGCGTTCACGCCCGAGCCGGTGCCGCTTCACATCGTGTACGAAGACGAAACGCTCGTCGTCATCAACAAGCCCGCCGGCATGGTCGTGCATCCCGCCGCGGGGAACTGGAGCGGCACCTTGCTCAACGGTCTCCTACATCGTTATGGCGATGCGGCCGCTGGGCTGCCGCGCGCGGGCATCGTACATCGGCTGGACAAGGAGACCTCGGGGCTGATGGTCGTCGCGCGCACGCTCGAAGCCCAGACCGACCTCGTGCGGCAGTTGCAGGCGCGCACGGTGAAGCGCCGCTATGTCGCGTTCGTGTGGGGCAGGATGCCGGACGACGGCACCATCGACGCGCCCATCGGCCGCGATTCGCGCGACAGGACGCGCATGGCCGTGGTTCAAGGCGCATCGGGGAAACCGGCGCGCACGCACTTTCGCACCATCGACCGGACGCAGTGGAACGGGCAGCCCGTGAGCGCGATCCATTGCGATCTAGAAACCGGCCGCACGCACCAGATTCGCGTGCATTGCGCGGCGAGCGGCCATCCGCTTCTGGGCGATCCGGTCTACGGTCACATACGCGGCCGGCGTTCGGTGACGCCGCTGCCCGACGGCTTCGCGCGTCAGGCGCTGCACGCGTGGCGGCTCGGTCTGGTTCATCCGGCAACGGGCAAGCAAGCGCACTGGCGCGCGGACGTGCCCGAGGATCTCGCCAGGCTCGCCACGGAACTCGGCTTCGGGCGCGACGACGAAGTCGAACTCGACGAAGACGACGACTTCCCGCAAGTCTATGAAATGGACGACGGCGAAGACTGGGACGACGAATACGACGACGAAGAAGGCGAACACGATGCCGATGCCGAGGACGACGAAGCATGACCCAGCGCACTGACGTCACATTGAGCGCGGATGATTGCGTGTGGCCGCAATGGCGCGTCTCGCCGCGCGTGCATGCGTTCGTGACGACGCGCGCGGGCGGCGTGAGCGCGGCGCCTTTCGGTGGCGGCACGCCGGGCGCGGGCGGTCTCAATCTTGGCTTGTCGAGCGGCGATGCGCCGGATGCCGTCGCTGAAAATCGCCGTCGCGCGCTGGCGTTGACGGGCATCGGACAAGCCGCGTGGCTCGAACAGATTCACGGCACGACGGTTGAAGATGCGCACGCGGTCATCGAGCGCCGCGCAGCCGGTCCGACGCGCGCCGATGCGAGCGTGACCGACCGGCCGGGCGTCGTCTGCGTGGTGATGACGGCGGACTGTTTGCCGGTCCTCTTCTGCGACGACGAAGGCCGCGCGGTCGGCGCCGCGCATGCGGGCTGGCGAGGTCTTGCGGGCGGTATCGTCGAGAAGACGGGCGCGCGGGTGGCGCAACTCGCGGGCGTGCCAACATCGCGCCTCAATGCTTACCTCGGTCCGGCCATTGGTCCCGCTGCATTCGAAGTGGGCGAGGACGTGCTCGATGCCTTCGTGTCGATCGCGAATGCGGATCAACGCGACCTCACCGCGGCAGCGTTCAAGCCGACCGGCGCACAAGGCAAATACTTCGCCGACATCTATACGCTTGCGCGCTTGCGTTTAGCCGATATCGGCGTGGAAGCGAAGCGCGTTCATGGCGGTACGCACTGCACGGTGAGCGAGCGAGAACGCTTCTATTCGTATCGTCGCGATCGCGTGACAGGGCGCATGGCCGCCATGATCTGGCTTGGCGATTAACTGCTCGTCATCTGCATTCAGCGACAACTGCCAGCTTTAAGTCGCAGGAACTTGCGCAAGCCCATGCGAATGCAATATCTCGCATGGGGAAAACGATAATTAAAAAAATATCGCACTGCGGCAAAATCAGGTGAAGCATTGACATGCCTGAGTCCTAAGAGCAAGAATGTTCCCGGAATTCATTCAATCGTGCACGGCGTAGCTAGGTGACTCTTGTGGCGCGCATAGTGCGCATCGACACTTGCGCGCTGGTTGAGACAAGCCCGGCGATGCCTGCATCAGCAATCAGTCTTGCGAGACTTACAGGTCAAAAGCGGGTATGGCTTCCAAATCTAGTTCCTCCTCTGCGTCCTCCGCCCGCTCCCGTACTGCCAGCAGTTCGACGGCTGAAGTTCCCGCTGATCCGACAGGCGTACAGCAAGCGTTCGATCAATGGCTCAACGCGTGGCGCTCGGTCGCCGATCCCGCGCAATGGGCGAAATTCAATCCCCAGACCAACGCGCAAACCAACGCGCAGACGAATGACGGAGCCGCTGCGAATAGCGCGAGCGCGCCGCCGTTCGGAGCGTTCGGTTCGTTCGGTTCGTTTCCCATGGGCGCGTTTCCGGGTTTGTCCGGTGCGGGTTTGCCCGGTGCATTTCCGAATGCATTCGGCGCGGTTCCAACCGTCATGCCGCAAATGCCCGACTTCGCGAAGATGAACGGCCTGGCCGAATTCGCCAAGCTCGCGAGCAGCATGCCGGGCTTCGGCGCGTCGATGCAGGGCTTGCCTACGTTGCCGAAGATTCCGACGGCAGCCATCGCGCCCGAGCGTCTGCAACAACTGCAAAGCAATTATTCGCGCGATGCCGCCGCATTGCTCAAGCAGGCGGGCGAGCAGAGCATCGACCCTGCATCGCTCAAGGACCGTCGCTTCACCGACACCACATGGCAGAACACGCCGGCATATGCCTTCACGGCCGCTTGGTATTTGCTGAACGCGCGTTATCTGCAAGAACTCGCGGACGCCGTGCAGAGCGATCCCAAGACGCGCGAACGCATCCGCTTCACGGTGCAGCAATGGGCGGCTGCGGCTTCGCCGAGCAACTATCTCGCGCTCAATCCCGAAGCGCAGAAGACGCTCATCGAAAGCAAGGGCGAGAGCTTGCGCCAGGGCATGCTCAACCTGCTCAACGACTTGCAGCGCGGCAAGATTTCGCAGTCGGACGAGTCGCGCTTCGCGGTTGGCAAGAACATCGGTTCGACGGAAGGCTCGGTCGTGTACGAGAACGAACTCGTGCAACTGATCCAGTACAAGCCGCTCACGCCGAAGGTTTATGCGCGGCCTTTGCTGATCGTGCCACCTTGCATCAACAAGTTTTATATCCTCGATCTTCAGCCTGAAAGCTCGCTCGTGCGTTATGCGCTCGAACAAGGGCAGCAAGTCTTTATCCTGTCGTGGCGCAATGCGGATCAATCGCTCGCCGCGAAGGAATGGGACGATTACGTCGAACAGGGCGTGCTCGAAACCATCGGCGTCATCAAGGACATCACGGGCGAGGAGCAGATCAACACGCTCGGCTTCTGCATCGGCGGAACCATTCTGGCGACGGCGCTCGCGGTAGCGAAGGCGCGCGGCGAAGAGCCGGCCGCGTCGATGACCCTGCTCACCTCGATGCTCGATTTCTCCGACACCGGCGTGCTCGACGTCTTCGTCGACGAAGCACACGTGCAGATGCGCGAGCAGTCGATCGGCGGCAAGAACGGCGCGCCCGCCGGGCTCATGCGCGGGATCGAATTCGCCAATACGTTCTCGTATCTGCGGCCGAACGATCTCGTGTGGAATTACGTCGTCGACAACTATCTCAAGGGACGCACGCCGCAAGCCTTCGACCTGCTGTTCTGGAACAGCGACTCGACCAACTTGCCCGGTCCGATGTGCGTCTGGTATTTGCGCAACACGTATCTGGAGAACAAGCTGCGCGAGCCGGGCGCGCTGACCGTGTGCGGCGAGGCGATCGATCTGTCGACGCTCTCGTTGCCCACTTTCATCTACGGTTCGCGCGAAGACCATATCGTGCCGTGGAAGTCCGCGTATGCATCCGCGCCCATTCTCACGGGCCCGCAAAAGTTCGTGCTTGGCGCGTCGGGGCACATCGCGGGCGTGATCAATCCGCCGTCGAAGAACAAGCGCAGTTTCTGGATGCTCGACAGCCATGAGGAGCGCCTGCCCGAAACCGCCGACGCGTGGTTCGAGGCAGCCACGGAACATCCGGGAAGCTGGTGGCCGACGTGGTCCGCATGGCTCGCGCAAAACGCGGGCGAGGAAGTGAAGGCGGGCGCGTCGCAAGGCTCGAAGACTTATCCGGTGATCGAGCCCGCGCCCGGACGCTACGTGCTGGAGCGCGACTTCTGACACGGCGCGAAGTCGCACGCATAACCGAATTCATTTGATGCCAAAGGAAACTGAAATGACTGACGTAGTGATCGTATCGGCCGCGCGTACAGGGGTCGGCAAGTTCGGTGGTTCGCTCGCGAAGATCGCGGCGCCGGAACTGGGGGCAACGGTGATTCGCGCGGTGCTGGAGCGTGCGGGACTGAAGCCGGATCAGGTGAGCGAAGTCATTCTGGGTCAGGTGCTGACCGCGGGTTCGGGACAGAATCCGGCGCGCCAGTCGCTCATCAAGGCAGGGTTGCCCGACATGGTTCCGGGCATGACGATCAACAAGGTCTGCGGCTCGGGTTTGAAGGCGGTGATGCTCGCGGCCAACGCGATCATCGCGGGCGATGCGGATATCGTCATCGCCGGCGGTCAGGAAAACATGAGCGCGGCGCCGCACGTGCTGCCGGGCTCGCGCGACGGCTTTCGCATGGGCGACGCCAAGCTGATCGACTCCATGATCGTCGATGGCCTGTGGGACGTCTATAACAACTACCACATGGGCACGACCGCCGAGAACGTCGCGAAGGAATACGGCATCTCGCGCGAAGACCAGGACAAGTTCGCGGCGCTGTCGCAGAACAAGGCCGAGAAGGCACAGAAGGAAGGGCGCTTCGACGACGAGATCGTGCCGGTGTCCATTCCGCAGCGCAAGGGCGAGCCGCTGCGGTTTGCCACCGACGAATTCGTGCGCCACGGCGTCACGGCCGAAGCGCTTTCCACGCTCAAGCCCGCGTTTTCGAAGGAAGGCACGGTGACGGCGGCGAACGCATCGGGCATCAACGACGGCGCGGCCGCGGTCGTCGTGATGTCGGCGAAGAAGGCCGAGGCGCTCGGTCTCACGCCGCTTGCGCGCATCAAGGCTTATGCGAATGCGGGCGTCGATCCCAAGGTCATGGGCATGGGTCCCGTGCCTGCATCGAAGCGTTGTCTCGAGCGCGCGGGCTGGTCGGTGAACGACCTCGACCTGATGGAGATCAACGAAGCCTTCGCCGCGCAGGCGCTTGCCGTGCATAAGCAAATGGGCTGGGATCAGTCGAAGATCAACGTGAACGGCGGCGCAATCGCCATTGGCCATCCGATCGGTGCATCGGGCTGCCGCATTCTCGTGACGCTCTTGCACGAAATGCAGAAGCGCGACGCGAAGAAGGGTCTGGCGTCGCTGTGTATCGGCGGCGGCATGGGCGTGGCGCTTGCGCTCGAGCGTGACTGAGCGCAACACCTGAAGGCATGGGAAGGGCCAAGCGGAAGGCGTCGTTCGAACGCCGTTCCGCATAACGAAAATGGAGTGAGGAATGACAAAGCGCGTAGCGTATGTAACCGGCGGGATGGGCGGAATTGGCACAAGCATTTGCCAGCGCCTCCATAAGGATGGCTTCACGGTCGTCGCGGGCTGCGGCCCGAACTCGCCGCGCCGGGTGAAATGGCTGGAAGACCAGAAGACGCTCGGCTTCGATTTCATCGCGTCGGAAGGCAATGTGGGCGACTGGGAGTCTTCCAAGAGCGCGTTCGACAAGGTCAAGGCGGAAGTCGGCGAAGTCGACGTGCTGGTGAACAACGCGGGCATCACGCGTGATGTCGTGTTCCGGAAGATGACGCATGAAGACTGGACCGCGGTCATCGACACCAACCTGACGAGTCTTTTCAACGTGACGAAGCAGGTGATCGACGGCATGGTCGAGCGCGGCTTCGGGCGCATCATCAATATTTCGTCGGTGAACGGTCAAAAAGGGCAGTTCGGCCAGACGAACTACTCCACCGCGAAGGCCGGTATTCACGGCTTCACGATGGCGCTGGCGCAAGAAGTGGCGACCAAGGGCGTGACGGTCAACACGGTGTCGCCGGGTTATATCGGCACGGAGATGGTGAAGTCCATTCGCCCCGAAGTGCTGGAGAAGATCGTGGCGACCATTCCCGTGCGCCGGCTCGGCACGCCGGATGAAATCGGCTCCATCGTCGCGTGGCTCGCTTCCGATGAATCGGGATTCTCCACCGGCGCGGATTTCTCGCTGAACGGCGGCTTGCACATGGGCTGACGGGCGGCGGCGTTCCTCACGGAAGGCGCGAAGGCGTGAAGGCGTGAAGAGGGACGCTGCTGCTTGCCGGATAGATCAACGACGCGGCGAACTGGCGGCAACGCTTTATTGCGACAATGCAAGCCGTGGCGGCTGGCACCGCAGTAAAGTCCTGCGTTTAAAGGCGTTAAATGACCACCACTACTACAAAGAAATCCGCCGAACGACTCATCAAAAAATATCCTAACCGGCGGCTCTACGACACGGAAACGAGCACCTACATCACGTTGTCGGATGTGAAGCAGCTCGTGCTCGATCAGGAAGAATTCAAAGTGCTGGACGCGAAGTCGAGCGACGACCTCACGCGCAGCATTCTCCTGCAGATCATTCTCGAGGAAGAGAGCGGCGGCTTGCCGATGTTTTCATCGGTGATGCTCTCGCAGATCATCCGCTTCTACGGCCATGCCATGCAGGGCATGATGGGCACGTATCTGGAGAAGAATATCCAGGCGTTCATCGACATCCAGCAGAAGCTGTCCGAACAGAGCAAGGGCATCTACGACGGCAACGCGCTCAATCCGGAAGTCTGGTCGCAATTCATGAACATGCAGGCGCCGATGATGCAGGGCATGATGACGAGCTACATCGAGCAGTCGAAGAACATGTTCGTGCAGATGCAGGAGCAGATGCAGACCCAGGCGAAAACGATGTTCAACACGTTTCCGTTTCCGACGCCTGTCGTGCCGCCGACGACCGAGAAGAAGTAGGCGCTCATGGCCCGAGCGCACGGGCCGACTCAGCCACCGCCGCGCCGAGCGGCGGATGCGCTTGAAAATCCGTCGAGACTTCGCTGAATGCCATGAAGCCGCCGCGGTTGACTGCGTGCTGGCGCCATCGTGCGTCATTGACCGGACAGCGCAACGCGCGCTTGAGGAAATCGCTTTTCTCGGCGCAGGCAGGAATCTCGCCCGTCCAGCTAATACGCGCGTGGGAGAAATCGTCCGTGAAGATGTATGCGGCCGGCCGTCAGTGATCTCCCACCCCACAACCGGTTAAAATACGAGATTCGCCTCGACCGAGGCACGCGCTGTCGCCCGCGCGCGTCTTTCTCCGGATGTCCCCGTGAATACTTCTTTGAAATCAAGCACTAGCACGCCCGCGCCGCGCATCGGCATGGTCAGTCTCGGCTGCCCGAAAGCCCTTGTCGATTCCGAGCAGATCATGACTCAGCTGCGCGCCGAAGGTTACGAAATCTCCGGCACCTATGACGGCGCCGACCTCGTCGTGGTCAACACCTGCGGCTTCATCGACGAAGCCGTGCAGGAAAGCCTCGACGCCATCGGCGAAGCGCTCGCCGAGAACGGCAAGGTCATCGTGACGGGCTGCCTGGGCGCGAAAAAGAGCGCGAGCGGCACGGGGCTCATCGAGGAAGTGCATCCGAAAGTGCTCGCCGTCACCGGTCCGCACGCGACCAACGAAGTGATGAACGCCGTGCACTCGTATCTGCCCAAGCCGCACGATCCGTTCACCGATCTCGTGCCGCCCGCGGGCATCAAGCTCACGCCGCGTCATTACGCGTATCTCAAGATTTCCGAAGGCTGCAATCATCGCTGCACGTTCTGCATCATTCCCTCGATGCGCGGCGATCTCGTTTCGCGCCCCATCGCCGAAGTCATGCTCGAAGCCGAAAATCTGTTCAAGTCCGGCGTGAAGGAACTGCTCGTCATCTCGCAGGACACGAGCGCGTACGGTGTCGATGTCAAATACCGCACCGGCTTCTGGGACGGCAAGCCTATCAAGACGCGCATGACCGAACTCGTCGGCGCGCTCGGTGAGCTCGCGTCGCAATACGGCGCGTGGGTGCGTCTGCATTACGTGTATCCGTATCCGAGCGTCGACGAAGTCATCCCGATGATGGCCGAAGGCCCGCTGCGCGGCCACGTTCTGCCGTATCTCGATGTGCCGTTCCAGCATGCGCATCCCGAAGTCCTGAAGCGCATGAAGCGCCCGGCCAATGCGGAGAAAGTGCTCGAACGCGTGAAGACGTGGCGCGAGATTTGCCCCGATCTGACCATCCGCAGCACCTTTATCGCGGGCTTTCCGGGCGAAACCGAGGAGCAGTTTCAAACGCTGCTCGACTTTATCCGCGAGGCGGATCTCGACCGCGTCGGCTGCTTCGCGTATTCGCCGGTCGAAGGCGCAACGGCCAACGAACTCGATGGCGCGCTGCCCGACGAAGTCCGCGAGGAACGCCGCGCGCGCTTCATGGAACTGGCCGAGGAACTGTCGGCCGCGCGCATGAAAAGGAAAGTCGGCAAGACGCTGCGCGTGCTCGTCGATGAAGTGAGCACGGACGGCGGCGTTGGCCGCACGGCGGCGGATGCGCCGGAAATCGACGGCGTGGTGTATATCGCGCCCGCGACGAAGGCGTCGAAGCGCTACAAGGCCGGCGACTTCGTCTCCGTCAAGATCACCGGCGCGGACGGCCACGATCTCTGGGGCGAGGTATAAGTCATGGCGCATTCCATGCCTTCGGTGCTCGCGCTCGGCGAGGCGATGATCGAGTTCAACCAGTCGACGCGAAATCAGCCGAACTATCTGCAAGGCTTCGGCGGCGATGTCTCGAACTTTCTGATCGCGGCGTCGCGGCAAGGTGCGTCGACGGGCTTCGTGTCCGCCGTCGGCAACGACCAGTTCGGGCAACTGCTGCTCGATCTCTGGCGCACGGAGAATGTCGATACATCGACGGTGCGTATCGACGATACCGCGCCCACGGGCGTTTATTTCGTGTCGCACGGCGAGAGCGGGCATCGCTTCGATTACTTGCGCGCGGGTTCGGCGGCGAGCCGTTATGCGAGCGCGCATCTGCCGCTCGACGCGATCGCGGCGGCGAAGGTCGTGCATCTGTCGGGAATCAGTCTCGCAATCGGCGTATCCGCGTGCGATGCCGCTTTTACCGCGATGGATCACGCGCGCTCGCACGGCGCAAAGGTGAGTTTCGACACGAACCTGCGCCTGAAGCTGTGGCCGCTCGCGCGCGCCCGCGCGGTGATGCTCGAAGCGCTGCGCATGACGGACATCTGCCTGCCGAGCTGGGACGACGTGACCGTCATCACGGGCCATGAAGACAAGGACGCCATCGTCGACTTCCTGCTCGCGCTCGGCTCGAAAGTCGTCGCGCTCAAGCTCGGCCGGGAAGGCGCGTATATCGCGACACCCAATGAGCGGCGCGTGGTGCCGGGCCGCGTCGTGAATGCGGTCGATGCCACCGGCGCCGGAGATTGCTTCGGCGGCGCGTTCATCGCGCGTATCGTCGCGGGTGACGATCCTTTTATGGCGGCGCGTTATGCCAACGTGGCGGCGGCGTTATCGACGCAAGGTTTCGGCGCGGTAGCCCCCATTCCGACCAGAAAGACAGTGGAGTCCGCGCTCGCGGAGTAAAAGACCCACGCAAACTCAGGAGACAAGACATGACGCGAGAAGTAGTGGTGGTAAGCGGTGTACGCACGGCAATCGGCGACTTCGGCGGCGCGCTCAAGGATTTCACGCCGACCGATCTCGGCGCGCGCGTGGTGCGCGAAGTGTTGTCGCGTGCAAACGTGCAGGGCGACGAGGTCGGCCATGTCGTGTTCGGCAACGTGATCCAGACCGAGCCGCGTGACATGTATCTCGCGCGCGTGGCCGCGCTCGACGGTGGCGTGACGCAACACGCGCCCGCGCTCACGGTAAACCGTCTGTGCGGCTCGGGCTTGCAGGCCATCGTGTCCGCGTCGCAATCCATCTTGCTGGGCGACGCCGAGATCGCCATCGGCGGTGGCGCGGAAAGCATGAGCCGCGCGCCTTACGTCATGCCCGCCGCGCGCTTCGGCCAGCGCATGGGCGATGCACGCGTCGTCGACATGATGCTCGGCGCGTTGAACGACCCGTTCGACAAGATCCACATGGGCGTGACGGCCGAGAACGTCGCGAACAAGTACGGCATCACGCGCGAGGCGCAGGACGCGCTCGCGCTCGAATCGCACCGGCGCGCGGCGCGAGCTATCGAAGCCGGTTACTTCAAGGAACAGATTCTGCCGATCACGCTGGCATCGAAGAAGGGCGACACCGTTTTCGATCGCGACGAGCACGTGCGCATGAACGCGACGGCCGAAGATTTTTCGAAGCTGCGTCCTGTGTTCGCGAAGGAAAACGGCACGGTCACGGCGGGCAATGCATCGGGTATCAACGACGCGGCCGCGGCCGTCGTGCTGATGGAGCGCGGCGTCGCCGAGAAGCGCGGCGTGAAGCCGCTCGCGCGCCTCGTCGCTTACGCGCATGCGGGCGTCGATCCGAAAATCATGGGCATTGGCCCCGTCCCCGCCACGCAAAAGGCGCTGGAGCGCGCGGGACTGAGCGTCGCCGATCTCGACGTGATCGAAGCGAACGAAGCCTTCGCCGCGCAAGCCTGCGCGGTCACGCAGGAACTGAAGCTCGATCCGGCGAAGGTCAATCCGAACGGTTCGGGCATTTCGCTTGGGCATCCGATCGGCGCGACGGGCGCGCTCATCACCGTGAAGGCGCTGTACGAGTTGCAGCGCATTGGCGGGCGGTATGCGCTCGTGACGATGTGCATCGGCGGCGGTCAGGGTATCGCGGCGATTTTCGAGCGCATCTGACGCTCGGAGCTTGGGTCAAGGAACGAAGGATGATCGAAACAATGAAGCGCTTGCACTGGGCGACGATCGCAGGCGCCGCATTCGCGTTTGCCGGCTGTAATTCTCCAATGCCGCCGGATGCGTCGACGGCCGCGGCGAATGCGCCTGTCAGCGTGAAGGGCGAGTCGCATGGCGCGCAGCAGGCTATCGAAACGCTTGCCTTGCCACCGCAAAAGCCGCTCACGCCGAACCCGGAATACGCGCGCTTTCCGCGTTATGTCGGCACGCTCGGCGACCGGCAAATCGAAATGAGGCTCGGCGCGAAGACCGACGATCCCTCGGGCGTGCATGGCGAGTATCGGTTCGCGGACAGCCCGTCGGTGATCCTCGTTGCTGGCGATCGCGATGGCGATACGCTGGAGATCGAGGAATCGAACGACGGCACGCATATCACTGGCAACTGGGTGGGAAAGTTCGCGGCGGACGGCAGCGTGTCGGGCGAGCGCATGGACCCGGACGATTCCAATTCCAGGCCATTCGATCTTCGTCCCGCAGTGGCGGGAGCGACGCTGCCCGCTGTGCAGGGTGCGCCTCTCACGCGCAGTGCGCCGCCCGCGCCTTCGCTCGAACCTGCGCCGCCGCGTAATGCGGTGGGCGGGACGAGCAACGTGATCATCGGTGAGTGATGGTCGTTCGAAGCGGGCGTCAGTGCTCGACACGACGCCCATTGCGAACCTTCCCACTTCTATTCCTCGGCCGAGCGTTGGCGACACTCCCGCGCATCAACCACTCAACTCTGCTTCGACATGACCGATTCAAGCAACTCCGAACGCGACCTGCAAACCCGTATCGTCCAGCCAGATGACCGCATCACGCCGGGCTTCGAGTCCTTTTCAGTGCCGGTTACGCGCGCCTCGACCGTGGTGTTTCCAGACCTCGCCACCATGCGCGAACTCGTCTGGAGCGACGATTCGAAATGGCGCTACGGGCTGCACGGCACGCCTACGACGGTCGCGCTTGCGCAGCGGCTTGCGACGATCGAAGGCGGCGAGCACGCACTGTTGCAACCGTCCGGGCTCGCGGCCATTTCGAACGTGTACTTCGCGTTGGTCAAGTCGGGCGATCACGTGCTCGTGCCGGACAACGTGTATGGACCGAATCGCGATCACGCAGACTGGCTCGCGAGCGACTTCGGCGTGGAGGTGACCTACTACGATCCGATGAAGGGCGCGGGCATTGCCGATGACATCCGTGACAACACGAAGCTCATCTGGCTCGAAGCGCCCGGCTCGGTGACGATGGAAGTTCAGGACGTGCCGGCCATGGTTGCCGTGGCGCGCGCGCGCGGCATCGTGACGGCGATCGACAACACGTATTCGGCGGGGCTCGCGTTCAAGCCGTTCGAACATGGCGTCGATATCTCGGTGCAGGCGCTGACGAAATATCAGTCGGGCGGCAGCGACATTCTGATGGGCGCGACCATCGTTCGCGATTTCGAGCTGCATAAGAAGCTCAAGCGCGCGCGCATGCGGGTGGGCGTGGGTGTGTCGTCCGACGACGCATCGCTCGTGTTGCGCAGCTTGCCGACGATGCAACTGCGCTACGAGGCCCATGACCGTTCCGCGCTTGCTTTGGCGAAATGGCTGAAGACGCGCCCGGAAGTCGCGGCGGTGCTGCATCCGGCGCTGGACGATTGTCCTGGCCACGAGTTCTTTAAGCGCGACTTTTCGGGCGGCGCGGGCGGTTTGTTTTCGTTCGTGTTCGACGCGCGCCATGGCGCGGCGCAAGTCGATGCGTTCGTCGAGGCGCTCGAGCTTTTTTCCATCGGCTGGAGCTGGGGCGGGGCGCACAGCCTTGCGATGCCCTACGACATCCGGTCGATGCGCACGGCGTCGAAGTGGCCGCATGAGGGCGTGCTGGTGCGGCTTTATATCGGGCTGGAGTGCGAGAGCGATCTGAGGGCGGACGTGGAAAGGGCGTTGGAGAAGGCGTTGGGGTGAGATGCTCGCCCGGTGGCGCTTGCTCGCCTGACCCAACCCGTCGGCCGAAACAAAACCACCCAAACAAACAGTTTCGCGGATTTTTCTATCGGGTTAAGGTTCGTCTATCGGAATGAAACGGACCGCAGCTCCCGCATCCAGAAACATGACTCGATTCTCCTTGCTGCACATCACGCCACGGACGCATCAGGTGGAGATCGATCTCGTCTACGCGACCGATCGCAATCTCACCGGCAAACCCATCTACAAAGCGCAGCATTGTCTGCTGCTCGAACCCGCCGAGGCGGCCTTGCGCCGCGCGGTCGCCATCGCGCAAAGCTTCGGCATGACGCTCAAGATTTTCGACGCCTATCGGCCGCCGCAAGCGCAGCAGGTGCTCTGGGACTTTCTGCCCGACCCGACCTTCATCGCCGATCTCAAGCGCGGCTCGAATCACAGCCGCGGCACGGCAGTAGACCTCACGCTCGTCGATGAAAACGGCAGCGAGCTCGACATGGGCACGGGCTTCGACGCAATGGTCCCCGAGTCCGCGCACTTTCACGCGGGTTTGCCGAGGCACGTACAGCACAACCGCACGCTGCTGCTCGGCGTGATGCACGGCGCGGGCTTCGCGCATATTCCCAGCGAGTGGTGGCATTACGAATTGCCGGGCTCGCGCGAACTTGCTCTCATCGACAACGAAGAAAGCGGCCCGTTGCGGCTGATGTGAACCCAACCTCACTTCGAACGGAAAAACACATGGTCTTGCGCAAGGCAGTCGCGGCGGCACTGGCAACGGCTCTGGTTTTGGCGGGCGCGGGAACACTGACACTCGCGCAGGCCGCCACGCCAAAGGACATGTTCGTCATGGCAACGCTGCTCGACGAGTTCACCTCGCTCGATCCCGGCGAAATCTACGAACTCGTGCCCGAGGAATACGTCGCGAACACGTACGACCGGCTGGTGCGCGTCGATCTGAAAGACCCGTCGAAGTTCAACGGTGACGTCGCGCAGTCGTGGTCGGTCAGTCAGGACGGTCTGACGTTCACGTTCAAGATTCGCCCCGGCCTCAAGTTCCACTCAGGAAATCCGCTTTCCGCTGACGACGTCGCCTGGTCCATCCAGCGCACCGCGTTGCTGGACAAGGGTGCGGCCGCCGTGCTTGCGGGCATCGGGCTCACGAAGGCCAACGCGCTGCAGAACGTGAAGAAGATCGACGATACGACCGTCGCCATAACCACCGATCAACGCTACGCGCCGACTTTCGTGTTGAACGTGCTCGGCTCGTGGCCGGCGTCGGTGGTGGATCGCAAGCTGCTCGAATCGCATCAGAAGGGCAGCGACTACGGCAACGAATGGCTCAAGACGAACGAGGCCGGTTCGGGCGCTTACAAGCTCGTGAAGTGGACGGCCAACGACAGCATCGTATTGCAACGTTTCGACGGGTATCGCGCGCCGCTTGCCATGAAGCGCATCGTGCTGCGCCATGTGACCGAAGCGGCGAGCCAGCGTCTGATGATCGAGAACGGCGACATCGACGTGGCACGCGATCTGAGCCCCGACGACCTCGACACGCTTGCCAAGGCCGGCAAGATCAAGGTGAACGCCGTGCCGCAGGCAACGCTCATGTATCTCGGCCTCAACAACAAGAATCCGAATCTGGCGAAGCCCGAAGTCTGGGAGGCGATGAAGTGGCTGATCGACTATCAGGGCATTCAGAAGAACGTCATCCGCACGACGTACAAGGTGCACGAAACCTTCCTGCCCGAGGGATTCCTGGGCGCGCTCAATGACAATCCGTATCACCAGGATGTCGCGAAGGCCAAGGCGTTGCTGGCCAAGGCCGGTCTTGCGAATGGCTTCACCGTGAAGATGGACGTGCGCAACGACTATCCATACAGCGAGATTGCGCAGGCGGTGCAGGCGAACCTCGCGCTTGCCAACATCAAGGTTCAACTCATGCCGAGCGACAACAAGCAGACGCTCGGGCGCTACCGGGCGCGCGCGCATGACATCTATATCGGCGAATGGTCGGCGGACTATATCGATCCGCATAGCAACGCGCAGGGCTTCGTGTGGAATCCGGACAACTCGGATGCGTCGAGCTACAAAATGCTTGCGTGGCGCAACGCCTGGGACATTGCGCAACTGACGAAGGAAACGAACGCCGCGCTCGCCGAAAGCGATACGAAAAAGCGCGCGCAGAGCTACGAGACCATGCAGCGCGAAGTGCTCGCGAAGTCGCCCTTCGTCATCATGTTCCAGAAGGTGTCGCAGGTGGCGTCGCGGCCGGGCGTGAGCGGGCTGGAAGTCGGGCCGATCAACGATCTCGTCTCTTACAAAGACATCAAAAAGCAATAACCAGCGAAGCAGCCTCCGAATGTCCGTCACGCCCACGTTTTTCGACCGAATGCGCGCCGCGAGCGGCCGGCGAAGGGGCGTGCGCTTCGTGCTTGCACTCGTGCGCTGGATCATCATGCTCGCGGTAACATTCACCGGGCTGCTTGCGATCACGTTCTTCATCGGCCGCAAGATTCCCATCGATCCCGTGCTCGCCATTCTCGGCGACCGCGCATCGGCGGCGGCGTATGCGGCGGCGCATTTGCAGCTCGGGCTCGACAAGCCGCTCATCGAGCAGTTCATGATCTACGCGCGCGACGTCCTGCACGGCAATCTGGGCGTGTCGCTCTTGACGGCGAATCCCGTCATCGACGACATCAAACGCGTGTTTCCCGCGACGCTCGAACTGGCGACGCTCTCCACTTTCGTCGGCGTTTCCATCGGCGTGCCGCTCGGCGTGATTGCGGCCGTGAAGCACAACCGCATGGTCGATCACATCGCGCGCTTCATCGGGCTCGCGGGCAGTTCGGTGCCCGTATTCTGGCTCGCGCTAATGGGTCTGTTGCTGTTCTATGCGCGCCTTCATTGGGTTTCGGGTCCGGGCCGCATCGACCCGATGTACGACGGCATGGTCGATACGCGCACCGGCAGCCTACTAATCGATTCGCTCCTCGCGGGCGAGTGGGACGTCTTTAGAAACGCGTTCTCGCATATCGCGTTGCCGGCGGGCGTGCTGGCGTTCTATTCCATCGCTTATCTGAGCCGCATGACGCGCTCGTTCATGCTCGAACAACTGAGCCAGGAATACGTGACGACCGCGCGCGCGAAGGGCTTGTCCGAGCGGCGCGTGATCTGGCGGCACGCGTTTGGCAATATCGCGGTGCCGTTGCTGACGGTGATCGCGTTGGCGTACAGCTATCTGCTCGAAGGCTCGGTGCTGACAGAAATCGTGTTCGCGTGGCCGGGCATCGGCTCGTATCTGACGGGCGCGCTTTTGAACGCGGACATGAACGCGGTGCTCGGCAGCACGCTCGTGATCGGCGCGACGTTCATTGCGCTCAATTTGCTGACCGACGCGCTTTACCGCGTGTTCGATCCGCGCGCACGCTGACATGGAGGACGCTTGTCGATGCATTCGCCCGTCGAGCGCACGCCGATGAAACCCGCGCGGGTGCACTGGCGCGCGTGGTTGCTCACCGACACGCCCGCGTCGCCGCGTCAGGCGGCGCTCGGGCGCGCTTATCGGCGCTGGCGCGCGTTCTCGGCGAATCCGCTCAGCATGTTCGGTCTGGCAATACTCGTGCTGCTCGTCGTGGTGGCGATCTTCGGGCCGCTCGTCGTCACGCGCGACCCGTTGCAGCAGGTGCTCGCCGAACGCCTTACGCCGCCCAACGCCGCGCACTGGTTCGGCACCGATCAACTCGGCCGCGACATCCTGTCGAGGCTCGTGCACGGCTCGCGGCTCACGTTGAGTATCGCCATGCTGGTCGTGGTGCTCGTCGTGCCCGTGGGTTTGCTCATGGGCACGGTGGCGGGTTATTGCGGCGGTTTCGTCGATACCGTGCTCATGCGCATTACCGATGTCGCGCTCGCGTTTCCGAAGATCGTGCTCGCGCTCGCGTTCGCGGCCGCGCTCGGGCCGGGCGTGCTCAACGCGGTCATCGCCATTTCGATCACGGCGTGGCCGCCGTATGCGCGGCTCGCGCGTGCCGAATCGCTGCGGCTCGCGCAGGCCGACTTCATCCACGCGGCGCGTCTGCAGGGCGCGTCGCCCGCGCGCATTCTGTTGCGCTATATCGTGCCGCTGTGTTCGTCGTCGGTGATCGTGCGCGCGACGCTCGACATGGCGGGCATCATCCTCGCCGTCGCGGGGCTCGGATTTCTGGGGCTGGGCGCGCAGCCGCCGAGTCCCGAATGGGGTTACATGGTTGCCTCTGGCCGCAATGTGCTGCTCGATGCATGGTGGGTCGCAACTATTCCCGGCCTCGCCATTCTCGCCGTGAGCCTTGCGTTCAATCTGCTCGGCGACGGTTTGCGCGATGTCTTCGATCCCCGTCACGGAGGCTGACATGTCCTTGTGCGAGATCGATGGACTCGATATTTCTTTCGCCAGCCACGACGGCGTGCCAATGCCCGCCGTGCGCGGCGTCTCGTTGTCGGTCGAGCGCGGCGAACGGTTGGGTATCGTCGGGGAATCCGGTTCGGGCAAGTCGCTTACCGGCCGCGCGCTGCTCGGTCTCTTGCCGCAAGGGGCGAAGTGGTCCGCGAAAGCCCTGCGTTTCGACGGCCAGGACTTGCTCGCGATGAAGCCGAACGAGCGCCGGCGTTTATGCGGCACGCAGATGAGCATGATTCTGCAAGACCCGAAATTCTCGTTGAACCCGGTCATGACCGTCGCGCAACAAATGCGCGAAACCTTCGCGCGGCAAGGCGAACGCCTCGGCCGCAAGGCCATGCGCGCGCGTATCGTCGAGGCGTTGTCGGCGGTGCATATCCGCGATCCGGAGCGCGTGGCGGATGCGTATCCGCAAGAGCTGTCGGGCGGCATGGGCCAGCGCGTGATGATCGCGATGATGGTCTTCGCCGGCCCGCGCCTCTTGATCGCCGACGAACCCACCAGCGCGCTCGACGTGCTCGTCTCCATGCAAGTGCTTGCCGTGCTCGACGAGATGATCGAGCGTCACGACACAGGACTCGTCTTTATCAGCCACGACCTGCCGCTCGTGATGTCGTTTTGCGACCGCGTGGCAGTGATGTACGGCGGGCGGATCGTCGAGACATGCGCGGCGGCGGATCTCGCGCACGCAAAGCATCCGTACACGCGCGGCTTGCTGGCGGCCAATCCGCCGCTCGTCGATCCACCCGCCGAGTTGCCGACCTTGCGGCGCGATCCGGCGTGGCTCACGGAATCGTTCGAAGGAGACAGCGCACGATGATCGATATCGACCGCGCGAGCATTCGTTTCCGCACGAAGACCGGTCACGTCGATGCCGTGCGCGACGTGACTTTTCGCGTGGAGGAGGGCGAGGTGTTCGGGCTCGTCGGCGAATCGGGCAGCGGCAAGTCGACCTTGCTGCGCGCACTTGCCGGCCTCGTGCCACTGTCGAGCGGAAGCCTGCGAGTCAGCGATAGCCGTCCGCAGATGGTGTTTCAGGATCCGTACGCGGCGCTGCATCCGCGCTTCACGGTCGACAAGACCTTGCGCGAGCCGCTCGCGATCAACGGTATCGGCGATGAAGACGCGCGCATTTTGGCCGCGCTCGCCGAGGTCGGGCTCGGACCGGCGTTCAGATTTCGGTATCCGCATCAATTGTCGGGCGGGCAGCGGCAGCGCGTGTCGATTGCGCGCGCGTTGATCGTGGGTCCGCGCGTGCTCTTGCTCGATGAACCGACGTCCGCGCTGGATGTCTCCGTGCAAGCCGAAATCCTCAACTTGCTGCGTCGCTTGCACACGGAGCGCAAGCTCACGATGATGCTCGTGAGTCACAACCTCGCCGTGGTCGGTTTTCTGTGTCAGCGCGTCGCGGTCATGAAAAATGGCGAGATCGTCGAGCAACTCGATGTGGAAGCCGTCCGCGCGCGCGACGTGAAGCACGAATACACGCGCAGCCTCATGCGGGCGACCGAAGGCTATACGCGCAAGCACATTCGTCGAAACGACGCCATCGAATGTGGCGAAAATAACGCATAAAGCCGGTATACAATGCAGCCCGATCGCGCTCTGGCCGCGCGATGAAAACAGCGTGCCAGCCGCTGTTAGAATAGGAATTGGATTGTCGGGATCTGCCGAACAGCGCTTCAAGCGTGGTATTTCCGGCTGCCATCCGACTTCAGGCTAACCCACGGAAATCGCGACAGACCGCGCCCGCCAACCAGTGAGAGCCGGTCGAATCCCCCGATGAAATTGCTAGATGCTTTGGTCGAACAGCGGATCAACGAAGCCGCCTCGCGCGGCGAATTCAACGATCTTCCCGGCGCAGGCGCGCCCCTCGCCTTGGACGACGATCTCCTCGTGCCGGAGGAAGTGCGCGTCGCCAATCGTATTCTCAAGAACGCGGGTTTCGTCCCGCCAGCCGTCGAACAGCTGCGCGCATTGCGCGGGCTTCAGGACGAGCTGGACCGCGTGACCGACCCGGCCGCGCGCTGCCGTATTCAGGTGAAGATGCTCGCGCTCGACATGGCGCTCGAATCCTTGCGCGGCGGCGGTTGCGTGCCGCATGAATACAGGCGGCGCATTGCCGAGCGGCTGTCCGAGCGCGCTCAGGGCCGCAGCGAGATGGGCTGATCTTGTCGCCCGATCTTCCCGACCTTTCCGACGCTTCCTTTTCCACCGCATCCGTCGATTCCTCCGACGAACGCGATCGCCGCTTCATGGCGCTCGCGCAACAAGCCGCCGACGAAGCGCGCCGCGCGGGCGAAGTGCCCGTGGGTGCGGTGATCGTTCGTGGTGGTGAAGTCATCGCGACGGGCTTCAATCATCCCATTGGCGGACACGACCCGTCCGCGCACGCCGAAATGGCCGCTTTGCGCGCGGCGGCGCAATCGCTCGAAAACTACCGGCTGCCGGGCTGCGAGCTTTATGTCACGCTCGAGCCGTGCCTCATGTGCGCGGGCGCAATCATGCATGCTCGGATCGCGCGCGTGGTGTTCGGCGCGGCCGATCCGAAAACGGGCGCATGCGGCAGCGTGGTCGACGTGTTCGCCAACGAGCGGCTCAATCATCACACCAGCGTGACAGGCGGCGTGCTTGCGGACGAATGCGGCCGGTCGCTCAAGAACTTCTTTGCGGAACGAAGGCGTCTGGCGCGCGAAGAACGCGATTTGCGGCGCGCGCGCGAAGCCGGGCAGGGCGGCGAGTTCGCCGTTTCCTTCAACAAAACGAACTGATAAACGTGAAATCACGCACCATCGATCTGATCGCGCCTTCGGGCTATCCGAACGATCCGGCGGCTGTCGAGCGCGGCATCGGCAGGTTGAAAGCTCAAGGGCACAAGCTCGAAAACGTCGATGCCACGCGGCGCCGTTTCCAGCGTTTTGGCGGCACCGACAGCGAGCGCGCGGCCGATTTGAACCGGCTCGCCAATCCGTCGCGTCGTTTGCCGGACGTGGTGCTCGCCGTGCGCGGCGGCTATGGCGCGTCGCGCATTCTTCATGGTCTCGATTACGACGGCTTGCGCGACAGGCTGCGCGATCAACCTGTCGCGCTCGTCGGCCATAGCGATTTCACCGCCATCCAATGCGCGCTTTTTGCGCAAGCGGGCGTCAAGACCTTCGGCGGCCCCATGTTCGCGGGCGACTTCGGCGCGGAGCATCTGAGCATTTTCACGATGACGCACTTCTGGCAGGCGATCTCGCATCCCACGCTGACCGTGACGAGTCATGAGCCGCAGCATCAATCCGTCGATGTGAGCGGCATGTTGTGGGGCGGCAATCTGGCCATACTTGCGTCGCTGGTCGGCACGCCGTATCTGCCGCCGGTCGAGGACGGCATTCTGTTCATCGAGGATGTGAACGAGCATCCGTTTCGCATTGAACGGATGATTTATCAGCTGCATCAGTCGGGCGTGCTTGGGCGGCAGCAGGCTATCGTGATGGGCGAGTTCTCGGGCGGACGCTTGTCCGAATACGACAACGGCTATTCACTCGACGCGATGATCGATCAGGTGAGAGCAGTAACGGGAATTCCCGTCGTCACCGGCTTGCAGTTCGGACACGTCGATAACCTGCTTACGTTGCCGTTCGGCGCGTCGGCGCATCTCGTATCGAACGAGCGCGGGTTCAAGTTGACGATGTCCGATTATCCGCATCTGGTTTGATCGGGGAACGAGGGCGCTTGTCATAGCGCCTTTCTTTATACGCATATCGCAACTAACTGTCTCTTCTATATTTCCACGCGAGTTGATATCGGCTCACTTCCTTTGCTCAATTGTCGACAAAAAAGTGCGAACAATGCTGACAAAACGTCGATGAATCCTCGCTCAGGCCCGTGGGAAACGGCTGTGCGAACAATGGGTCGTCCCTGTACGCCCGATTCATCGCGGCTTTTTACAACAAATTGTTGACAATCTTTATGTCGATTCTAAGATGGTCAACATGCAAGCGAGCACATCATGTCCGAACCCAAACCGAGTGCAGCATCGATCGCTTCGAGCCTGAATGGCGGAGCGAATGCCGAGTCGATCGCCGAGAACATCCGCGCCGCGATCCTCGAGCATCGGCTTGCGCCTGGGGCCAAGCTGACCGAAGCGCAGTTATGCGAAGTGTTCGATGTGAAACGCGGCACGGTACGTCAGGCGCTCGCGCAACTGGCGAACGAGCGACTGGTCGATCTGGAGCCGAACCGCGGCGCCTTCGTCGCGAGTCCGTCGCTGCAGGAAGTGCATGAGGTGTTCGAGATGCGACGCATCATCGAACTGGCGGTGGTGGAGCGCATCGGCAAGGGGCACGGCATGCGTCGGCTCAAGTCGATCAGCACGACTATCGGGCGGGAGCGGCGTGCGTTCGAGAGCCGGGACTTTTCGCAGTGGATTCGCCTTTCCGGCGAGTTTCACACGGAGCTCGCCGCACTCACCGGCAACACCGTGCTGTGCGAATGTCTGTCCGGACTCGTTGCACGCTCGACGCTGATCTCGGCGCTGTATGAATCGCTCGGCAGGAGTTCTTGCTCGTTCGAAGATCACGAAGCGATTCTCGCCGCACTCGACGCCGGCGATGCCGCGAATGCCGCGAATCTGATGGCGCAGCATCTGCGCGATGTCGAATTGAAAATGTTGGAGCGGCCAGCGCGCGGCGCGGTCGATCTGAAAGAAGTCTTTGCGCGGCCGGCCGAAAGCGCGTCGATTCTCGACCCCGTCGACCCGGTCGACCGGTAGCAAGCAACGCCTTAAGTCTGCAATGCGCGCGCCATCCAACGCGCGTCATGCTGCACTGAATGACCGCTCGTGAAATAGACGAGCGCGCAATGAAAATCGCCGTGGCGGCAGGCGCGAAGGCAAGTGCCCGCGCGTTTTTGTCATCACGCTCCCGGCGAACCAGCAAACCCAAGAGTACCGCGTCAGAGCCCGAGTGAAATCCGAAGGCCGGCGAAGGTATCCGACTGATCCCAGTCACGCACGAGCATTTGCCTTTTTTCATCACGCAAGCAGCCTATCGAAGGAGACGTCATGGGCCAGTTCAGTGCATCCGGCAGCTCAGCTCTGCCGCCGTACGAAAGCGAGTTTCAAGGAGACGGCGACCATTCTGGTATGCCTGCCGGTTATAGCGACCGGCTCTATAACGAAGACCTCGCTCCGCTAAAAAATCAGACCTGGGGCGCGTACAACATCTTCGCGTTCTGGATGTCGGACGTGCATAGCGTCGGCGGTTATGTTTTCGCGGGCAGTCTGTTCGCGCTCGGCCTCACGAGCTGGCAAGTGCTCGTGTCGTTGTTGATCGGCATCGGGCTCGTCAACGTGTTGTGCAATCTCATCGCGAAACCGAGTCAGGTCGCGGGCGTGCCGTATCCGGTTGCGTGCCGCGCGACCTTCGGCGTGCTCGGCGCGAATATTCCGGCGGTCATTCGCGGGCTGATCGCGGTGGCGTGGTACGGCATCCAAACTTATCTGGCATCGAGCGCGCTGGTTATCGTCGTGCTGAAATTCGTGCCCTCGCTCATGCCTTACGCGGATGTGCATCGGTATGGCTTCGTCGGGCTGTCCGCGCTCGGCTGGGCGGGCTTCATGTTGCTGTGGGTGCTGCAGGCCATCGTGTTCTGGCGCGGCATGGAGATGATCAAGAAGTTCATCGACTTCGCCGGTCCAGCTGTGTATGTCGTGATGTTTATTCTTGCGGGCTACATGGTGTGGCGTGCGGGCATTCAGAACATTGGGCTGAATCTGGGCGGCGTGAAGTATCACGGCATGGAAGTGGTGCCGGTGATGATCACCGCGATCTCCCTGGTGGTCTCCTACTTCTCCGGTCCGATGCTGAACTTCGGCGACTTCTCGCGCTATTGCAAGAGCTTTCGCAGCGTGAAGCGCGGCAATTTCTGGGGCTTGCCGGTCAACTTCCTGGCGTTCTCGCTCGTGACCGTCGTCACGACTGCCGCGACGCTGCCGGTGTTCGGACAATTGATCACCGATCCGGTGGAAACGGTCGGCCGTATCGATCATCCGACGGCTGTGATTCTCGGCGCGCTGACGTTCACGATTGCGACCATCGGCATCAATATCGTGGCGAACTTCGTGTCGCCGGCGTTCGACTTTTCGAACGTGGCGCCGCGTCTGATCAGCTGGCGCGCAGGCGGGATGATGGCCGCGACGGCATCGATTTTCATCACGCCCTGGAACCTGTTCAACAATCCGGCCGTGATTCATTACACGCTGGATATTCTCGGCAGCTTCATCGGGCCGCTATATGGCGTCCTGATCGTGGATTTCTATTTGATGAAGCGCGGCAAACTCGTGGTCGATGACCTCTACACGACTTCAGAGAGCGGTCGATACTGGTACACGAAGGGCGTGAATCGCCGCGCGGTGATGGCGTTGTTGCCCGCTGCGGTGATCGCGATTCTTTGTGTGATGCTGCCGTCGCTGGAAAGCTCCGCGAACTTTTCGTGGTTCATCGGCGCGGGATTGGCGGCGGTGTTTTATTACGTATTGGCAGATCGGAAGCGGGTTTGACGCGTATTGCGATGTCGGCCGGCTGGCATGCAAATGACTGTATGTCGGCCGGCTGCATGCAAAAGACAAGATGTCAGCGGGTGGCATGCAAAAGACCGTATGCCACCCGAAGGCCTGCAGGACGCAAGACGCAAAGCCTTAGAACCGCGAGCGCAGCAAGCGAAGCATGCAGAGGACTGTACGCCGGCCGACTGTATCTAAAGGACCAAATGCCGGATGCCAGCGGGCGGCATGCAAATACCGCATGCCAACCGAAGGCATGCAAAACGCGAGATGCAAAGCGTCGAAACCGCGAGCGAAGCAATCGAAGCATGCAAAAGACCATACGCCTTCGGATGGCATGCAAAAGACCGCATCCCATCCGAAGGCATGCAAGATGCAAGATGCAAAGCCTTAGAACCGCAGCAAGCCAGAAGCAGCAAGGAGAACCGTAATGCGCATCAAACTGATCAACCCCAACACCACCCAGCGCATGACCGACGCCATGGGCCGTTGCGCCCGCGAAGTCGCCGCGCCCGGCACGGAGATCATCGCGGTCAGTCCGACGATGGGCCCGCCTTCCATCGAAGGCTATTACGACGAAGCCGTCGCCTCGCTCGGACTTCTCGCCGAAGTGGAAGCGGGTGAGCGGCAGGGTATCGACGGCTATGTGATCGCCTGCTTCGGCGACCCCGCGCTGTATGCAGCACGCGAACTTGCGCGCGGCCCGGTGATCGGTATCGCGGAAGCCGCCATGCATGCCGCGAGCGTGATCGCACCGGGCTTCTCGGTCGTGACGACGTTGCAGCGCACCTGCGGCATGGCCTGGCATCTCGCGGAGCGATACGGCATGACACGCTTCTGCAAGAACGTGCGCGCCACCGATGTCGCCGTGCTCGAACTCGACGAGCCCGGTTCGGCCGCGCGCCAGACGATCATCGAAGAATGTCGGCGCGCACTCGACGAAGACGGCTCGGACGCCATCGTTCTCGGCTGCGCGGGCATGGCCGAGTTCTGCCGCGAAGTCGAGGATGCGATCGGCGCACCGGTCGTGGAAGGCGTGACGGCGGCCGTGAAATGGGCGGAAGCGCTCGTCGCGCTCAAACTCCATACGGCCAAACGCGGCGACTTCGCCCGCCCGCTCGCCAAGCGCTACGACGGCGTGCTGTCGGATTTCAGCCTGCGCTGATGGCAAAAACGCCGATCTACATACACCTGCCGTGACCCGGATTATCTGCGCCGCTGTATGGGCGCGTCCGGGGCTTTTCGTTACACTGAAACACCGCAGAATCGTTGATTCGACGCATTTTTTGCCCATCGACACTATCCCTCGCCATGTCACACGATCCGAACTACCCCCGCGACCTGATTGGCTACGGCCGCCATCCCGTGCAGGCGAACTGGCCGGGGCGCGCGCGCGTCGCCGTGCAGTTCGTGCTCAATTACGAGGAAGGCGGCGAAAACTGCGTGTTGCATGGCGATCCGGGCTCGGAGCAGTTTCTGTCGGAAATCGTGGGCGCGGCAGCTTATCCGTCGCGTCACATGAGCATGGAGTCGATCTACGAATACGGCTCGCGCGCAGGCGTGTGGCGCATTTTGCGCGAATTCGAAAAGCGCGGGTTGCCGCTCACCATCTTCGGCGTCGGCATGGCCATGGAGCGGCATCCGGAGCTTTCCAGGGCTTTCGTCGAACTGGGGCATGAGATCGCCTGCCACGGCTATCGCTGGATTCACTATCAGGACATGTCGCCCGAGCGCGAAGCCGAGCACATGCGCCTCGGCATGGAAGCCATCGAGCGTGTCACCGGCGTGCGTCCGCTCGGCTGGTACACGGGCCGCGATAGCCCGAACACGCATCGGCTGGTGGCGGAATACGGCGGCTTTCTCTACGACTCGGACTATTACGGCGACGACCTCCCGTTCTGGACCGAAGTCGAAGTCACGGGCGGCGAGAAGAAGCCGCATCTGATCGTGCCGTACACGCTCGACACCAACGACATGCGCTTCGCCACGCCGCAAGGCTTCAATACGGGCGAACACTTTTTCACGTATCTGCGCGATGCCTTCGACGTTCTGTACGAAGAGGGCGACGAAGCGCCGAAGATGCTTTCCATCGGCATGCACTGCCGGCTGCTCGGACGCCCGGGGCGCTTCCGCGGCCTGCAGAAGTTTCTCGATCACATCGAGAAACACGACCGCGTGTGGGTCTCGCGGCGCGTCGATATCGCGAAGCACTGGCGCGAGCATCATCCTCATCAACAAACAAACGGGACGGCGGCATGAAGGCGATGCAATACACACTCGACCAACTCAACTCCATGCCCGCCGACACTTTCGTGACGGTGCTCGCAGGCATCTTCGAACATTCGCCGTGGGTTGCGGAAATCGCGGCGGCAAAGCGCCCGTTCGCGGACATCGACAGTCTGCACGCGACCATGTCGCAAGCCGTCGAAACGGCGGGTGAGGAGAAGCAACTTGCGCTCATCAACGCTCACCCGGAACTCGCGGGCAAGGCGGCGGTGCGCGGCGAACTGACGGCAGAATCCACGCGCGAGCAAAGCGGCGCGGGCCTCGATCTCTGCACGCAGGACGAGTTCGACCGCCTGCAGTCGCTGAACCAGCAGTACGGTCAGAAGTTCGGCTTTCCGTTCATTCTCGCCGTGAGGGGTTACGACCGCCACGGCATCATCGCGAACTTCGAAAAGCGTGTGCAGCATGAGCGCGCCGAGGAGCTTCGCGCGAGTCTCGATCAGATTTACCGGATCGCGCGTTTCAGGCTCGACGACCTGATCCAGCACTGATCCGCATTTCACCGTAAAGACAAGGACGAAGACAATGGCAATTCCGACACTCGATCCCAACGCGCCCGAATTCACGCGCCGTTATGTGAATCTCGCGGACCCGCGTCTGGGCGCGCAGGCACTGGAGGCGAGCGACGATTTCTTCGCGCCGAAAGAACGCATGCTGAACCCCGAGCCCGCCGTGTTCATCCCCGGCAAGTTCGACGATCACGGCAAGTGGATGGACGGCTGGGAAACGCGCCGCAAGCGCACGACCGGCTACGACTGGTGCGTGGTCAAGCTCGCGCGTCCGGGCGTGATCAAGGGCATCGATCTGGATACGAGCCACTTTACGGGCAACTTCCCGCCGGCGGCATCGATTGAAGGCGCGCATGTCACGGACGGTGCCCCGAATCAGTCGACCCAATGGACGGAAATCGTGCCGTCGACGACCTTGCAGGGCAATAGCCATCACTATCTGGATGTGGCCGTCGAGCAGCCGTTCACGCATTTGCGCGTGAATGTCTACCCGGATGGCGGCATCGCGCGATTGCGTGTTTATGGTCAGCCGCAACTCGACTGGCGCAACGCGGATCGCAATCAGTTATTCGATCTAGCCGCGATGGAAAACGGCGCGTATCTCGTCGGCACGAACAACCAGCATTTCGGGCTCGCTTCCACGCTGCTGATGCCCGGCCGCGGCGTCAACATGGGCGACGGCTGGGAAACGCGCCGCCGCCGCGAACCTGGCAACGACTGGTGTATCGTCGCGCTGGCGCAGCCTGGCATCATCAAGAAAGTCGAAGTGGATACCGCGCACTTCAAGGGCAATTTTCCGGATCGCTGCTCGCTGCAGGCAGCCAACGTAAAAGGCGGCACGGACAGCTCGCTCGTCACGCAAGCGATGTTCTGGCCGGTCCTTCTCGGCGAGCAAAAGCTTGCGATGGACAAGCAGCATTTCTTCGAATCGGAACTCGCGGCGCTCGGCCCCGTGACGCACGTGCGCTTCAATATTTTCCCAGACGGCGGCGTATCGCGTCTGCGTCTTTTCGGAACGCTTGCATGATGAAGAAGCTCGCTATCGAACCGTTGACGCGCGCTGCGTTCGAGCCTTTCGGCGATGTCATCGAACTCGATGGCGCGAAAGAGATTCCGATCAACCTCGGCACGACGATCCGGTTTCACGATCTGTGCCGCGTCGATGTGACGGATGAAGGCGGCCATACGCTCGTCAATCTGTTTCGCGGGCAGCCGCGCACGCTGCCTTTCGAAGTGAAGATGATGGAACGGCATCCGCTGGGCAGCCAGGCATTCCTGCCGCTCGACGACCGCACGTATCTCGTCGTCGTCGCGCCGGCGGGCGAACTGGACGAATCGAAGATTCGCGCGTTCGTCACGAAGGGCTGGCAAGGCGTGAACTATGCGAAGGGCGTCTGGCATCATCCGCTGCTCGCGCTCGACAAGGTCAGCGATTTCATCGTCGTCGATCGCGGCGGGGAAGGGCGCAATCTCAACGAGCAGGACCTGAAGGAATCGCTCTGGCTGACCGCTGAGGCCATGCGGTAACGCATTCATGCGTTCAGTCGGAGCAAGAAGACCGGTGCCCTTGACCGGTCTTTTTTTTCGCGCGGCGCCCGGCGGGACTAAGATATACGCCCCGACACCGACACGCACGAAAAGCGAGAACCACGCATGATCGATCTACGTAGCGACACCGTCACCCGTCCGAGCCAGCCGATGCTCGCCGCCATGGCCGCCGCCGAAACCGGCGACGACGTCTGGGGCGACGATCCCACCGTGCTCAAGCTTCAGGCCACGCTCGCCGAGCGCACCGGCAAGGAAGCGGGCCTGTTCTTTCCCAGCGGCACGCAAAGCAACCTCGCCGCGCTGATGGCGCATTGCGCGCGCGGCGACGAATACATCGTCGGCCAGATGGCGCACACGTACAAGTACGAAGGCGGTGGCGCGGCCGTGCTCGGCAGCATTCAGCCGCAGCCTATCGAGAACGCGTCCGATGGTTCGTTGCCGCTCGAAAAGATCATCGCCGCGATCAAACCCATTGACGATCACTTCGCTCGCTCGCGTCTCTTTGCGCTCGAAAACACCATCGGCGGAAAAGTGCTGCCGGCGGAATACGTGCTGGCCGCGACCCGGCTCGTGCGCGAACGCGGACTCGCCACGCATCTCGATGGCGCGCGCGTCTTCAATGCAGCGGTCGCATCGGGCAAGCCGGTGGGCGAACTTGCGGCACCGTTCGATTCCGTGTCCATCTGCTGCTCGAAGGGACTCGGCGCGCCGGTCGGCTCCGTGCTGGTGGGAAGCCGTGCGTTGATCGAAGTGGCGCATCGCTGGCGCAAGGTGCTGGGCGGCGGCATGCGGCAGGCGGGCGTGATCGCGGCGGCATGTCTTTATGCGCTCGATCATCATGTAGATGCGCTCGCCGAAGATCACGATAACGCCGCACGTCTCGCTGAAGGGTTGAAGCAGATCGATGGCATCGGCATTCAGTCGCATGCCACGAACATGGTGTTCGCACGCATCCCGGAGGCGCATTGCGCGCCGCTGGAGGCGTATCTCAAGGAACGCGGCATCCTTACGCAGATGCTCTATGCGTCGCGCTTCGTGACGCATCGGGATGTGTCGCGCGAGGACATCGACACGTTCATCGGCGCGGTGAAGGATTACTTCGCGGCGCATTGAGCGTGAGATCGCGCGGCGGGGCAAGTGGGTCAGGCGCCGGCCGCGCGGTGCGCGTGAGACTAGCGACACGCATGCGACGAAGAGCATCGCTCACTTGCCGCCGGTGACATCGAGAAACGTGCCGGTGATGAACGAAGCCTCGGCGCTTGCCAGCCATAGAATCGCCCGCGCGACCTCTTCGGGCTGACCGCCGCGTCCCATCGGAATCGAGTCTTTTACGCGGTCCACTCGTCCTGGTTCGCCACCGCTGGCATGCATGTCCGTGTAAATGTGCCCAGGGCGAATGCAGTTGACGCGTATGCCATCGCGCGCGACTTCCTTGGCAAAACCGGTCGTGAAGGTTTCGATGGCACCCTTCGACGCCGCATAGTCGACGTACTCATTCGGGCTGCCGAGCCGGGCCGAAGCCGACGAGATGTTGATCACCACGCCGCCGCGTCCATTGTGCCGGTAGGACATGCGCTTTACCGCCTGCTGCGCGCAGAGAATAGGGCCGATGGAGTTGACCGCGAAGATGCGCTGCATCCGCTCGAAGTCCAGATCTTCCAGGCGCGACTGGCGCGCGAGCATTGCGGCGTTGTTGACCAGCACATCGATGCGGCCGAACTCGCGGTCGATCGCCGCAAAGAGCCGAGCGACCTGCTCGGGGTCCGCGCTATCGGCGCGCACGGCCAACGCTCCGCGGCCGAGCGCTTCGACATCGGCCGCGACCGCGAGTGCGGCGGATTCGTTCGACACGAAGCTGATCGCCACATCGTAGCCTTGCGCGGCAGCGAGACGCGCAGTCGCCGCGCCTACGCCACGGCTTCCACCCGTAATCAAAATCACAGGCGCCTGGGTGATGTCAGCCATTTAGCGAACCTTCAAAGTGGTGGTGGACTCGGACCAAAGACGATTGCGGCACGATCGCGACCGCGAAAACAGACGCAAGATTAACCACGCGCCGAAGCTATGGCAAAGCAGATTAAATGCCGGTCCGAGTTAGAAAAACTCTTTCGATGAAAGGCATTTTTTGGGTCGCGCGAGGGGAGTGGATATGTTCGAGCGCCCGCGGCAAGTCGTCACCAAAACAAATAGCCCGATCGAAGCGAATCGATCGGGCTATCTCTCGACAACGAAGAGCGGGGCGATAGCGTTACTGCACCGCGCCTCCGTCGAACCACGCGGCGATCTTCTGCCGTTCCGCGTCCGTCATCTGCGTGACGTTGCCAAGCGGCATCGCCTTCAGCGTCACCGCCTGCTGATGCACGCGCTGCGCGTTCTGCTTGATCTCCGCCGATGTATCGAGCAGGACGCCGGCGGGCGCGCTGCCCATCATGGTCGGATGCGCGGAGTGGCACGTCGCGCAACGCTGCTGGATGATCGGCTGGATATCGGCGACCTTGAGCGTCGGTGCGCCTGCGGCTTGCGCCACGGGAATCGTCGGCGAAGGCATGGTCCACGCGAACGCGCCGAGCACCAGCACGAGACCCGCGACCGGCATGTACCAGAGCACCTGACCACGGTGACGCATCACGAAGAACTGACGGATCAACGCGCCCGCCAGCATGATGAGCACGAGCAGAACCCAGTTGAACTTGTGCGTGTAGGTCATCGCGTAGTGATTCGACAGCATCGCGAACACCACGGGCAACGTGAAATACGTGTTGTGCACCGAGCGCTGCTTGCCGCGCTTGCCGTAAATGGCGTTGGGCGTTTCGCCCTTGAGCATCGCGGCGACCATCTTGCGCTGGCCCGGAATGATGACGAAGAACACGTTCGCCGACATGATCGTCGCGAGCATCGCACCCGTGATCAGATACGCGGCGCGCCCCGCGAACACGTGACACGCGACGAACGCGGCGACCAGCACATAGATGCCGACGCAGATACCGAGCAGCCGATCGTTGTTGCCGAAGACGCGGCACAGCGTGTCATAGACGATCCAACCGGCCATCAAGAAACCGAGCGCGGCCGAGACTGCCACGACCGGTCCCATGTCGAGCACGTTCTTGTCGATGAGATACGTGCTCGGCGAAAGCAGATACAAGACGAAGAACAAGCCGAAGCCGGACATCCACGTGGTGTAGGACGGCCAGAACGACCAATGCAGATTCTCCGGCATGTCTTGCGGCGCGACCGAGTACTTCTGCATGTGGTAGAAACCGCCGCCGTGCACGTGCCAGAAGTCGCCGAACACGCCGCGTCGGCGGGCGTTGGGGTCTTGCGGCGGTTTGAGACTGTTGTCGAGCGCCACGAAGTAAAACGACTCGCCGATCCACGCGATCGCGACGATGACGTGCAGACAACGCAACGCCAGATTGAGCCAGTCGGTGACAAAGCCTTCCATTTACTCCTCCACTACCGAATCGTTATGCGCACATCGTCAGCGTGTCTGGGGACGAACGCGATGTGCTGGTGTGTTCCGTTGTGTTCTGTTCAACGCTCGCTTGGGGCTGGGCTTCGCGCTCAGCTTCCGCGATACGTGCTGTAGGCCCACGGCGAGACGAGCAGCGGCACGTGATAGTGCGAGTCTGCATCCGCGATACCGAAGCGCAGCACCACGCGATCGACGAAGCGCGGTTCGGGCACCGTGACGCCGAACGCGGCGAAGTAATCGCCAGCGTGAAAGACGAGTTCGTATTCGCCCGTGACGAGTTCGGCGCCTTCGAGCAGCGGGGCGTCGCAGCGGCCGTCGTCGTTGGTGAGGGTGGTTTTGATGGCGCGCCGCGTGTCGTTCGTGAGCGCGAAGAGCTCGACTTTGATGTTCGCGCCGGGACGTCCGTGCGCGGTGTCGAGGACGTGGGTAGTGAGCTTGCCCATTCGCATGTTCCTTGAGTTGTGCGATGACCGGCTCGCGCATCGATCCGAAAAACCCGCACCGTGGACTCAGTCCGAGGTGCGGCGGCGGCGGATCGAGGCTCCACGTCAGTGGCTACATACCCGTCGGCGTTTCAGATGCGCGCCGTGATCAGCATTGTAGAAATTTGAGACGCGCTGTGCGGCCCCGATAGGAAAGATAATGCCCGGCGCATGACAGCGGCGCGTAAGCTTGGTTCTTCTTCCGAGACGCCCGCGCCGCGCTTCCACACGGCTATCGGGCGATGCTAACCGCGCCAAAATTCGCGAATATATTGCGGGCCTGAAGACGACTATGCCGGCTGTGCCATTGCCGCGATATTTTTGGCTGCGGAAAGTGGCGATGCGCGCTTATCATGCCGCGTCCCGAAGACGGCGTCGAAGCTGGGTAACCGGGGCTTTACACACGGTCCAGTTACTTTTTCGATTCCAACTTCGGAGGCAAACAGATGCAAGCGAAAACCCGCAGTCTGCTGGTGAAGAACGCGCGAATGCTCGTCACGATGGACGAGACGCGCCGCGAGATCGCCGATGGCGGTTTGTATATCGAAGGCAATCGCATCGTCGCGGTTGGCCCGACGAGCGAATTGCCGCAAACCGCCGACGACGTGCTCGACATGCGCGGTCATCTCGTGATTCCCGGCCTCGTCAATACGCATCACCACATGTATCAGAGCCTGACGCGCGTCATTCCCGCCGCGCAGAACGCCGAGCTGTTCGGCTGGCTCACGAATCTGTACAAGATCTGGGCGCATCTCACGCCCGAGATGATCGGCGTGTCGACGCAGACCGCGATGGCCGAACTCATGCTCTCGGGTTGCACCACATCGAGCGATCATCTGTATATCTATCCGAATGGCAGCCGGCTCGACGACAGCATCGAGGCGGCGCGCGAAATCGGCATGCGTTTTCATGCGGCGCGCGGCAGCATGAGCGTCGGTCAGAAAGACGGCGGTTTGCCGCCGGATTCGGTCGTCGAAAAGGAAGATGCCATTCTGAAGGACTCGCAGCGCCTGATCGAGACGTATCACGATGAAGGCCGCTACGCGATGCTGCGGGTGGTCGTCGCGCCTTGCTCGCCGTTTTCGGTGAGCCGCGAGTTGATGCGCGATTCGGCGCTGCTCGCGCGCGAATACGGCGTGTCGTTGCACACGCATCTCGCGGAGAACGTGAACGACGTGGCGTACAGCCGCGAGAAGTTCGGCATGACGCCCGCCGAATACGCGGAAGACCTGGGCTGGGTCGGTCACGACGTATGGCATGCGCACTGCGTTCAGCTTGACAAGCCGGGCATCGAGCTCTTTGCGCGCACGGGAACGGGCGTCGCGCACTGTCCATGCTCGAACATGCGTCTCGCGTCGGGCATTGCGCCGATTCGCGCGATGCGTGACGCGGGCGTGCCCGTGGGTTTGGGCGTGGATGGCTCGGCATCGAACGATGGCGCGCAGATGGTCGGCGAAGTGCGGCAGGCGTTGCTGCTGCAACGCGTCGGCTTCGGCCCTGACGCGATGACCGCGCGCGAAGCACTGGAAATCGCGACGCTCGGCGGCGCGAAGGTGCTCAATCGCGACGACATCGGCGCGCTGGCGCCGGGCATGGCGGCCGATTTCGTATCGTTCGACCTGTCGCAGCCGGCGTTCGCGGGCGCGCTGCACGATCCGGTGGCGGCGCTCGTGTTCTGCGCGCCGTCGCAGGTATCGACGAGCGTGATCGATGGGAAAATCGTAGTGAAGGAAGGGCGCCTGACGACGCTGGATCTGGGCGCGGTGGTAGAGCGGCATAACCGGCTCGCGGGTGAACTGGCGAGTCACGGGTAGGCGTTAGAAACGCGGGAAGGCGGCTCGGAACGCGCCGGGATGGCGCGTTCCGAGCCGCAAGAACCGCTTTCAAGGCTGATCGATAAGCGAGCGCGTTGCTTCCGCGACGAGACCGCGCAGCCACCGAACCTCATCGGAGTAATGACAGCGCTCGTGCCACAACTGGTAGTACTGCATGGGCGGAAAGTCGAGCGGCGCCGGAACGACGGCAAGCGGCAGGAACCTCGCGTAATGATCGGCGAAAAGGCGGGTAGTCGTGAAGACGAGATCCGACTTGATCAGCACATAAGGCGCGAGATTGAAGTAAGGCAGCGTGACCACGACATGACGCTTGAGCCGCTCGCGCGCCAGATGCACGTCGATCGCCCCGCGCTGTCCGACCGAATAAGGCGTGGGCGCAAGATGCGGCGCGTTGAGATATTGATCGAGCGTGAGACCGCCGCGCTTGGCGAACGGATGTTGATTGCTGACGAGACACACGATCTTGTCGACGAACAGATTCGACAGATGCAGTTGCTCCGGCGGTTCGGGCCAGTTGCCGACGACGATATCGAGCTTGCCGTCTTCCAGCGCGAGTTCGTAATCGAACGCGGGTCCGAGCGAATGGAATTCGAGCGTTGCATTGGGCGCGGCCTGCCGGAAGCGCTCGACAACCGTCGGCACGAACAGAACGTTCAGATAGTCGGGACAGCCAATGCGATAACACCGTACCGACGTGGAAGGGTCGAAATTATGCTGCTGCACCTTGATTCGCTCGATCTCGCGCAAGGCATTCTGCGTGGGTTCGAGCAAGCGTAGACCGTATTCGGTGGGCACCATCCCGGACTTGCCGCGCACGAGCAGCGGATCTCCGGTGATGTCGCGCAGACGCCTGAGCGCCGCGCTGATGGCAGGTTGCGACTGATTAAGCTTGACGGCCGCACGGGTGACGCTGCGTTCCATCAGCAAAGTGTGCAAGACGCGCAATAAGTATGTATCGATCGCCTCGCGCTGCTGACTCATGTTATCTCCGCTATAGCCAGTATATGTTCTGGCTGATCGTTCGTAGGGTGTTGCATATCATTTTTAATATGACGGAGAGATTACGTCAAGGTGTGGCTTACCCGCAAAGACTGGGAGAGCGGCGCATTGCATCGAATTTTGAGAGATCGACTTCGTGTCGCGAATTCTGTAAATTCTGCCCGCGGTATGGTTTGATGCGACACCTTTGTGTCACAAGACCCGTCTGCGGTCCTTTTCTTCCAGCTCGGCCTGCCGGTGGCCGGGCGCACTCCGTGAACTCATGGGCAACGCCATCACCCCTACGGATACGCCACCGCGCCTGGCGCTATCCGGCATCAGCAAGCAGTACCCGTCCGTCAAGGCCAACGACGGCGTGAACCTCATCGTGAAGCCAGGCGAGATTCACGCGGTGCTCGGCGAGAACGGCGCGGGCAAGTCCACGCTGATGAAAATCATCTATGGCGCGGTGCGTCCGGATGAAGGCGAGATTCGCTGGCAGGGCGAAGTCGTCGAAATCGGCAGTCCGGCGGCGGCGCGCAAGCTCGGCATCGGCATGGTGTTCCAGCACTTCTCGCTGTTCGAGACGTTGACCGTTGGCGAGAACATCGCGCTCGCGCTCGACGACAAGTTCGACATGAAAGCGCTGTCCAAGCGTATTCGCGATGTGTCGGCGGACTACGGGCTCGATGTCGATCCGCAACGTCACGTTCACAGTCTCACCGTCGGCGAACGTCAGCGCGTGGAGATCGTGCGCTGTCTTCTGCAGACCCCGCGCTTGCTCATCATGGACGAGCCGACTTCGGTGCTGACGCCGCAAGCGGTCAAGAAGCTCTTCACCGTGTTGCGACGGCTCGCGGCGGAAGGGTGCAGCATTCTCTACATCAGTCACAAGCTCGACGAAATTCGCGCGCTCTGCGAGAACGCCACCGTGATGCGCGGCGGCCGCGTGACCGGCAATGTCGATCCGCGCAACGAAACGGATGCCTCGCTCGCGCAATTGATGGTCGGCCATTCGCTGCCGGATTATCAGCGTCGCCAACACACGCCGGGCGATGTGCGGCTCGCGGTGAAGAACCTCTCGGTGGCAAGTCCCGATCCGTTCGGCACGTCGCTCGAAAACGTCTCCTTTGCCGTGCAGGCGGGCGAGATTTTCGGGATCGCGGGCGTGTCGGGGAACGGTCAGGCGGAATTGCTCGCGTCGCTCTCGGGCGAGATTCGCGATTCCCATGTCGCAACGGACGCCGTGTCGATCTGCGGCACGCCAGCCGCGCGGCTGTCCGCGGGCGCGCGGCGGCGTCTGGGCTTTGCGTTCGTGCCGGAAGAGCGGCTCGGGCGCGGCGCGGTTCCGGCCATGTCGCTTGCCGAGAATGGCTTGCTCACCGCGCATCGGCAGAGCATGGTGCGCGGCGGCTGGGTCAACTCGCGCGCGGTCAAGAGCTTTGCCGATCGCTGCATCAAGGCCTTCGACGTGCGTTGCGGCGGCAGCGGCGCGTTCGCGCAAAGTCTGTCGGGCGGCAATTTGCAGAAGTTCATCGTCGGCCGCGAGATTCTTCAGGAGCCGAAGGTGCTCGTCGTCGCCCAGCCGACCTGGGGCGTCGATGTCGGCGCGGCGGGCTTCATCCGCCAGCAGTTGCTCGATCTCGCGGCGCGCGGCGTCGCCATTCTCGTGATCTCCGAGGAACTCGAAGAACTGTTCGACATCTGCGACCGGCTCGCCGTGATCGCGCGCGGCAAACTGTCGCCGGTGCGCAAGACGCGCGAAACCAACGCGGAGGAAGTCGGCCTGTTCATGGCCGGACTCTTCGACGGAAAGCGCGCGCCCGCAGCCGAACTCGACTCATTGAGCAAGTAAAGATGATCTTCCCTTATCGACTCGAAGCGCGCCCGACACCGTCGCGCGCCATGCAGCTCGCCGTGCCCGTGGTCGCCGCGGTGGCGACGCTCGTCATCGGCTTCCTGATTTTCAGTCTCGTCGGGCAGGACCCGCTGCGCGCGATGCACGCGTTCTTCGTCGAACCGCTCTCGAACGTGAACGGCTGGTCGGAGCTCGTGCTGAAGGCGTCGCCCTTGTGCCTGATCGGGCTCGGGCTTGCGGTCGGTTATCGCGCGAACGTGTGGAATATCGGCGCGGAAGGGCAGATGCTTCTCGGCGGCATCGTCGCGGGCGGCATCGCCATCCATGTCGGCGATACCTCCGGCTGGTGGACGCTGCCCTTGATGATGCTCGGCGGCGTCGTGGGCGGCATGCTCTGGGCGGCGATTCCCGCGCTGCTCAAGAGCCGCTTCAACACCAACGAGATTCTGACGAGCCTCATGCTCACCTACGTCGCCACGCAGTTGCTGATCTATCTCGTGAGCGGCCCGTGGCGCGACCCCGAAGGCATGAACTTCCCCATCTCGGCGATGTTCGGCGACGACGCGCTCTTCCCGCGTCTCTACGGCGACTGGCACTGGACGTGGCTCAAGGGCACGCGTATCAACGCGTCGGTGTTTCTCACGGCCATCGCGGTGCCGCTCGTGTGGGTTTTCATGCGCAAGAGTTTCGCGGGCTTTCGCATGAACGTGGGCGGTCTTGCGCCGCTCGCCGCGCGCTACGCCGGTTTCTCGGACAAGAAGACCATCTGGACCTCGCTCCTGCTCTCGGGCGGCCTCGCCGGGCTCGCGGGCATGGGCGAAGTGGCCGGGCCTATCGGGCAATTGCAGGCGGGCTGGTCGCCGGGATACGGCTTCACGGCGATCATCGTCGTGTTCGTGGGACGGCTGCATCCGGTGGGCATCGTGCTCGCAAGTCTCCTGATGGCGCTGCTCTACCTCGGCGGCGAAGCGGTGCAGACCTCGCTGCAACTGCCGCAGGCGCTTGCGGGCGTCTTCCAGGGCTTGCTGCTCTTTTGCCTCCTCGGTTGCGACCTGTTCGTCAATTACCGCATCCGGCGCCGCGCGATCGCGCATCACGCTTCCTGACGAGACCTACGACATGGATATCAATCAAGCCAGCAATCTCGCCTCGAGCGCGGTCGTCGCGGCCATTCCGCTGATGTTCGCGGGCGCGGGCGAACTCGTCGCGGAAAAGTCCGGCGTGCTCAATCTCGGCGTCGAGGGAATGATGCTGATGGGCGCCGTCACCGGCTACGCGGTGACATCGATCACGGGTAATCCGTGGCTCGGCATCGTCGCGTCGATTTTCGCGGGCATCGCGATGGCGCTGCTGTTCGGCTTTCTCACCATCACCATGCTTGCGAATCAAGTCGCCACCGGCCTTTCGCTGACGATCTTCGGCATCGGCTTTTCGGCCTACGTAGGCAAGCCGTACACGTCGGCGGCAGTGCGCGCGAGCATCGACGTGATGCCGATTCCGGGTCTTGCCAGCATTCCCGTGCTCGGCCCGGCTATCTTCTCGCTTACGCCGCTCGGCTATCTTGCGTTCATCATGTTTGGCGTGATCGGCTGGTTTCTTTACAAGACGCGTGCGGGGCTCGTGCTGCGCTCGGTCGGCGAATCGCCTTCGGTCGCGCACTCGGTGGGCTTTCCCGTGGTCGGCGTGCGCTACGGCGCAACGCTCTTCGGCGGCGCGATGGCCGGTATCGCGGGCGGCTATTACTCCATCGTCTATTTGCACGTCTGGCAGGAGCAGCTCACGTCCGGACGCGGCTGGATTGCGCTCGCGCTCGTCGTGTTCGCCACGTGGCGGCCAGGGCGTCTTTTGATCGGCGCGCTCTTGTTCGGCGCCGTGATGGCCTTGCAGTTTTACGCGCAGGCCATCGGCGTGCCGGTGCCGACGCAGTTTCTCGCGATGCTGCCGTATATCGCGACCATCGTCGTGCTGGTGCTGATCTCGCGCAATCCGAACACCATCAAGCTGAACGCGCCCGCATCGCTTGGCAAGCCGTTCTTCGCGGCAAGCTGAACGTCGATTTGGCAACGCGCGCGCGGTTCTCCGCTGTTGCAGGGAGGCAGCACGCGCGCCGTCAGACGGTTCCGTTGCGATTTTTTTCCGACGAAACTGGCGCACGTCGTTTTCCATTTCGTGGCTCATCAAACAACATCGACCAGGAGAAACACAATGAATAAACCATGGCTGAAGGCAATCGCGGCAACCGTCGCTTTGTCCGCCACGCTCGCGACGGCGAGCGCGCAAGCGGCGGATGCACCGGGCGTCGCGTTCGTCTATCTCGGCAATCCGGGCGATGCAGGCTGGACCTTCGCGCACGACGCGGGCAGCAAGGAAGCCGAAGCGAAGTTCGGCGACAAGATCAAGATCACGCGCGTGGAAAACGTGCCGGAATCCGCCGACTCGGAGCGCGTGTTCCGCGATCTGGCAAACAAGGGCAACAAGGTCATCTTCGGCACGAGCTTCGGCTATCAGGACTTCCAGTTGAAGGTGGCGAAGGATTTCCCGGACACGATTTTCCTCACGGCCACCGGCTTCAAGAAGGCCAAAAACTTTGGCACGTATGACGTGCGGATGTATCAAGGCGCGTACTTGGCAGGCGTCGCCGCCGGTTATGTGACGAAGAGCAATACGTTGGGCTTCGTGGCATCGGTGCCGATTCCCGAAGTGGTCCGCAACATCAACGCGTTCACGATGGGCGCGCGTTCGGTGAATCCGAAGGTCCACACGAAGGTCATCTGGATCAACAGCTGGTTCGATCCGGGCAAGGAAAAGCAGGCTGCCGAAACGCTGATCGGTCAGGGCGCGGACGTGCTCTTGCAGAACACCGACTCGAACGCCACGCTCAACACCGCGAACGAGAAGCACGTGTTCGCCTTCGGCTGGGATTCGAACATGAAGAAGTTCGGACCGAACGCGCATCTGGGTTCGGTGGTCGCGCACTGGGGCGTGTACTACAACGCGGTCATTCAGCAAGTGCTCGATGGCAAGTGGAAGAACGACCCGGTGTGGCTCGGCATGCCGCAGAAGGCCGTGGACCTCGAGGACCTGAACAGCAGCGCGATTCCGCCGAAGGCCATGCAAGCCGTGTCGGCGAAGCGTGACGATCTGCACTCGGGCAAGTGGGATGTGTTCACGGGTCCGATCAAGGATCAGTCGGGCGCGGAAAAGGTGCCGGCCGGCAAGACGCTGACCGACCCGGAAATGCAGCGTATCAACTGGTACGTGGAAGGTGTGGACGGCTCGCTGCCGAAGTAAGCCTCGCGAGCAGGCTGCGAAACGAAAAACCGCGCGTCGTGCTGCCACGACGCGCGGTTTTTAATTGAAGCAATCAGTCTTCGATACGCAAGCCGACCTTGATCGTTACCTGCCAGTGCTGGATCTTGCCGTCTTCGACATGTCCGCGCGTTTCCGTCACTTCGAACCAGTGAATGTTGCGCAGCGTCTTCGATGCCTTCGACAGTGCGACGCGCACGGCGTCATCGCTCGATTCCTGCGACGAGCCGGTGAGTTCGATCTGCTTGTAGACGTGTTCCGTCATGATGTTCTCCTTGTGAAAAGCATGGCGATCGCTCGTGGCGAACGGGTGCAATGCGAAATACTCGCGGTGTCGATGCAGCAAGGCGTGCGCCAACACACAGCCGACGCATGAAAGACGCGCGCCTCGCGAAAGAGCGAGGCGCGGGGGAAAACATCGAAGGAATTCAGCCGGAAATCAGCGCAGCGGACGCGATGCGGCGTCGCCCGCATCCTGACGACGCGCGCCGCGCCGCCTGCGCGCCGAAACGGTCGCGCCGAATTCGCTCAAGATCTGCGTGCGAGCGCGGCTCGCAAACACGAGGAAGCCGAAGCCGTTCGCTTCGTACCAGTAGCCGCCGTTCTCCAGACCGTCGAGCGGCTGTTCGAGCGCATTCGTGATCGACTCTACGCAGCGCCTGTGCAGTTCGTCGATGGCGGGATAGGGCGGTTGAGCGCCGCGCACGCTGCATAGCAGGACATCGAGCCCTGGCAGCACATGCGCGTAGAGCACAGGCTCGTCCTGCGAGCGAGCGCGTGCAATTTTCGTGTCGAGCTGACCGAACGGCTTGAAATGCCGCACCACGGCGAGGAAAGACTCGTCGCCATCAGCTTTCACACGTTTACGCTTTTTCGGGAAGGACATAAAAACTCGCCTGAAAAAGATTTGCAAGAAACGCAGCGTCCTCATGCGGCCACTCCCGTCTTGCGTGCCGCACGTCGATCTTTTATAGCGCATCGATGTGATCCGGTCACGGTGATTCGCAAACTTGAATGCACGCCGGGTTCTGCTACCGGTGCACACCCGTGGCGCACGAATCATGCCGATGACCGTTTGGCGGCCCGCTGGCATCCCTCTGAGCATCTATCTCAATAATAGTCCCGCTGCTGCCCTGTCGAACAGCCTAAAGAAAGAAAAAAGCGGGGGGGCGCACCAATTGACGGGTGGGTGCGCCCGGATGCAATGCGCTCACGCGCTCGACGAACCGGGCTTGCGGCCGTGATCGAATCAGACGCGCGGCCGTTTCAGTTCGTCGCGGATCTCGCGCAGCAGCAACACGTCTTCGGGCGTCGCGGCGGGCGGCGGCGGCGCTTCGGTGGGCTTGCGCAAGTTGTTGATGAACTTGACCATCAGAAAGATGATGAACGCAAGGATGATGAAGTTGATCAGCACGGTAATGAACGAACCGTAGCCGAACACCGCGACACCCGCGGTCTGCAAGTCTTTATACGAATCGGGATTGCCTTTATAGCTGGGCGGTATCTGCCCCAGACGTATGAAAAGGTTCGAGAAGTCGAGCCCGCCCGTGGCCAGACCGACCACTGGCATGATCAGATCCTTCACGACGGAGTTGACTATCGTCGAGAAAGCGCCGCCGATGATCACACCAACGGCGAGGTCCATCACGTTGCCTTTGAGGGCGAAGTTCTTGAATTCGTCGATCATGCTCATGCGCGGCTTCCTCCGGTTGGTGTGAGACGTTTTTTGCGAGCTAAAAGCGGCAGCAAGGGCTATGCCATTGATCCACAGACGAAACGCCATAAGGCGCGCGCTTCGTCCGGAGACACGAGCATGATAGTCAATTCGCTCGATGAACGTGCGCGCGGCGCGCGGGACATGCCTTTCAGGTCGTGCTCACGTGCCCCACGCTGATAGCCGCGCAGAAAGCCGCGTGATCCGCGACGGTCTGTGCGCCGTAGCGTTCGGCCCAGCTTGCGTAGGCGGCGTCGAACTTGTCGGAGGTGCCGCAATAGCCCGTGATCAGCGCGGCGTCGCCCGTGCGGGCGTGCGCGCGAGCGAGCAGAAGGCCGAGACACCACGCGTAGAAATCGAAGGTCGCGCCATGCAGCCAGTCGACCGGAATGGAGCCGCGAATCTGCTTCATCTGGCGTACGTAGAAATCGCGCCCGGCGATGGTGGTCCAGCCAAGCAGCGCATCCGACGAACTCTGCATGAGCCTTTGCCCTTGCACGACGCGACGCCCCTGATGCTGCTGCGTCTCGTCGAGCGGCGCGACGAAGGGCGCGGCGGCCGGCACGATGCCTTCCTTCACCTGGATGAACAGCGGGTCGCCGAGCGCCCGGCCGAGCATGAGCACGAGATAGGCGCGTGTGCCGACACTGCCGACGCCCACCACGCGATGCGCCACATCGGCGACTTCGTAGCGCTCCAGCATGATGCGCCATTCGCCCGCGATGGTTTGCAGATACGGCTTCAGGCCATCGACCACATGATTCTTCTCAGCGGCGTCGAGGCGCGTGAGAATCGGCGGATCGACCTTGAAGCGCCAGCTTTTACCAGCGGGTTCGGCGACCTTGGCGAGCATGGTCGCGTGCGAACGCTTCATTGCGCGCTCGACCGTTTTAGTGATGGTTTCCTTTTCGCTGGCATCGAGCCTGGTCGGCGCGTCGATATGGAGGGCGCTTGCGTATGAGCGCATTTGCCAGAGATCGTAGGGGCTCACCTGCCAGAGCGAAGCCATGGACGTGCGATACGCCGCGCATGCCGAACGCACCGCGCGCTCGCGACCGCTCGCATCGACGCCATTTTCGCGCGCGGCCACGTTGATGCTCGCGGTGAGGCGCTTCAGGTCCCACTCCCACGGACCGACGAGTGTTTCGTCGAAATCGTTGAGGTCGAACACCACGTCCTGACGCGGCGTGCGAAAGAGTCCGAAGTTATTGATGTGCGCGTCGCCGTCGATGATCACGTTGTGCCCGATCGAGGGCGACTTCGCCAGATCCCAGGCCATGACCGTGGCCGACCCGCGCAGGAACGCGAACGGCGACTCGGCCATGCGCGCCATGCGCAGCGGGATGAGCCGCTCCTGACGGCCGGCGTTGACGGCGAGCACGCGCTCGACAGGGTTCGGCCGGTTGGCTTCGGGCTGCCAGCCCGCGTGGGCTTCGAAGGGCACGGCGTCGCGTAGCGCGCGGCCCTTGGCGCGGCTTTCCTCGGCCGTGCCAAGCGTATCGGATGATGTCGATGCCAAGGAGTTCGGGCGCGTGGGCAAGCGAATTCTCCTTCAGACGCTTGCGCGCCGATAGTTTTTACAAGGCACGTCCACTCACTTGGTCGGCGTGTCGATCTAATCTTGCGCTAAAGCAAGCATCACGCCGGAGGAGCCTGCGTGCGCGTGGGCACGCGATGTGCTCACTCATGTCCGCTGGAATCGCCCAATGCGACACATCATCCCGACGCTTTACGCGTCACTCTATTCGAACTCATCATCTCATGCCGAACGAACTCCGCATTGCCGAGGGCTCTCCCTTTCCGCTCGGCGCGACCTGGGACGGAAAAGGCGTCAACTTCGCGCTGTTTTCCGCCCACGCCACCAAAGTCGAGCTGTGCCTCTTCGACGAAAAGGGCGAGCAGGAGACGCATCGCATCGAATTACCCGAATATACCGACGAAGTCTGGCACGTCTACATCAACGACCTGGCGCCTGGCGCGGTCTATGGTTATCGCGTGCACGGACCGTACGAGCCCGAAGCGGGACATCGCTTCAATCCGAACAAGTTGCTGCTCGACCCATATGCCAAGGCGCACGTTGGCGAACTTAAGTGGGACCCCGCCGTGTTCGGCTACACGCTGAACGCGGAAGGCGACGATCTCACCTTCGACGAACGCGACAGCGCGCCCTTCATGCAGAAGTGCCAGGTCGTCGATCAGACGTTCTCGTGGACGCACCCGACACGTGGCCGCGTGCCTTGGGAACACACGATCTTCTACGAGACCCACGTGCGCGGCTTCACGAAACGCCATCCGGCGATTCCCGAGCATATGCGCGGCACGTTCGAAGGGCTCGGCCAGAAGGAAATCGTCGATTACATCAAGAGTCTGGGCGTAACGTCCGTCGAACTGATGCCGATTCAGGCGTTCGTCAACGACAGCTACCTGCTCGACAAGGGACTCACGAACTACTGGGGCTACAACACCATCGGCTTTTTCGCTGCCGATCCGCGCTTCTTTGCGCGCGGTTCGGGTGCGATCGCGGAGTTCAAGGAGATGGTCGACCGCCTGCACGAAGCCGGCCTCGAAGTGATCCTCGACGTGGTCTACAACCACACCGCCGAAGGCAACGAACGCGGGCCGACGCTGTCGTTCCGGGGTATCGACAACGCGTCGTACTATCGGCTGATGCCGGACGAGCCGCGCTACTACATCAACGATACGGGCACGGGCAACACGCTCAATCTTTCGCATCCGCGCGTCTTGCAGATGGTCACCGACAGCCTGCGTTACTGGGTGACGGAAATGAACGTCGATGGCTTCCGCTTCGACCTCGCCACCATTCTCGGACGCGAGACCTATGGATTCGACGAAGGCGGCGGGTTCCTCGACAGCTGCCGTCAGGACCCTATCCTCGCGACCGTGAAGCTGATTGCGGAGCCGTGGGATTGCGGTCCGGGCGGCTATCAGGTCGGCGGTTTCCCGCCGGGCTGGGCGGAATGGAACGATCGTTATCGCGATACCGTGCGCGGTTTCTGGAAGGGCGACGAAGGCGAAGCGCCAGAACTCGCCACGCGCATGACCGCGTCGGGCGACAAGTTCAACAAGCGCGGACGCCGTCCGTGGGCGAGCGTGAACTTCATCACGGCGCACGACGGCTTTACGCTCAACGATCTCGTCTCCTATAACGACAAGCATAACGACGCGAACGGCGAAGACAACAAGGACGGCCATTCGGACAACAAGTCGTGGAACTGCGGCGTGGAAGGTCCGACCGACGATCCCGAGATTCGCGCGCTGCGCGAGCGCCAGAAGCGCAATCTGCTCGCGACGCTCCTGTTCTCGCAAGGCACGCCGATGATCCTGGCCGGCGACGAATTCGGCCGCACGCAAGAGGGTAACAACAACGCGTATTGTCAGGACGACGATATCAGCTGGGTGAACTGGGATATCGACGACGAAGGTCGCGCCCTGACCGAGTTCGTCCGCAAATTGACGACCTTGCGTCATACGCTGCCCGTGCTGCGGCGTCAGCGCTTCCTGACGGGCGAGTATCGCCAGGATCTCGAAGTCGCGGACGTTAAGTGGCTTAGTCCGGACGGCCAGGAACTGTCGGACGAGCAATGGGGCGACCCGAACATGCGCTGCTTCGGCATGGTGCTCGACGGTCGCGCGCAGGCGACGGGCATTCGCAAGCCGGCATCCGATGCGACGTTGCTGCTGATCGTCAATTCATATCACGATGTCGTGGACTTCAAGCTGCCTGATATCCCGGGCTCGGATCAGTGGAGTTGCCTCATCGATACGAACGCGCCGATTCGCGAGGAACTGGAAGATTTCGACTCGGGCAACGTGTATCAGGTGACGGGGCGTTCGCTGCTGCTGTTGGCCTTGCATGCGCGCGGCGCGACGCGGCGAATCTTCAAGCGACTGGAAGAAGCGCTGACGGATGACGTGCCGCCCGATGCGCCGGAAGACAAGCCGGCCGCGTGAGGAATGAGATGACCCTTGCGTAGTGACCGGACGCAAGCGGTTATCATGCAGTTCCCTCGATGACGACGAGGCGGCGGAGAGCCGCCTCTTTTTTTAACCATGCCATTTCGCTTCTTTTTCCCTGTGCAGTTGCATGAAAGACTTCGCGCGACGCCTGGCGCATGATGCTGCAAGCGTTGATGCGCGTTGCAACTTGGGATCAGCTCGAACGCATTTGGGAATTCGTGGTTGGGTTCTTCAAGTTCTTGTGGGCGTTGTTGCGGTTTTTGGGTGGCGGGGGGTGAGCCTTTTGCGTCCCTGATGTATTGAGCTTTTGCGCGGGCTTATGGCAGCAACACTGGTCGATGTGCCGGACTGGGTCGGTCTCCATAGCTGCTAATGCTCGAAATATCGAGCTCTAGCGCACGCTCCACATGCTGAACGTTCCGGCCGAAAAGCCAAGCGAGCGCCCCCAAAAAAAACCCCGCACGAAGCGGGGCTCATAACGCCAGTTTCAAACCGCGCGAATCACGTATCGCGCCAGCTATCATCCGTGCTGCCGAGGTCTACGCCGCCACCGCCATCGCTCCAATCGTTCGAGCCGTTGCCGAAGTCGAGACCGCCACCGCCGCCGCCACCATTGCCGAAGTCCAGGCCGCCGCCGTTGTCGTTGCGACGTTCCACCGGCACGTCACGCTCGATTACGCGTTCTCGTCCGTTCGACAGCGCTTCGCCAAGCAGCACGCCAGTCAACAAACCGCCCATGCCGCCGCCGAATCCACCGCCGCCTTGCTGAATGACGACCGGCGGCTGTTGCCCTTGCTGCGGATACGGACCCTGTTGAGGATAAGGCCCCTGCGGCCCGTAAGGCTGCTGCTGACCGCGCCCGAAGCGCTCCGCTTCTTGCGCATACGCCGACTGCCCCTGCGCCGCGGCCTGGGCAGCGTTCGGGTCCGGGCGGCCTTCGGCGCGCGCCTTCAAACTCGCCACCTGATTTTCCAAATCCTGAATCGCATACGGCGGCACGGGGTTTTTGGCATCCGACAACGCCTCGACCATCTCACGCAATTGCGTCTCGGCGCCTTCCACTTCCTTTAGCAATGCCTCATGCCCAGGCGTCGTGGAAAGCCGGACGTCGAGCCTGAGCGAACGCACTTCGTTCAGCAGTTCGGTCGCGCGCTTGAGTTGCGTGCGACGATCGTCGTCGGCGCGGCCATCGTCACGGACGCGGGCGCGCTTCATTCCCCAGCGCAGCACGAGCGCAATCGCACCGATCAGCACGATCAAGCCGATCCACATGCCGATCGACGGTCCATGTTTCTGCGGCGCGACCTGTGCGCCCTGATTGAACGGATTGGTCGCGACCGCGCCGGTCGAACTGCGCGTCTCGTTACCGGCGTTTGGGCTGATGCTCGCGCGATTCGCATCGGCCTGAATGCGCGCCTGCGTTTCGTTGAAGCGCGCGGGCGTCGTGAAGCCAAGCGCCGGATCGATGGACTGCGCCTGTTGAAGATGCGAAAGCGCGTCGCTATAGCGGCCTTCGCGATCGAGCACCTGCGCATAGAGATAATGCGCATGAGCATTCTTCGGATGCGCGTCGAGCACTTCGCTCAACTGCGAATCGGCCTTTTGCCAGTTGCCTTGCGTCATCGACTGCTCGACTTGCTGCGCGGTTGGCACGGCGAAGGCGAGCGGCGACGCAACCGACAGGCAAAAGGCCAGGGATAGCGAGAGCGCAAGAGCCGACAGAGTCTTTTTCATGTTGCAGGCCGGGCGCGATAAGCACCCGTCTCCTTTCTGAGCTGCAATCGGGGAAAGCGAATGCTTGCATGCAAGCGCGATTCCCGCTGATTCGTCCGGCGCGCGCGCGAGCCGCCAGGGCCGCGCCGCGCACTGACGAACATATTACTGCGCCGGCGTATTCAACTGCTTCTTCAGCGCTTCGAGACGGTCTTCCACGGACGGACCGCGATTGAGCGCCGCGAGTTTGTCGTCGAGCGCCTTGCCCGACTTCTGATCCGCCGAATTCAGACGCGCGTCCGAGCGCGCGTTGGCCAATTGCACCTTGTCTTCGAGCTTTTGGAAGTCTTCGGACAGATTCTTGCCGCCGATGCCGCCCAGCGCGGTCGCGGCCGTGTCTTTCGCGGTGGCGATCTGCTGCTTGGCCTGCAGAATGTTCGAGCGCGCGTTCAAGTCGTTGCGACGTTGACGCATGTCGTTGATCTGCTGCTTCAAATGCTCCACCGAAGGCACGAGTGTCTGCAATTCGCCGGCGAGGGCATCGCGTTCCGTCTCGGCATTGGCTTGCGCGGCGAGGGCTTCGCGCGCGAGGCTTTCATCGCCGGTTTGCAGCGCGCGCTTCGCGCCGTCTTCGTACTTCTTCGCTTTCTCGGCCGCGACGTCGCGCTTGCTCTGCTGCGTGGCGACCTGCGCCTCGATTTCGATCAGCGAGTTCTCAGCCTTGGCGATGCTGTCGTCGAGCTCGCGCACGATCTGCCGCGCATCGCGCGATGGGTCCTGCATGGTGTCGGCTGCGTCGTTGAGCAGACCTTTGACCGTGCGCGTGATGGAATCCAGAAGCGACATGTATTTCTCCTTGATGAAGACCGCGGCATGCAAGCCCGCGCGGCTCGAATGTGAGGCGCATGGCGCAGGATTGCAAGCGTCGTTGACCAGCCGATGACGACCGGGTTTACCCCGCTTATTAGAGCATGCCGCGCCTTAATCGGGGCTTAAGCAAGGTGAAGGAGTGTAACGTCGTGCAAACGAACGAAGCGGAATACAGCGCGTGCTTCAGTTGTCCGCGCGGCCGTCGTCGGTTAGAGAGGCATCGTCGTCCAGAGGTTCGTCGGGACTTGCGGATTCGTCGGGCACAGGAAGGTGCGCAGGCTTCGCGGCCGCGCGCTTGGTGGCGCTTGCCGCTGCTTCCCGCGCCTCGCGGGCCGCGGCCTTGGCGGCGACGCTGCGCAAGGCCACGGTCAGTGGATCGGGCGCCTTGGGCGCGCGCAGGCGATCGACGATACCCGCTGCCTTGATCTGCTCGCTCGTCGCGTTGAAGTTGAGCACTGCACGCCGCATCAGCTCGCTCACGCTGATGCCGAGCTGATCCGCCGTGTTGCTGATGGCGAGTTTCTGCGCCGGGGTCACGAAAACAACGATGCGTTCGGTAGGCTTGGTCGTCATGAGCAGCTCGCAAACAGTAGGGCGGTTGTAAGCGCGTAAGCGCGTACGCACGAGTGAGCGCTTGAACCGCGTTCCCTATCATCAAACGGCACGACTTCTTTACCGCAACTTCTGGCGCCACTGGAAGTGGCTTAAAACCAATCATATCGGTTTCGCGGGCTCGCGCGTGCGGCCGCGATCGCATGGCGACGATCCTCGGGCATTTCGCAAAACTGCTCTGCGATCAACCACTTGGCTATTTTCTCATACGGTTGTCCACAAGGCTCTCAACACTTTCGGTGGATAACCCCGGTGCAACCCCGACCCTTTCCGCCGAAGACCGGGTTTCGGGCGCCACATCGGCAATTACTTACAAAAAATCGCGACGGGTTTTGTAGCGTCGCCTGCGAATTCTTTAAAATGCGCTGTTATTCACGGTTACCCGTCCCATACGGTCGAAGCCGGCCTGCCCATTCGCTTGGTCCCGTCTTTCTGAAAGTGCTCAGGCGCTGACATACCCAAGGCGCCACAGAGCGCGCGCTTCGAGGCGCGCGGAACGATCCCAGTCATGCCTATCATCAAACGACCCGACTCTACGAATTCATCGCGACTGAATCGCGAACCTCGCTGGAACGACTCATCCAACGACGCCGGCGGCGGCAATGGACGCAACGGCGGCAACGGACGCGATGGCGGCAATGGCGGCCGCAATGGAAAGAATGGCCGCGACGGGCGCGATTCCCGACGCTCGCCGCTCGCGCGCGTCGCGCTGTGGTTGGCGGGGCTCGCGGCTATCGGCGTGGTGGTGGGCGGGCTGATCGTCGGCTATGCGCTCGTCGTGATGGAGCCGAATCTGCCTTCGCTCGATGCGCTGATCGACTATCGCCCGAAAGTGCCGCTCAGGGTCTACACGTCGGATCACGTGCTGATCGGCGAATTCGGCGAAGAGCGCCGCAGCCTCGTGCGTTTTCAGGACATTCCCGACCAGATGAAGAAGGCGGTGCTCGCCATCGAGGATTACCGCTTTTACGATCACGGTGGCGTCGATTTCATCGGCATTCTGCGTGCTGGCGTAAGCGACATCACGCACGGCGGCGCGTCGCAAGGCGCAAGTACGATCACCATGCAGGTCGCGCGCAACTTCTTTCTGTCGAGCGAAAAGACTTATACGCGCAAGATCTACGAGATGCTGCTCGCCTACAAAATCGAGCGCGCGTTGACGAAAGACCAGATTCTCGAGTTGTATATGAATCAGATCTATCTCGGCGAACGCGCCTATGGTTTTTCCGCCGCGGCGCGCGTGTATTTCGGCAAGGACCTGAAGGACATCACGCTTGCCGAAGCCGCCATGCTCGCCGGTTTGCCGAAGGCGCCGTCGGCATATAACCCGGTGGTCAATCCGAAGCGCGCGAAGGTACGTCAGCAGTACATTCTGAAGCGCATGTTCGATCTGCACTTCATCTCGCGCGAGCAATACGATCAGGCGGTCGCCGAAGAACTTCGCACGAAGTCGGGTGGCACCGAATACGGCGTGCATGCGGAGTACGTCGCGGAAATGGTGCGGCAGATGATGTACGCGCAGTACAAGGAAGAAGCGTACACGCGCGGCCTGACGGTCACGACGACCATCGATTCCGCCGATCAGGACGCGGCCTATCGCGCCGTGCGCAAGGGCATCATGGATTACGAGCGGCGTCACGGTTATCGCGGGCCGGAAGGCAGCATCGCTCTGCCGGGCAACGCGGACGATCGCGCCGAAGCCATCGAGGATGCGCTCGTCGATCATCCGGACAACGGCGAACTCGTCGCTGCCGTGGTGACGGTGGCGAACGCGAAGCAAGTGGTCGCGCAATTCGTCGGCGGCGATACGGCCACCATTTCCGGCGAGGGCCTGCGTTTCGTCGCGGCCGCGCTGCGCAACAATGCATCAAAGGCGCTTGCCATCAAGCCGGGTTCGATCATCCGGCTGGCGAAGGACGCGAAGGACACGTGGCAGATCACGCAATTGCCGCAAGTGGAAGGCGCGCTCGTTTCGATGGTGCCGCAGGACGGCGCGATCCGCGCGCTCGTCGGCGGCTTCGACTTCAACAAGAACAAGTTCAACCACGTGACGCAAGCGTGGCGTCAGCCGGGTTCGAGCTTCAAGCCGTTCATCTATTCGGCCGCGCTCGACAAGGGCTTGGGACCGGCGACCATCATCAACGACGCGCCGCTGTACTTTCCGCCCGCATCGCCCGGTGGCGACGCCTGGGAACCGAAGGACGACGATCAACCCGACGGCCCGATGTCCATGCGCACCGGCTTGCAGAAGTCGAAGAACCTGGTGTCGATTCGTATCCTGTCGTATATCGGCACGAGCTACGCGCAGGACTTCGTCACGCAGAAGTTCGGCTTCGACAAGGACAAGACGCCGCCGTATCTGCCGCTCGCGCTGGGCGCGGGACTCGTCACGCCGTTGCAGTTGAGCGGCGCGTACTCGGTGTTCGCGAATGGCGGCTATCGCATCAACCCGTATCTGATCGGCGAAGTCGCCGATGCGCGCGGCAGCGTCATTTCGCGCGCCGATCCGCTCACGGCCAGCAAGAACGCGCCGCAGACGCTCGAACCGCGCAACGCTTACGTCATGAATAGCCTGTTGCATACGGTGGCGACGGCGGGCACGGGTTCGGGCACCAACGTGCTCAAGCGCAGCGACCTGCAAGGCAAGACGGGTACGACCAACGACGCCAAGGACGGCTGGTTCGCGGGCTATCAGCATCAGCTCGTCGCGGTGGCGTGGATGGGCTATGACCAGCCGAAGACGCTGGGCAGCCGCGAGTTCGGCGCGCAGCTTGCGTTGCCGATCTGGGTCGACTTCATGGGACGCGCGCTGCGCGGCATCCCGCAGGAACAGATGCAGCGGCCCGACGGCGTGACCACCGTGGACGGCGAACTGTTCTATGCCGATCGCACGCCGGGTGCGGGCTTCGTTGCGAGCATCGGCATGGACAACGTCAATCCGACAGCGGGCGATACCAACACCACGGGCGGCGTCGGCCCGGCGGGCATGCAGGCGCCGCCCGCGCCGCAAGTCACCACCGATGAGCGCAAGCAGATCATGGATATGTTCAATAAGCCATGATGGATGAGGCGGGATAAAAAAACGCGCCGTGGTTCTAAACGAACCCGGCGCGTTTTCTATTGGTGACGGTGCTTCAGTTACCGACCGTCGCCGCGGACTTCACCGCGCAACTCACATCGAGCGTGCTCTTGTCCGCGAAGCTGAACGTGAGCGGAATCGTCGAGCCGATCTTGAGTGGCTTGCCCGGCTGTTCGAGCATCACGTGATAACCCTTCGGTGCAAACTGTAGCGTGCCATGCGCGGGGACATCGACGGAATCGACGGGGGCCATCGTCGCGGTGCCGCTTTTGGTATCCGACTTGTGCATCATCGCCATGCCGAACGCGGGGGTATCGACGCCCGTGAGCGTGACGGCTTTGTCGCCATTGTTGGCCAGCGTGAAGTAGCCCGACGAAGGCAGGTTCGGCGGCATTGCGCGAACCCAGCAATCGCGCGCTTCGAGCGGCGCGGCATGGGACAGCGTCGCGAAAGATGCGCACGTCAGCGCGCTGAACAATACAGCGATTTTCTTCATTGCTTTCTCACTTGACCGTGAAGTTATAGTTGCCCTGCGTGCGATGACCATCGGCGGCGACAGCTGTCCATTGCACTTTGTAGACGCCCGGCTGCAAGTCGTGAAGTGCGACGCTCATGTGCTTTTTGTCTTTCGTATCGACGACGGACTTTTCGGTGTTGACCTGCTTGCCCTGACCATTGGTCACGGTCAGTTTGCTGAAGGTCGGTTCGAGCGCTTCGCCGAAGTCGATCGATACTTCGTGCGGCGCGTTGACGGTCGCGCCGGGCCCAGGCTGTTGCAGCTTCGGCAGCGCGTGCGCGAACGCAAACGACGCCGATGCGAAGAATGCGCAAGCCAGCGCGCCGCGCAAGGCGGATAGGGTACTCATGATGCATCCTTGTGATTTTCACGCTTGCCGCGCGAAGCGTGCAAACGCGAGGTATGGCATGTCGGAAGAGGGGAACGCGTATCAGGCGAGAGCAGGCGGCGCGCGAGGCAGCGCCACGCCAGGCGGCATGCGATGCGGCGCGGTGCTGTTTTGCTTAGCGACGAAAGTGTCGTCGGCTAAAGTCGATGCCGCGAAGCCATGCGGCATCGATGGCGGCGTAGGCGCATGCGCAAGCAGGTCGCAATATCCGCACGCTTGCAGATGCGAAAAAGCGTCATGGTTCGCGTGCGATGCGGTATCGACCGTATGCGCGATGCCATTCGAGCTCGACGCGCATATGGACGAGAAGAGCGCTTCGACGCGCTTGCCATCCAGCGTTTGCGATACGAGCGGCGCGAACGAAAGCAGCAGGATCGCGCATAGCGCAGCGAACCCGCTTAGCTTTCTGATCATGCCGCGACGCAAGTAATGCATGCCGTGCCCGAATCTTTTTTCAATGCTCGATGACCGATCGATTATGCCATGCGTCCCGCGATGGCCTTTCGACTAAACCAATGAAGCTTTGCTGCCCGCGTGGAAGATGAGCTTACGAAGAAGAACGCATGAAGACCATTGCGCTTGAGTAAGTGATGACTTATAATCTTTTCTTCGACGGACGCGGGGTGGAGCAGTCTGGCAGCTCGTCGGGCTCATAACCCGAAGGTCGTAGGTTCAAATCCTACCCCCGCAACCAAGCATTCAAGCAAAAGCCCGGTTAAAGCCGGGCTTTTGCTTTTCCAGCACGCAGTTGCATACATGTATGGGCGCAGTACTGGAAGTAAGGCAAGTCGCAATACCTCCACTTCATGACCAGACGCGGCGCAACGCCTGCGTATCCCTCGTGTCAAAATCCCCTAAAGCTCGTCAGCGCTAACGCACATCGAACCTTTTCAAAGGACACACGCCATCATGGATATTCCTCACGATCTGCAGATCATCGCGCATCAGGAACGCGCGCTTGTGTTCCCGCAGTTTCATGCCGATGAAGCCTGGCAAACCGGCACGCAACTGCGCGAGATGGCAATGGCGCGCGGCGCGGTCGTGGTCATCGATGTGCGTACGTTCGGTCAGCGCATGTTCTTCGCTTCGCTCGATGGCGCCACGCCCGACAACGCGCGCTGGGCAGAACGCAAGGCGAGGACTGTCGAACACTTTCGCCGCAGTTCGTACGGGCTCGGTCTCTCGCTACAACAGGCGGGCACCACGCTCGCCGACAAGTACGGCCTCAACGCCGCCGATTACTCGGCGCACGGCGGCGGCTTTCCGCTGCGCGTCGCGAATGTCGGCGTGATCGGCTCCGTGACGGTGTCGGGGCTGCCGCAGCGCGAAGATCATCAGATGGTGGTCGAAGCGCTATGCGCGGTGCTCGGCCATGACTTCGCCGCATTGTCGCTCGGCCGCGTCTGAGCGTCGTCACGCATTCCAAAGACTCAACGGAGACCGAACCAGCCGATGCGTTCCACCGCTTATGTGTTGCTTGCGATTGCGATCGTCGCGGAAGTCGTCGCGACCTCCGCGCTACGCGCCTCCGATGGCTTCACGCGCGCGTTACCCGCGACCATCGTCGTGATCGGCTATGGGTTGTCGTTTTATCTGCTGTCGCTGACCTTGCGGACCTTGCCGGTCGGCCTCGTCTATGCCGTGTGGTCGGGCGCGGGCATCGTGTTGATTACGCTCGTCGCCACGTTCTTCTTCAAGCAGACGCCCGATATTCCCGCCATGTTGGGCATGGGGCTGATCGTCGCGGGCGTCATCGTGCTGAACGTGTTTTCGAAGATGAGCGCGCATTGACGCGGCGCGGCACCGCTACTTGCAGCGTACGATCATCGAGCGATTCTTGACGTTTGCCGTCACGACGTTGCTCAAGCCGCCGCCGCTCGGACCGCCTTCCTCGTTGTCCTTCGACACGATGTCGTAACCCGTCGCGCCGCATGCCTTGCCCGCGAGCACATAGCAACTCGCCCAGCTCGATCCGGCATCGGCGCCGCTGCAGTTCACTGCGTAGCCCGTCTGGCCATCGGGAAGATTGATGAGCGATGCATCGTTGGACGAAGCACACCCGCTCGTTCCGGCGATGGCAAAAACCGCGATCAGGGCGATGCCAGGCGCCGCCGCGCGCGCGATGAGCCGGCGTGAGCGCCGATCGAATTCCTTCATCTTTTCCTCGTGATTGCAATGACTTCGCCGCAGGACATGTCGGCGGCTTTTTGGGATACGCATTGTCCCATACGCTACACGCGCCGTAAAAAAGCACGGTGGCTCGAACCGGGCGCGAGGCTTGCGAATCATCGAACGAACGGCGTTAAGCGGTAAAGACAGTTTCGCGTGAACTATTTTCCGGATCGCGCGCCTGATAGATAGCAAACGCCGGTTGTAATTGCCGCATGACGTGTGATTCGTCGCCAACATAAAAAGGAGGTCAACACGATGGCCGAAAGAGTGACCGGTCCTTACCGAGGGTATTACATCAGCGCGTCCGCCCGGCTCGTGCAGGCGCACGATGGCGATCGCAACGAAGACAACGCCGGACAGGCGCTCAAGCCGATCTATGTCGGCTCGGTGAGCCTGGCGCGTGGCGGTCCGGACGATGTGCATCGCTTCGAGGCGCTCGTCGATCTCGGCCCGGAACGGCGCTTCGCCACCGAGGATGCCGCGCTTGCGCACGTCGAACAGGCGGGGCGCGAGTATATCGACCGCTTGTTGAAACCGATGACGTGATGCGCCCCGTTCATCTCCGGCACGCGGTGCTTTATGACATCGCCAACTGCCTGATCGACCTCTTTCCGAGCGGCGCGGATATCGCGGAGATCGGCCTCGAAGCCACGCCCGCGTTGTTCGTAAGCTGGCGCACGAGCGGGGTGGCGAATCATCCGGGCAACATTGCCTGGGGCGTGCATTATCGGTTCGAGCCGCAGGTACTGCGCGACTATCCGCATCTGTCAGAGGAGGCGCGTGAGCGCGTATGCGAGCGGGTGCGCGACATGAGCCGCCTGCTCGATTTTAATTACGCCGATCCGCTGGCGAGCTCGCTGCTCGTCGTCGATGTGAACGAGGACGTGCTCGCAGCCTGACGCTCTACACTGCGCGCCGCTGGACCGCGCCGCATCGACGCAGTTACCATAAGCGCCTCGGTCCTTTGCTCGAAACCAATCCTGCAGGGAATGCCTGAACGACTTTGCGTCGGTGCTGTAACACTCCGGGGCCGGTTTCTTCGGACAGCAACCGCGCCTGAGCCACGAGAACATCATGGACATCCGTTTCCTTCCGGACGCGCCCGGTTATTGCGACTCCAACCTCACCATCGAATTCGCCGCGCTCGTCGACGGACGACGCGTACCGTGCGCCATATCGGTGGAAGCGCTGGAGGATCATTTCGGCGCCGAGACTTACGACAGCCGCGGCTGGATCAGCGCTTTCGATGCAGGCCGTGCGCGCATCGAAGCCGTGGCGCGCGAGCATCTGGAAGTCACGAATGGCATGCCCGTGCTTCTCAAGAGCGGTCATTTTCCGCCAGGACGCGTGCTCGCCTGAAAGCGGCGCACGCTAGCGTTCCGTTAATTCGACTGCGTATCTCCGCTTTGCGGGTACTATCTCGCTACAGGCCGCACGCATGGCGATTCGTGCGGCACGACATTTGCTCTGGCATCTGCGCTTCATCGTGCAAGCCACAACGAGCAACCATTATAAAAAGTCGCGCGGGGTCGTCATGTTTCTCTCCTTTTTCCACTCGCTCATCGAGTCGAACGCACTATGGCTCATCTGGGCAGCCGTAGGTGTCGTTTTTCTGGGTCTATGCATCGTCTTCGCCTCCGTGCTGCTGGGCGAATCCGACGAGCCGCTTTATCGAGCCGCGCCTCGCGATAGCGACAGCGGCAAGATGATCGTCTGATCGTTTTGCTGGCTAGCCGCGCTGCTTGCGCGGTGACCATTCGCGTCATGCAAATTCGGGTTTGACTAGCCGACAGGCGATGTCGACAATATCCCGCATGGATCTGCCGCGACACATATCGACACCACCGGGCAAGGCGCGTGAGCTGCGGCAAGAGCAGCGGGATGCCTTGCGCGGGCGCATACTCGACGTATCGCGAGCTATCGTGAAGCGTGAAGGCTTCGCAGCACTTTCGATGCGCCGGCTCGCGCAGGCAATCGACTATTCGCCTGCCGCTTTGTACTTGCATTTTCGGAGCCGCGCGGACATCGCGCACGCTTTGTGCGTGGAAGGACATGCGACATTGCGCGCGGCATTTGCGCCGCAAGCGAGCATTGCCGATCCCGCCGCGCGTCTTAGAGCAATGGCGCGCGTCTATGTCGAATTTGGCCTGGCCGAGCCCGAGACGTATCGGCTGATGTTCATGGACGCGGACCGCCGCGGCGATGGAACCCATGGCACCGATGACGGCATGGCTGCGCTTTCGTCGATGACCGATGCCTTCGTCGAACTACGCGCCGCGGGGCGGCTCAAGCGCCTGCCGCCGGAGACACTGCCGGCCGATTGCGCTCAGGCGTTGTGGGCGACTTTGCATGGCATCGTCGCGCTGGCGCTGTGCGGCGTATCGCGGGCAATGGCTGCGGACGAGATACTCGAGTTATCGCTCGACGCGTGGCTCGCGTAGTGAATAACAGGTTGACCGCAGGTTGAGTACTGGCTGGCATCTGGCCTGCCAAACTGACTGACAGAACGAACCGACCCGACACTCCAACACGATGACCACCGAAGATATCCGTATCGACTCCGCCAACGGCATCGGCTTCATTGCACTCGATCGCCCGAAGGCTCTGAATGCGCTGTCCGCGCCGATGTTGCGCGCGATCAGCGAGGCCTTGCGCGCCTGGCGTCACGACCAGGCAATCCGCACCGTCGTGGTGTATAGCCCGCACGTGCGGGCGTTTTGCGCGGGCGGCGATATCCGCTTTCTCTACGAGTCGGCGCAGGCGGGCGACCGCGATTCGATCGACGCGTTTTTCACCGACGAGTACAAGCTCAACCACGCGATCTTCACCTTCCCGAAGCCGTATATCGCGGTGATGAACGGCGTCGTGATGGGCGGCGGCATGGGTATCTCGCAAGGCGCGCATCATACGGGCGGGCTGCGAATCGTCACGCAGTCGACCAAGATGGCGATGCCCGAGACGCGTATTGGACTCTTTCCCGATGTCGGCGTGAGCTGGTTTCTCGCGCGCGCGCCTGGCGCGATCGGGCGTTATCTGGCCGCGACGGGCGCGAGCATGGGCGCGGCAGACGCGCTCTATGCGCGCATGGCCGACGCTTATCTCGACGATGGCGCGTTACCGGGCTTGATCGAATCGCTACGGCATCAGCGCTTTCTCGATGGCGTGGCGATCGTTCGCTTCGTCGAAAACGAGACGACGAAATACAAGGTGAGCCCGACGCTCGACCGCAGCGCGCTTGCCGAGGGACGCACGCTCATCGACAAGCATTTCGCCACGGGCAATGGCGCGGCGATTCTCGCATCGCTCGCGCGTGAGACGGATGGCGCCGCGCGCGAGTGGGCCGAGCGCGTGGCGGCGGAACTGCGCGAACGTTCGCCTTTGTCGGTGGATGTCTCGCTGCAGCAGGTGGATCGCGCGCGGTATTCGTCGATGGCGGAGACCTTGCGCCGCGACCTCGATCTCACGCGCACGGCGTTCGAACGCGGCGATGTGATCGAGGGCATTCGGGCCCGTATCGTCGACAAGGACAATCAGCCGAGCTGGAAGATCGCGCGGGCGGAGGAGGTGGGCGTCAAGGATGTCGAACGTATGTTCGAGAGCGCCTGGACGCCGGCGACGCATCCGCTGCGTTTGCTCAAGGACTGAGCGTTCTTAGCGAGAACGCGCGATCAACGCGACTCGTTGCCGGCCGAGAAAGCGCGCATGAAGACGAGCGCGCCCCAGCCCCAGATTGCGTTGGCGATGAAGTTGGGCGCGAGTCGCGGCAGCATGTTGCCGCTTGGCCAGATGCCGCGCGCGGGATCGATCACGAATGCGCCGATCGCAGTTAGCACGATCCCGCCGAATACGAGCGAGCCAATCCACGGCGCGCGGTTCTCCGGCGCGACGCGCAAGAGCCACGAGAGCAGCACGCCGAACACCGCGCTCCATAACGCATTCGCGATGAAAGTTGGAATGCCGAGCGGCAGAAAAGGGGTGATGGAAAAGCCGGCTTGATCGATGAGACCTGCTGCATGCAGCAGCGCGAGCGTCGATTCCCGAAAGAAGAGTGCGGCAAGAAAACCAGAAACGAACGGCAGAATGACTTTATGCATTGGCAGGACCGCTTGCGGCGAACCGCGGCTCTCGTTGGTTGTCGTGACGCGCCATTATAGGGGCGCGCGAGCCGGTGTCGAAGCGATGCCTAAGCAGATACGACGCGGACGCGCTTACTTTGCAATGGCGTCGCTCGCCGGACTGTGATGCAGCATGCGGTCGCTGTTGGGCAGCGGGTTGGGGCGCTTCACCGGCATGTTGTCGGGATTGTTCGGGCGCGTGGTCTCGGCGGAAGGCGAGCCGGGTGCGCTCGGCGGCTTGACCATCGAGGCGTTGTCGTCGGGGCGCGCGGTTTGGGCTTGCGCCACTACGGCCGAGCAGATGAGGAGAAGCGCGAGGGTCGTTTTTTTCATGTCGAGTCTCCACGATCGAAGCCGCGACGGGAGCGCCGCGGTTTTTCATGAGACAGGCGCGTCGGCTGAAAATTCGCGGAAGATTTCGTCTTTCGGAAAAGCAAAAAGCCCGGTCAATTGACCGGGCTTTTTGCTCTAATTCCGTGGGGTGGCTGATGGGACTCGAACCCACGACGACAGGAATCACAATCCTGGACTCTACCAACTGAGCTACAGCCACCACTGAACTACCTGATTCCATCTTGCTGGAAGTTGCTCAGCAATCAAGAAGCGAGATTATACGAACTAAAATTGCGCTTGCCTAGCCCTTTCACGCATCTTCGTTCGCGAGACGGCTTCAAGATTCGATAGCTTCCACACCTTCGCGCAAATGAGCACGCGCTTCGTCGAAAATCGCAAGATCGCCGGTTGCCAGCCGCCGGCTATCGGAAAGCACGCGCCGCCATCCACGCGCACCGGCAGTGCCGCGATACAGCCCAAGCGCGTGACGCGTCACCGCGCCGAGATACGTGCCGCGCGCAAGTTCGTTGCGTGCATAGCCAATGAGTCCGGCTTCGATTTCCTCGCGTGAAGGAATCGCCGTCGTCGCGCCATAAAAGCGTGTATCGACGCCCGCGAGCACATACGGGTTGTGATAAGCCTCACGGCCCAACATGACGCCATCGACGTGTTTCAGATGTTCCTCGACCTCGTCGAGCGTCTTGATGCCGCCGTTGATCGAAATCTCCAGATGCGGAAAATCCCGCTTCAGTTGATACGCATATTCGTATTTGAGCGGCGGAATCTCGCGGTTCTCCTTCGGGCTCAGGCCTTTCAGGATAGCGTTGCGCGCATGGACGATGAACACTTCGCAACCCGCATCGGCGACGGTGCCGACAAAATCGCGCACGAACGCGTAGTCCTCGACGGAATCGACGCCGATGCGGTGCTTGACCGTCACGGGAATCGATACGGCATCGCGCATGGCTTTCACGCCGTCCGCCACCAGTTGCGGCTCTTTCATCAGACATGCACCGAACGCGCCCCGCTGCACGCGCTCGGACGGGCAGCCGCAATTCAGATTGATTTCGTCATAGCCCCACTGCTCGCCGAGCTTCGCGCTCTTTGCCAGATCGGCCGGCTCGCTGCCTCCGAGCTGCAACGCAACCGGCGCTTCGGCGGGCGTGAACGCAAGGTGACGCGCGACATCGCCGTAAAGCAGGGCGCCCGTGGTCACCATCTCTGTGTAGAGGTAAGCGTGCCGCGACACGAGCCGATGCAACGAGCGGCAATGCCTGTCGGTCCAGTCCATCATCGGAGCGACGGACACGCGGCGGGGGCTGATTTTTTGAACGGCGGACATGTGGAGCGACTGACCGTGGCGCGGTCTGCATCGGTTTAAGGCGAAGGTGTGATTTTACCGCAGTGCGGCGAAGCGCTCTGTCGAAAGGCACGTCTCGACAGACACTCGAACCAGCCAACCCCCACACCTCCCCCGTGCTAGCATCATCAAACCACCATTCCGAACACGGCAACGGAGGCAGCCATGACTACCTTGGCGATAGACGGCGTGCGCTGGGTCAACGATCGCGTGACCAACGTGCGCTGGGGCAGCTTCGATTCCGCGACCAACGACTGGGCCGCGCCCACCACCATCGTGGAAGTGCACGAGGTCGTGGACGCCATCAAGAGCGGCAAGGAAGTCCGCACGCTCTTTACCCTCGGCGGTCGCACTTTTCTCGGTCCGAAAGTCAGCTCGCTGCCCTACGCGAACGGCCATATCGGCATCGAAGCGCGCGTGCAAGACGGGCAGATCGAGAAATCCCTCGAGGATTTGCCGCCAGTCTGACGGCGCGCCGCACGCATTGAAAGCACACGGAGAAGGGCGTTGAACCGGGAGCAGGCGCTTCGCTTCGAAAGCGAATTCATGCCACGTATCGCCGAGCGAGTGGCGGCGCTGCTTCACGGCGTGCGCGTCGATATCGTTCCCGGCGAATATCCGCACCAGCCTGCCAAATTGCACCTCAGCGCTCAAACCCCACCGCATGCGGACGACGAGCGCGCGCGTGGTTATCCGTTGCCGCTCAACATCTTTCTCACGTGGGACGACGAGGAGATCGAGCGTCTCATGCATCCGCACGGGGAGGCGCGCTTTATGCGCTATCTGGACGCACTCGACATCAAGTTCGCGGCCTGGCAAGGCGCACGCGATGTCGATATGGTCACGCGCTCGCAGGCCGAGACTTCCGTGCTGCTTGGCGGTCTGGATTTCGAAGCCTAAGCGACGTTCGTCGTCACCGCGCGTGTCGTGGTTCCACCAAGGAGGAGGTCAGGATGACATCGTCAAAAGAAGGCAACGTCCGCGCGTTCGTGCAGACGGCCGAGCAAGCGGGCGGATTCGTCTGGGTACTCGTGCTAGTCGATTTCGAAGCGCGCGAAGTGAGACGCGCGCTCGTATCGGAAGAAAACTTCGCTACCGCCGATGCCGCGCGCGACGCCGGCAACGATCAGCTAAAAGGCATGAGCAACGATCGCTGAGGCTAGGATTGGCAATACGCACGGTTCGCAGCCGTGCGCCGCTAAACTCGTTCGACAATTCCGCACGTTTTCCTCGATTTACCCGCACGGCATTGCTCGCAAAGCCCGCCATACTGCCTTCACACTGATCAACGTTCAAAGGAGAACGTCATGAATCGCTTCGAAGGCAAGACAGTTCTGGTTACGGGCGGCAACAGCGGCATTGGTCTGGCGGCGGCGCAGGCATTCGCCGCGGAAGGCGCGCGCGTCGTCATCACGGGTCGCGATGAAGTCTCTCTCGCCAAGGCGCGCGAGACGCTCGGCGCTAACGCCGTCGCCATACGCAATGTCACGGGCACCATCGCCGCCGCGCAGGAACTCGCGCGGCATCTCGGCGACGCGCACATCCGGCTCGACGCTGTGTTCGTCAATGCAGGCGTCGCCACGTTCGCTCCGTTCGTCGACATCGACGAGAAAGCGTGGGACGAAACCTTCGCGATCAACGTGAAGGGTCCGTATTTTCAGATTCAGGCGCTCGTGCCGCTACTGAACGAAGGCGCATCCATCGTGCTGAACGGTTCGATCAACGCGCATATCGGCATGCCCGCTTCGTCGATCTATGCCGCGAGCAAGGCAGCGCTCATCTCGCTTGCGAAGACGCTCTCGGCGGAATTGCTGCCGCGCGGCGTGCGTGTGAACGTGGTGAGCCCGGGTCCCATCGCGACGCCTTTGCACGACAAGCTCGGCCTCGCCGATGAAGCCGCCGCGCAACTGCAAAGCCAGATTCCGCTCGGGCGCTTCGGCAAGTCGAGCGAAGTGGCGGCGACGGTGCTGCTGCTGGCGTCGGCGGAGGCGGGGTTCATCGTGGGCTCTGAAGTGGTGATCGATGGCGGGATGAGTCAGCTTTGAAGCCGGTGCGGTGATCGACGGCCGCGCGTGGTTGCGCGGTCGTGTCGTGCTGCCTGCGAACCGGGACACGACGCGCCTCGGACCGCTGGCAGAATCGACTGTTCTCGAAGCCACGATCAAAATCAGCGTCACATGAGCCATTTACCCGAAGAAGACCACGGCAGCACCCGCGAAGCACGCTTTCGCCGCTACGACGCCGCGGGCGAAGCGTCCGTCCGCGCCGATCTCGACGAAGCCGCCACGAGCGACCCCGAAGCCGCATCCAAACGCGCGTGGTTGCGCGGCAAGGAGGTCGCGCATCAGGACGAGCAGTTTCGCGCGATGTTCGCATCCGTCAATTCGGCCAACGACGCCGCGCAACTCGCCCGCGAATCCGCGCAGGCATCGCGCCGTTCGGCCTTCTGGACGATGATCGCGGCAATCGCGGCCACGGCCGGTGTGATCGTCAACGCGGCGATCGCGCTTGGCTGGCTCGACTGGCTCAAACGCTAAGGCGCTAAGGCGCTGAATCGTCGATGCCGAAGCCTCAGGGCATCGCCGGCTGCAATTCGCCCCAGCTCACGAGAATGCTCTGGATGCTTCGTGCATAGGCATCGCGATGTTTCGGCGACTCCGAGTGATAAGCGCCAATCGCGCGCCACGTGTTGCCGTACTTGACCATCTTTTGCTTGAGCAGCCACGCCGCGACGAACACGTTCACGCACGGATCGGCGAGCGCGCGGTGCGGAATGCCCTGGCGCGCCAGGTCGGGAAAATGAATCGAATTGATCTGCAACTGGCCGACATCGATGGAACCGTTGGCGTTGCGGTTGATCGCGCTGGCGTCGCCTTTCGACTCGCGCCAGGCAACCGCGCGCAGCACGAGCGGATTGACGCCCTGATACGCGCCCGCCAGTTCGAAACAGTCATCGGCGTGCACAGCGCCGGATGCAAGCGACAATCCGAGCGCCGCGCAGGCGGCGAGGGCAAGCCGCGTGGCGGCTATCGCTGGTGGAAACATGAATCGTGGCTCCCGTGTTGGTCTTGTACGAAGCGGTCGATAGGCGTTTGTTGTCCGCCCATGCTGGCGTTCAGCGGATCAACGCGGCGTCCAGCCGCTGTTCGATGTCTTTCATATAACTGCGCGATTCGCCCGATACCACGAGACGCGGTTCGGGACCGTCGCATCGGCAATCCGCGACCGGGCGCGCCTTTCTGCTCTTTTTCGCGGATGGCTTGGCGGGAAGTTCGTCGTCGCCGGTCGAAGGCGGCAGCATGGCGAGCGTCGGCAGCGGCGGATACACGCGTGGCGAGCCGGGCATGAGCGCGGCCAAGGTTTGTACGCCGGGCGCGCTGACATCGAGCGGACCGGCGGATGCGGTCGCAAAAACCAGCAAGCCGCCGATGACCAAGAGAGTGCGTCGCATGATGTCAGCCTCCTTGCGTTGGTTTGATCGACACGCTGTACGGCTCGCGCGCGCCGGCGGTGCGGTTCTCGAGGCTCAGCCGGACGGTGCGTTTCGCCGGCACGCCTTTCCAGATTGCCTGATTGATATAGGGCAAATCCTGCGCGAGCGCGGTGACGAGAATGGTGGTCGGCTGCTTCTGCGCGGCTGCAAGCGAGCCGGCTTTGGTGAGAATTGCGCTGAGTTGCGCATCGCGGGCGCCGAGGGCATCGGCGGGAATCTCGAAACTGATGATGCCCGTGGCGACCGGCGGCTTATCGGTCTGCGCGACCGGATTGGCGGCCGGCAGCGGCGCGCAGCCGGTCAAGAAACTGACAACAACGATAGATAGAAAAGAAACGGCCCACTTCACAGGCGGCTCCCGAAAGGATCATGGTGATATGCAAGTTTTCGGCGTGGGGGCCGGTGGTCTTGATAGCCAGGCGCAAACGTTGAGCGATTTAGAAAGACTTGACTCGGGAAGCCGGGATTTCGGAAAAGAGGCTCGTAGGAATTGCCGGATTCGCGCGGGAAACAGCGTCCAACGCGCCGGCTTGCATCGACGATCGGAAGATCAGAAACACCACCAGGCGCGCACGCTCGGTTCGCCGTCGAGTGCGCGCACGAAGTCGTCGGCGAAGGCATCGCTCGCGGCTTTCCATTCAGGCGTGCCGGTGGGCAGGTCGTTCGGATTCTTCAGCCCGCGCGCGTGACGGATGACGGCTACGGCTTCGCTGAGAGCGGCGATGGAGTCGAGACTGTGCGTGTTCATAACGCGGATTACGGCGCGTCGGAGCGAAACTTGAGGCCAGGCAAAGGTCGCTCAGGAGATCACCGCAAAAACGCGGCCTTGATTTCGACAGTGTTGCTCCGAAACCCGACACAGGACGAATCCGTCAAACCTTCCCCTTATGCCCCGACACGAGCGCTCCCGCATCGCGCTTGAGGCTGAACAGATCCACCACGCCGATCAATCCCACCAGCCCGACGATCAGAAATGCCACGCTGAAATCTTCCGTCGCGATGGACTGCGCGTCGTGTCCATGCAGCCATTCGGCAAAGCGCAGAGCAATGGCGCCGACCGCGACGCCCACGCCCATCGTCATCTGAAAGAGCGTGCTCGATAACGCCGATGCCGCGCTCATCTGCGATTTCGGCACATCCGCGAAACTCAGCGTATTGAGCGCCGTGAACTGCAAGGAGCGCGACAAGCCGCTCGCGAACAGCACGGCGACGATCACGAACGTCGGCGTCGATGCCGTGAGCAAGCTCATCACGGCAAGCGAAAGCGCGGCGATCACGCCGTTGACGATCAGCACCGGCCGGAAGCCGAAGCGCCGCATCACGGGCGTGGTGATGAGCTTCATCGAAAGATTGCCCGCGAACACCGCGAGCGTGAGCAGGCCGGATTCGAAGGCGTTCAGCCCGAAGCCGACCTGAAACATCAGCGGTAGTAAAAACGGCGCCGCGCTGATGGCGATGCGAAACAGCGACCCGCCGCCCATCGCCACGGCAAAGGTCCTTACCTTGAGCGCCGACAAATCGACGACCGGATGCGCCGCGCGCCGCAAATGCCACCACGACGCGACGCTCGCCACCACGCCGACGATCACGAGCACCCCGGCGTAGCGCCACGACGTCTCGTTGCGGCCGATCAGCTCCATCGCATAGAGCAGCGTCGTGCAGGCGATTCCGCACAGCGCGAAGCCGACGAGGTCGAAGCGGCGCTTCGCATCCGCGCGCACGTTGTCGATGAAGCGCAGCGTGAGCAAGAAACCGATGATGCCGAGCGGCACATTGAGATAGAAGATCCAGCGCCACGACGAATACGTAGTGATGAAGCCGCCGAGCGGCGGTCCGATCACCGGCGCGACGAGCCCCGGCCAGGTGATGATGGCGATGGCGCGCATGAGGTCGTTCTTCGGCGTGGCGCGCAGCACGGCCAGGCGTCCGACCGGCACCATCATCGCGCCGCCGATGCCCTGCAAGACGCGCGCCGCCGCGAACGCGGGCAGGGTCGAAGTCGTCGCGCACAGCACGGAAGCGGCCGTGAAAACGGCGATCGCGCTGCCGAACACCGTGCGCAAACCGAAGCGGTCGGCGGCCCAGCCGGAAATCGGGATGAACACCGCGAGCGTCAGCAGATACGCGGTGATGCCGAGACTCATCTCGGCCGGATGCACGTTGAACGAATGCGCCATCTGCGGCAGCGCGGTCGCGATGATCGTGCCGTCGAGGTTCTCCATGAAAAACGTGGCCGCGACCAGCGTAATGATGAGCGATGAGCCTCGCTGCGCGCGTTCGTTGTCAGTTTGAGCAGCGGGAGAGGGCATCGGCTGAGACTTCCTTGTGCAAAATGGGTAGGTTCGGATGCGCTGCAAAGCCGTGACGCGGCCCGCTATTTTAGCCACGACAGCAGATCTCGCACGGCTATGGTAATTTTTGCGGTTGCGGCCCGCCGTTCGACTGCATCGCCGACGAAAGGCCGACAGGACGCCAACGCAACGCCAACACAATGGCAACAAGAGGGAACGCAATGAAGTATCGGAAGCTGGGAGATTCGAGTGTCGACGTGAGTCTGATCGGGCTTGGCACCATGACCTGGGGCGAGCAGAACACCGAGAGCGAGGCGCATGAACAGATCGACTACGCGCTCGCTCAAGGCGTGAATCTGATCGATGCCGCCGAGATGTATCCGGTCCCGCCGCGCCCTGAAACGCAAGGCCGCACCGAGGAGTACATCGGTACGTGGCTCGCGAGGAACTGCGGCAAGCGCGCCGATATCGTGCTTGCCACCAAGATCGCCGGGCCCGCGCGCCAGCCGCACAATCCGCGGCACATCCGCGGCGCGGGCAACCAGTTCGACCGCAAGAATATCGTCGAAGCCGTCGACAGCAGCCTCGCGCGCCTGCAAACGGATTACATCGATTTGTATCAGTTGCATTGGCCCGACCGCAGCACGATGACCTTCGGCCGCCCGAACTATCCGTATATCGACGATGAATACACGGTGCCGATCGAGGAAACGCTCGCCGCGCTCGGCGAACTCGTCAAGGCCGGCAAGATTCGTCATATCGGGCTGTCCAACGAAACGCCGTGGGGCGTCGCGCAATTTTTGCGCGCGTCGGAAAAGGCGGGCTTGCCGCGCGTCGTCAGCATTCAGAATCCGTACAGTCTCGTGAACCGCGTGTACGAACTCGGGCTCTCCGAATTCACGCACAAGGAAGGCGTGGGCCTGCTTGCTTATTCGCCGATGGCCTTCGGCTGGCTCTCGGGCAAATACGAAGGCGGTGCGCGCCCGGCCGGCGCGCGCATCACGCTATTCGAGCGCTTTCAGCGCTACAGCAAGCCGCAGGCAATCGCTGCCATCACTTCCTATGTCGAACTGGCGAAGCGCCACGGTTTGACGCCCGCGCAGTTGTCGCTGGCGTTCGTCAACAGCCGTCCGTTCACGACGAGCACGCTGATCGGTGCGACGTCGATGGCACAGCTGAAGGAAAACATCGACAGTGTGAACGTCGAACTTTCCGAGGAAATCATCGCCGAGATCGAAGCGCTTCATGAACGTCAGCCGAACCCGGCGCCTTGAACCGTCCTTCCGGTCACGCCTTTGCCGCGCCTTAAACCGTTTGCGAACAAGGCCTTGGCGCGAAACCTGATGGCCTGCGCGCGGATGTGTCACGATTGACCGTTCGCGCGCACGCAATATCGGCGATGCGCGCTTCGCTTACTTAGCCCTTGCCTTACTTTTGCAAAGCTTCAAGGATGCATTGCGTCCGTACCCTGCCGTAACGCCGCCGCTTGTCCGCGCCCCGGAATCACCGCCAGATAAGGGCGACGGCGCGCCCCACGTGTCACTTGCGATGCAGTGCCGGCTGTAAGGCACTACACTTGCTCGATGGTCCTGGTTGCCCGCTGCGGCGCCCTCAGCCACAGCGCGCCCTTAGCAAAGGAGTCGTCGCTCATGTCTCAAGCAACGCCGAAGTCTTCCGCCGATCTTGACACGCTCACGATCAATACCATCCGCACGCTGTCGATGGACGCCGTGCAGAAAGCCAATTCGGGTCACCCCGGCACGCCGATGGCGCTCGCGCCAGTCGCGTTCCATCTGTGGCAGAACCATCTTCGCTACGATCCCGACGCGCCGCTCTGGCCGAATCGCGACCGCTTCGTGCTGTCGGTCGGGCACGCGTCGATGCTGCTCTATTCGCTGCTGCATCTGTCCGGCGTGAAGGAAGTCGACGAGTTCGGCAAGCCAACCGGCAAGCCGGCCATCTCGATCGACGATATCAAGAATTTTCGTCAGCTCGACAGCAAGACGCCGGGCCACCCGGAATACCGCATGACGACCGGCGTCGAAACCACGACCGGACCGCTCGGTCAGGGTCTCGGCAACAGCGTCGGCATGGCGATGGCCGCGCGCTGGAAAGAAGCGCACTTCAACAAAAGCGATTCGCCGCTATTCGATTACCGTGTCTACGCGCTTTGCGGCGACGGCGACATGATGGAAGGAATCTCGCACGAAGCGGCATCGATCGCGGGGCACCTGAAGCTGTCGAACCTCATCTGGATCTACGACAGCAACCGCATCACGATCGAAGGACACACCGACCTCGCGTATAGCGACGACGTCGAAGCGCGCTTTCACGGCTACAACTGGAACACGCTGCACGTCGACGACGCCAACGACGCCGCCGCGCTCGAAGCGGCCATCAACAAGGCGAAGGCGACCACCGACAAGCCGACCCTGATCGTGGTGAAGAGCATCATCGGCTGGGGCGCGCCCAACAAGCAGGACACGGCGGCCGCGCACGGCGAACCGCTCGGCGCCGATGAGATCAAGGCGGCGAAGCGCGCGTACGGCTGGCCGGAAGACGCGCAGTTCCTCGTGCCCGACGGCGTGGTGCAACATTTCGCCGATGGCATGGGCGCGCGCGGCAAGGCGGCGCACGAAGCCTGGAAGAAGCAGTTCGATTCCTACGGCAAGGACTACCCGGATCTCGCGAAGCAACTCACGCTGATGCTCGAAGCGAAGCTGCCGGAAGGCTGGGAAAAGAGCATTCCGACCTTCGAGCCGGACGAAAAGGGAATCGCCACGCGCGAGTCGTCGGGCAAGGTGCTGAACGCCATCGCGCAGTCCATTCCCTGGCTGATCGGCGGCGCGGCGGACTTGTCGCCATCGACGAAAACGAATCTGAAGTTCGACGGCGCGGGCAGTTTCGAGGCAAAGAGCTACGACGGCCGCAATCTGCACTTCGGCATTCGCGAGCACGGCATGGGCTCGGTTGCCAATGGACTCGCGCTGTCCAACATGCGGCCGTATGCATCGACGTTCCTGATTTTCAGCGACTACATGAAGCCGCCGATCCGCCTCTCCGCGATCATGGAACTGCCGGTGGTCTACGTGTTCACGCACGATTCCATCGGCGTGGGCGAGGACGGACCGACGCACCAGCCGATCGAGCAACTCGCTTCGTTGCGCGGCGTGCCGGGCCTCACCACGCTGCGTCCCGCCGATGCCAACGAAGTCGGCGAAGCATGGCGCGTCGCGCTGTCGTATCACAAGGAGCCGTCGTGCATCGTGCTGACGCGTCAGCCGCTGCCGACCTTCGATCGCAAGAAATACGCGTCGGCTGAAGGCGTGCGGCGCGGCGCTTACGTGCTTGCCGACACCGAAGGCGGCAAGACGCCCGAAGTGCTGTTGCTTGCCACCGGCAGCGAAGTCGCGCTGTGCGTGGGCGTCTACGAGAAGCTGAAGGCCGAAGGCATCGCGGCGCGCGTCGTATCGATGCCTTCGTGGGACCTCTTCGAGAAACAGGACGAAGCCTACAAGGAATCGGTGTTGCCGAATGCGGTGAATGCTCGCGTTGCGGTCGAACAGGCCGGCACGCTCGGCTGGGACCGCTACGTCGGCCGGCTCGGCACCGTGCTCGCCATGCATACGTTCGGTGCGTCCGCACCGTTGAAGGCGCTTCAGGCCAAATTCGGCTTCACGCCGGAACGCGTCTACGAAGAAGCGAAAAAGCAAATCGAACGCGTCAAACACAACGGCAAGGAGTAACGGACATGCAGATTGGCATCGTGGGACTGGGGCGCATGGGCGGCAACATCGGACGCCGCCTGATGCGCGACGGGCATCAATGCGTCGTCTACGATCACAGTCCGCAAGCAACCGACGCACTCGCGAGCGAAGGCGCGACCGGCGCGAAGGATCTCGGCGATCTGGTCGCAAAACTTGCCACGCCGCGCGTCGTCTGGCTCATGCTGCCCGCCGGCAAGATCACGGAGGACACGCTTAACGATCTCCGGCAGATTCTGAGCCCGGACGACGTGATCATCGACGGCGGCAACAGCTTCTACAAGGACGATATCCGCCGCGCCGCCGAGCTGAAAGCGCAGGGCCTGCATTACGTCGACGTCGGGACGTCAGGCGGCATCTGGGGCTTGGAGCGCGGTTACTGCATGATGATCGGCGGCGATGACGCGGTGGTGAACCGTATCGATCCGATTCTCGCGACGCTTGCGCCGGGACGCGGCGACATTCCCTTGACGCCCGGCCGCGACGGACGCGATGCGCGTGTGGAGAACGGCTACATGCATTGCGGACCGGTCGGTTCGGGACATTTCGTGAAGATGGTGCACAACGGCATCGAGTACGGATTGATGCAGGCGTATGCCGAGGGCTTCCATATTCTGAAGCACAAGGAATCGACCGAATTGCCGGAAAACGAGCGCTACACGCTCGATCTGGCCGATGTCGCGGAAGTCTGGCGGCGTGGCAGCGTGGTGTCGTCGTGGCTGCTCGACCTGACCGCGGGCGCGCTTGCGGGCGATGGTTCGCTCGAACGCTACTCGACCGAAGTGGCCGATAGTGGCGAAGGGCGCTGGACGATCGAAGCGGCCATCGAGGAAGCGGTGCCGGCGCAAGTGTTGTCAGCGGCGCTTTATACGCGCTTCCGGTCGCGCGATGCCGAAGCCTTCCCCGAGCGCATGCTTTCGGCAATGCGCTTCGGCTTCGGCGGCCACAAAGAGTTCGGCGTGAAGTAAATCCGTGGTTGTCTGTCGGGATAAAGGGCGATGATTCATCGCCCTTTATTTCATCATGCGGCGGCGAAACAGCCACGCGCACAGGAAGAACGGCACAACCGAATACGCCGCGAGTACCGCGAGATGCAACGCGAGTCCGTGCACGGGCCGGCCGAGCATGGCGGCGCGGATCAACTCGACCGCGTGATAAAGCGGCAGCGCCTGCGTCACATGCTGCGCAAAAGCAGGCAATTGCGCGACCGGAAAGAACACGCCGGAGAGCAAGAGCATGGGCGTGAGTGCAAGCGTCTGATAGAACATGAAGAAGTCGTAGCTCGGCGCAATGGCTGTGACGATCATCGCCGTGCTCGCGAATGCGAGTCCCGTAAGCACGATGATGGGCAGCGCGAGCAGCATCGACGGAAAACTCGCATAGCCGAGCGCGCCCGCCACCAGCATGATCGCCACGCCCGACAAGACCGATTTGCTCGCGGACCAGATCACTTCGCCGAGAACGATATCGCCGAGCGTGAGCGGCGTATGCATGATCGCTTCCCACGTACGCTGCACGTGCATGCGCGAGAAACCGGAATACATGGCCTCGAAACTCGCGGACATCATCACGCTCGACGCCACCGTGCCCGCCGCCAGAAACGCGATGTACGACACGCCGTCGACATGGCCGACCATCAAGCCGAGACCGAGGCCTAGCCCGAAGAGATAGATCATCGGATCGGCGAGATTGCCGATCATCGATGCAATGGCGAGCTTCTTCCACACCAGATAATTGCGCCGCCATACCGGCATCCAGTTGCTCGCGTTGGCGGGAAGCGCGTTGCTCATGGGCGAGAGCGTATCGGCGTGTTTGGCTCGCACGCGTGTTTTCTCGATGCTTGCGCCCGATCGATCGAAAGTGTCCATCGCTTGATTAGTCCACCATCTCGCGCCCGGTCAGGCGCAGAAAAACATCTTCGAGATTCGCCGGACGATGCAGATAGCGCACGTCCGTCCGGCCCTTCACGCGCGCATGCACGGGCTGCGGGTCGTCGACATAGCAGAAAAGCGTTTCGCCGCTGATTTCCGTGCGCGCGACGAACGGTTCCAGTTCGGCGGCCAGCGCCTGCGGATCGGGTCCGTAGATTTCGATGACGTCCGAACCGATCACCGATTCGATCAACTCGCGCGGCCTTCCTTCCGCGAGCTTGCGGCCTTCCTCGATCACGCAAAGCCGGTCGCACAGGCGTTCGGCCTCTTCCATGAAGTGCGTCGTGAGCAGAATGGTTTTACCGCGCGAAAGCAACGAGCGCAGGCGTTCCCAGATCAGATGGCGCGCTTGCGGATCGAGACCGGTGGTGGGTTCGTCCATCACGAGCACGTCGGGATCGTTGACGAGGGCGCGCGCCAGCGTCAACCGCCGCCGCATGCCGCCCGACAGTTCGCCGACGCGCGCTTGGGCCTTGCTTTCGAGGCGCGCGAATTCGAGCAACGAAGGCACGATGGCTTCCATGCGCGCACCTGTCAAGCCGAAATAGCGGCCGAAGACGAGCAGGTTTTCGCGCACGGTGAAGTCGGGATCGAGGTTGTCGAATTGCGGCACGACGCCCACGCGTTGCCGCGCGAAGCGTGCGCGCGCTGGCACGGGTTCGCCGACGAGACGGATCGTGCCGCTGTCGGGCGATGTAATGCCGAGCAGCATCTTGAGCGTCGTCGTCTTGCCCGCGCCGTTCGGGCCGAGCAGGCCGAAACACTCGCCGGGCTGAACGTCGAACGACAAGCCATCGACGACACTTCGCTCGCCGTAATGTTTTCTGACTTCGCTGAATTCGATCGCTGGCGCCGCGTTCGAGTTCGCGCCAGTTCGGTGATTTATGTCGGTCATGCGGCGGTCCTGCGAGGAGAAAACTCAGCCGGCTAGTGTAATCCAATGCACCAGCGCGGCGCTTTGCATGCAAGCGCATGCATCGTTCCTGTGATCGAAGCGTGCATCGCGTCTTCCTGTTGTTTTGGCAAATGGCGCCGCAAGCTTGTCCGGCAAGGCTCGCACGCCTCTGGCACGGTGTGCGCTAGCGCTTGTTGCCGTGTAAGCGTTTTCCATCGTTGCCACGCATGAGGCGACCTACCATGATGAAGATGCGCCGCACTCGATTTGCCGACACCATCGGCTACGCGGCAGGGAGATCATGATGTCAGGCTATCGAAAAATCCTGTTGTGCTACGACGGCTCCAGAGAGGGCCGCAAGGCGTTGCGTCAGGGCGCGAATCTCGCGCTTGCCTTGAACGCGGAGACGCACGTGCTGGCGGTGGTGGATATGCGTTCGAGCATTGCGCAAAGCGCCGGTCTTCTGACCGACATGGCATGCGGACGGTTCGAGGATGCCGCACGCGACATCCTGCAAGAAGGCGTGGAGTGGCTGCGCGAACGCGGCTTGCAGGCGCAGGGCCATTTTGCATTCGGGCATCCGATCGATGAAATCGCCACGCTGGCGGAAAGTCTCAAGGTCGATCTGGTCGTGGTCGGCCATCGATGCCGCAGCGGTCTCGCGCGCTGGTGGATGGGCGCGGGCAACACACCGCTGCTCGATCGCGTGTCATGCAGCATATTGGTTGCGGTTTGTCAGGCAGGTGAGTCGGCCGAAGCGGAAGATGAGGCGGCTTATGCGGCGAAGCCGGACCGGGCCGAAGTAAGTGTTTGAGGATAGGTTTGCGCGATGAGGCTGGCCTGCGTCGGGCCAGTGCTGTTTTGCGCTATCAGCGCCAGTTGCCGTAGCCTTGAATGACGGCAGCGCACGCTTAACGCCGCAAGAAATCCATGAAGCGCTTACCGGCACTTTAATGGTTGTCCAACAACGAACTCACCCGTTCAAATCAACCGCGACCAGCTTCCACGTTATCAACCCGTACCGATGAAAGATCGCTGAGTACCGCGCATCGCCCGCACCGTGCTGGTAGGTCACCACGAACGTATCGAAGCTGCGATATCCGGCCGTGGTCTGCGGTGGTTGACGCGGCGGTTCTTGAGTCGCAACCATGCCCGATGCCGCTTCCGACGGCGGTGAACTCGCCGCCGCCTGACCGTCTCGAACCGGTGGCACGACGGCGGGTGGATGCTCGCCTGGATCTCCCCGCGGCGGAATGCCATTCAAAATCGCGGCGACGCCTTCGGGCGTAGCGTAGGAATCCACCAGCGGCCCTACGAGCGCCGCGCCGATCATTGCACCGATGATCGCGAGCGGATTGCCGCTCTTCTGGATATCGACGCGCCGCGTCAGCAGTGCGCCGACTTGCTCTTTGAGACTTTCACGCAGTGCGGGGAAGTCGACGTATTCGTTGACGGTCTGTGCATCGCGCGCATCGGCCGCGTGCTTGACGCGCTTCAGTGCGATATAGGGCGACGCATAGACAAGGCTTAACCCTGCAACGATGAAGAGAATGACGAGCGTGACGACGAGATAACGCGTAGTGCGGGACATGCGAAGGAACGACCCCCGGCGTGACATGGGTGACATGAAAGAACGATTGACCATGTTCACGCCGGATATATCCCGAGCTTCATTCCTTGCAGCCGATAGATTGCGGACTGCCTGCATTGCACATAACTCAGATTCACTCGACAAACGCTCGACCGCCCTCAGGCCAGAATGCCGCTGCTAACGCCGGCGCGTTCCTCGTCGATACACCGGTCGATCATGCGCGACACCTCGCCGATATTGCCGACCATGATTACCCGCGACTCACTGCGATACACCCGCACCGGCGCGCGCTGTTCCGATTCCGCATGCACCGCGCTATTGAGCGACACACGGGCGAAGGCGGGTTGACGCGACGGCAACGCGGGCATCTCGTCGAAGAGATCGGGCGCCGCTTCAGGTCGCGCCACGGCGCATGAGATCAGCGAGCGCAAATGACGCAGACGGCCAAACTGACGAAAGGGCAGCAAACGGGCGAAACGTTCCATGATGACTCTCCAGACGGCGGACGACAGACGATAGGACGCACCGCGGCACGCCGCGAGCGGTGGCCGTCATGCTTGTAATTTTCGAAACGTGCCGCGTCGCGCGAGGGCGAGGAGGCGAAGCGGGCGGCGATGTTGACGCGCCGCGCGCTTGAGTCGTGCGTTAGAACTCGCCGGAGCGGATGAGCCCGACCGCGATTCCTTCCAGCGCGAAGTCGCCGCTGCCGGAGCGCACGAAGATGTTTTCGTAGTCGGGATTCTCCGCGACCAATTCCACGCCATCTGGCCGGCGCTTCCAGCGTTTCACCGTGACGTCGTCGCCAATACGCGCGACCACGATCTGCCCGTCTTTCGCTTCATTGCGCTTCTGTACGGCAAGCAGGTCGCCGTCGAGAATGCCCGCGTCGCGCATGGACAAGCCGCGCACCTTCAGCAGATAGTCGGGCTTGCCCGAAAAGAACGCAGGGTCGCACGCGTAGTGTTGCGAAATATGCTCCTGCGCAAGGATGGGACTGCCTGCCGCAACGCGCCCGACCAGCGGAAGCGACAACTGCATGATGCTCTGATGCGGCAAGGTGAACTGATGCGGAAGGTCGTCCGAACGGTCGATGCGTGCGGAGCCTCCCAGCAGGCGGATGCCACGCGACGAACCCGCCGCGAGTTCGATCACGCCCTTGCGCGCCAGTGCCCGCAGATGTTCCTCGGCGGAGTTCGCGGAGCTGAAGCCAAGCTCGGCAGCAATTTCGGCACGCGTGGGCGGAAAGCCCGTGCGGTCGATGGCTCGCTGGATGAGCTCGAACACTTGCTGCTGTCGCGCGGTAAGTTTTGAGGGTTTGGTCACTTGCTGGAGCCTCGGCGCACTGTATGGATGGACAGATGACTGTATTTTTATACAGTATTTAGCGCTTTTCAAGCTTTACTTGAAGTTCGTCGCTAGATCCTTTGCTGACAAGGCTGCAGCGCGCTCGAACCGTCTCTACTTGCCTCTCAAACCACGAAATAACCCGCTTTAGCACTTTTGCATCTAAAAAAGTGAGAAACAATTATTTCTAATCATATAAGCTCGCCTTTAGACTGATTCCGTCAATTCGATAAGACGGAGAACGGGGAATGCATAGCATCAGGGCTGGATTGAAGGGCGGCGCGAAACAACTCTTTGCCGCGCTGGCGATCACGGCGGCGAGTTTCGGAATCTCGGCCACCGCGCACGCGGACACGTCGTTTCTGAACGTCTCGTACGATCCGACGCGCGAGTTGTATCAGGACTTCAACCAGGCCTTTGCGAAGAAGTGGAAGGCGGACACCGGCGAAACGGTCACTTTCAAGCAATCTCACGGCGGTTCTGGTGGCCAAGCGCGCGCGGTTCTAGACGGGCTTCAGGCAGACGTCGTGACGCTTGCGCTTGCTTACGACATCGACGCACTCGCCTCCAAGGGCATCGTCGGCACGGACTGGCAGAAGCGTCTGCCGGACAATGCATCGCCGTACACGTCGACCATTGTGTTTCTGGTGCGCAAGGGCAACCCGAAGGGCATCAAGGACTGGGACGATCTCACCAAGCCGGGCGTGTCGATCGTCACGCCGAACCCGAAGACCTCGGGCGGCGCGCGCTGGAACTATTTGGCGGCGTGGGCGTATGCGCAACACAAGCCCGGCGGCAACGAAGAGACCGCGAAGGAGTTCGTGACCAAGCTCTACAAGAACGCAGGCGTGCTCGATTCCGGCGCACGCGGCGCGACCACCAGCTTCGTGCAGCGCGGTCAGGGCGACGTGCTGATCGCATGGGAAAACGAGGCGTTCCTGTCGCTCAAGGAATTCGGTCCGGAGAAGTTCCAGATCGTGGTTCCTTCGGTGAGCATTCTGGCCGAGCCGCCGGTGGCGGTGGTGGACAAGGTCGTCGACAAGCACGGCACGCGCAAGCTGGCCGAAGCGTATCTGAAGTATCTGTACAGCGACGAAGGCCAGCAGATCGCGGCGCGCAATTTCTATCGTCCGCGTTCGGACAAGGTGCCCGCCGAGCTGACCAAGCAGTTCCCCAAGCTCAAGCTCTACACCATCGACGACACCTTCGGTGGCTGGACCAAAGCGCAAAAGACGCACTTCGCGGACGGCGGCGTGTTCGATTCGATCTATCAGCCGCAGTAAGCAGGCAAGAGACCGGGCGCCGCGAGGCGCTCGAGTCGCAATGAAAGCGGCCGCAAAGACGGCCGCGCATGACGAGACAAAAAAACAGTGCGCTTGTCCCCCGGGCGCCGAAGGCAGGACGATCAAGGATGAAGCAAAGATGACAACGTTCACTTTCCGAAAGCCGAGTGCGTTACCCGGCTTCGGGCTGACGATCGGCATCACGGTGGCTTACCTGAGCCTCGTGGTGCTGATTCCGCTTGCGGCGACCTTCGCCAAGACCGCGACGCTCGACTGGGCGCAGTTCGTTCGCGCCGTCACCGGGCCGCGTGTGCTGGCGTCGTATCGGCTCACTTTCACGGCGGCGCTCGGCGGGGCGGTCATCAACGCGATCTTCGGCTTCCTGGTCGCATGGGTGCTCGTGCGCTACACGTTCCCGTTCAAGCGTGTCGTCGATGCCATCGTCGATCTGCCGTTTGCGCTGCCGACCTCCGTTGCCGGCATTTCGCTTGCCGCCGTGTACGCGAGCAACGGCTGGATCGGGCAGTATCTCGCGCCGCTCGGCATCAAGGTGGCGTTCACGCCGCTCGGCGTGCTCGTGGCGCTGACGTTCATCGGCTTGCCGTTCGTCGTGCGCACGGTGCAGCCGGTGCTCGAAGACTTCGAGCGCGAGCAGGAAGAAGCCGCCGCATGTCTCGGCGCCACGCGCTGGCTGACGTTTCGCCGCGTCGTGTTGCCGGCGCTCTTTCCCGCGCTTCTGACCGGTTTCGCGCTTGCGTTCGCGCGCGCGCTCGGCGAATACGGTTCGGTCATCTTCATCGCGGGCAATGTACCGATGAAATCGGAGATCACGTCGCTGCTCATCATCACCAAGCTCGAACAGTACGACTATGCCGGCGCGACGGCCATCGCCGTCGTGATGCTGTGCGTGTCCTTTCTCATGCTGCTTCTCATCAACACGCTGCAATGGTTCCTGCAACGCCGCACGAGCAAGACGGGCGCGGCGCCCGTGGTGGCCGCGGGGCCATCGCTGCATGCCGGAACTCCGGGCGGAGGTCACGCATGAGCACGCCAAACAGCAAGGCGCTTCCCGTGAACACCGCCGCGCGCGGCGAGACCAACCGGCTCAATCCCGTCACCGAACCGCGCGCCGTGCGCTGGATACTCACGGGTATCGCGCTCGTGTTTCTCGCGCTGTTTCTGGTCGTGCCGCTCGTGGCCGTGTTCGTGCAGGCCTTCGCGAAGGGCATCGACTATTACTTCGATTCGCTCAAGGACCCGGACGCGTGGTCGGCCATCAAGCTCACGCTCTTGACCGCCGCGATTGCCGTGCCGCTCAACGTGGTGTTCGGGCTCGCGGCATCGTGGGCCATCGCCAAGTTCGAGTTTCGCGGCAAGGCGCTTCTGACGACGCTCATCGACTTGCCGTTCTCGGTGTCGCCCGTGATCTCCGGCCTCATCTACGTGCTCATGTTCGGCGCGCAGGGCTGGTTCGGACCGTGGCTGATTTCGCACGATGTGCAGATCATCTTCGCGGTGCCGGGAATCGTGCTCGCGACCATCTTCGTGACGTTCCCGTTCGTCGCGCGCGAACTGATTCCGTTGATGCAGGCGCAAGGCAACGACGAGGAAGAGGCCGCGCACGTGCTCGGCGCGTCGGGCTGGCAGATCTTCCGGCGCGTGACCTTGCCCAACGTGAAGTGGGGCCTGCTCTACGGCGTGATTCTCTGTAACGCGCGCGCGATGGGCGAGTTCGGCGCGGTCTCGGTGGTCTCGGGCCACATTCGCGGCCAGACCGACACCATGCCGCTGCACGTCGAGATTCTCTACAACGAATACAACTTCTCGGCCGCCTTCGCGGTGGCGTCGCTGCTTGCATTGCTCGCACTCGTCACGCTCGGGCTGAAGCTGCTCGCGGAGCGCCGCATGACGGCCACGCTGAGCGACGTGAAGGCAACCGTATAAATGGAAGGCGTGGATCAATCATGAGCATCATCGTTCGCAATCTGCAGAAGCGCTTCGGCACCTTCACCGCGCTCGACAACGTCACGCTGGATTTTCCGTCGGGCGAACTCGTCGCGCTGCTCGGACCTTCCGGCTGCGGCAAGACAACGCTCTTGCGCGTGATCGCCGGCCTCGAATATGCCGATGCCGGTCAGGTCGTGCTCAACGGCGAGGACGTTGCCGAAGTGGGCGCGCGTGAGCGGCAAGTCGGCTTCGTGTTCCAGCATTACGCGCTGTTCCGCCACATGACCGTGTTCGAGAACGTCGCCTTCGGCTTGCGCGTGAAGCCGCGCCGCGAGCGGCCAACGGAGGCCGTCATCCGCGAGAAGGTGCATGAATTGTTGAAGCTCGTGCAACTCGACTGGCTCGCGGAGCGCTTTCCGTCCGAACTGTCGGGCGGTCAGCGTCAACGTATCGCGTTGGCGCGAGCGCTTGCCGTCGAACCTAAAGTGCTGCTGCTCGACGAACCCTTCGGCGCGCTCGACGCCAAGGTGCGCAAGGAATTACGTAGCTGGCTGCGCCGTCTGCACGACGATCTGCATATCTCGACGCTCTTCGTCACGCACGACCAGGAAGAGGCGCTCGAAGTGGCGGATCGCATCGTCGTGATGAATCACGGGCGCGTGGAGCAGGTGGGCAGCCCGCAAGACGTGTATGACCATCCGCAGACCTCGTTCGTCTACGAGTTCCTCGGTGCGGCCAATCGCCTGCAAGGTCATGTCGATGCCAACGGCTTCGTCGCCGATGGCGCCACGCAGGCCATTGCCGTGCCCGCGCATTTCAGCGGCCGCGCGCTGGCCTACGTGCGTCCGCACGATCTGGCGATCTATCCCGTCGATGGCACGCATCGCGACGGCATCGTGGTCGGCGTGCGGCGCGTGGTGACGCTCGGCGGCTCCGTGCGCGTGGAACTCGAAGGCAACTCGGGGCGCATTCTCGAAGCGGAACTCGACCGCGAGTCGTGGCGCACGCTGCGACTCGACGTAGGCGACGGCGCGACCGCCGTGCCGCGCGCGTTGCGCGTCTTCCCGGCAGGCGATGCGAACGGGGCACAACAAACAAAAGCAACGGCATAAAGAGAGGCTGAAATGAACTTCCAGCAATTGCGCTTCGTGCGCGAAGCAGTGCGTCAGAACATGAATCTGACCGAGGTCGCGAACGTGCTCTATACGTCGCAGTCTGGCGTGTCGAAGCAGATCAAGGACCTCGAGGACGAACTCGGCGTCGATATCTTCATCCGACGCGGCAAGCGTCTGACCGGCCTCACCGAGCCTGGCAAACAGGTGCATCAGCTGATCGAGCGCATGTTGCTCGACGCTGAAAACCTGCGCCGCGTCGCGCGCCAGTTCGCTGATCAGGACAACGGCCATCTCGTCGTGGCGACGACGCACACGCAAGCGCGTTACGCGCTGCCGAAGGTGATCCGCCAGTTCACGGAAGTGTTCCCGAAGGTGCATCTCGCGCTGCGTCAGGGTAGTCCGCAGCAGATCGCGCAGATGATCATCAACGGCGAAGCGGATATCGGCATCTCGACGGAAGCGCTCGACCGCTATCCCGACATCGTCACGTTCCCGTGCTACTCGTGGCATCACACGGTCGTCGTGCCGAAGGGCCATCCGCTCGTCGGACTCGAGAACATCACGCTGGAACAGATCGCCGAGTATCCCGTCGTCACTTACGATCAGGATTTCACGGGACGCTCGCATATCGACCAGGCCTTCGCGAGCGCGGGTGCCATTCCCGATATCGTCCTCACCGCCATCGATGCCGACGTGATCAAGACGTATGTCGAGCTTGGCATGGGTATCGGCATCGTCGCGGCGATGGCGTATGACCCGAAGCGCGACAGCGAACTCGTCGCGCTCGATACGCAGCATCTGTTCGAGGCGAGCACGACGCGCGTCGGCTTGCGCAAGGGCGCGTTCTTGCGGGCTTACGCTTACCGGCTGATCGAGATGTTCGCGCCGCAACTCGACGAAGCGCAGATCGCGGCGCAACTGCGCGAAGCGGCTTGAGCGAGTTCAGGTTCATGCCGGCTGATTTACAATCGCCGGCATGAACACTTCTCTCGATACCTTGCCGCGCCTCGCCGTTCTCGCGACGGGCGGCACCATCGCCGGACAAGCTGGCGATGCATCCAGGACAGCGGGTTACAAGGCAGGCGTGGTCGGCGTCGACAAGCTGCTCGAAGCCGTGCCCGCGCTCGGCTCGGTCGCGCGCATTCACGCGGAACAGATTGCGAGCATCGACAGCAAGGACATGACGCCCGCGCTGTGGACGACGCTTTCGCGGCGGATCGATGCACTGCTCGCGCAAGACGATATCGATGGCGTGGTCGTCACGCACGGCACGGACACGCTCGAAGAGACCGCTTACTTGCTGCATTTGACGGTGAAGAGCGCGAAGCCCGTCGTCCTGACCGCGGCGATGCGGCCCTCCAGTGCGCTGTCCGCCGATGGTCCGTTGAATCTGCTCAACGCGCTCACGGTCGCCGCTTCGAGGCAGGCGGCGGGGCAGGGCGTACTGATCGCGTTCAACAATTTGATCCACAGCGCACGCGAAGTCACGAAGACGAGCACCTATGCCGTCGATGCCTTCCGTTCGCCCGAAGCGGGCGCGCTCGGTTTCGTGCAGGACGGACGCGTCGACTTCCAACGCACGGTCGTGCGGCCGCACACGCTCGCGAGCGAATTCACCGTTCCGCAAGACTGGCCGATGGTCGAAATCGTCGCGAGTTATGCGGGCGTATCGCGTGTTCCGGTCGATGCGCTCGTCGGCGCTGGCGTGAAGGGCATCGTGCTTGCGGGTACCGGCAACGGCTCCATGAGTTCGACGCTCGCGCAAGCCTTCGCCGATGCCATTGGGCGAGGCGTGGCGGTGGTGCGTTCATCGCGTGTCGGCTCGGGCCATGTGATGCGCAACGGCGCCGCATCCGACGATGCGCTCGGCACCGTCAGCGCGGGCACGCTCAATCCGTACAAGGCGCGCGTGCTGTTGCAACTGGCGCTCGCGAGAGGCGTGAGCGATGCGCCCGGCCTGCAGCGCATCTTCGAGACATACTGAAACTGAAACGAAAAACGCGAACCGGAGTTCGCGTTTTTCGTTGCTTCAGCTTGCAGCCGGAATGCGTAGCACCTGTCCCGGATAGATCTTGTCCGGGCTCTTGAGCATGGGCTTGTTGGCTTCGAAAATGACATCGTTTTTCGCGCCGCTGCCGTAATACTTCTCCGCGATTTTCCAGAGATTGTCGCCGGCCACGACCGTATGAAATTGCGACTCCGGAGCGGGCGATGGAACGGTCAGTTGGTCATCCACCTTGTCCACGTGCTGCACGTTGCCCGCCGCGACGAGGATCTTCTCCTTCGTGGCCTGATCCGCCGCTTCGCCCGATACGGTGACCGTGTGCGACGCGCCGTCGTACTTCACTTGCAGATCCTGCGCTTCGAGCCCTTGCGAACGAATGTACGTCGCGATGGCTTCGCCGGCCTTGAGATTGAGCTCCGCGACATCCACGGCCGCGGGCGCGGCCTGCGCGGTTTGCGAGGTTGCACCAAAGAGCTTCTCGCCTGCTTCCTTGATAAAGCTGAGGATTCCCATTGCTGAACTCCTTAAGTGTCGATGGTGAGCGCTTGCGCCAGGGCAAGGCTTCGTTAGTCGCATCACTTCAAGGATAGTTCGGAGATTGTGACAATGGCTGGTTCATGCGCGATCCAACAATCCGACGCGGACACCCGACGGAAAACCGTCTGACCGACCAAGGCTTACCCGGCTCGACCGACGGGTGCCGCTCTCGGACCCCACTTGCCGCCCTCAGCCCAGAGCGGCATTTGTCCCGCGTGCCCATACGCGGGACGCCCCACGGTACCGGTCGTTCAAGCCGCGGCTTTCGCCTTCTGCGGTTCTTGAGCAACCTGGAAGTTCGACATGATTTCAAGCGCCCGCACGAGTCCCGAGTGATCCCAGGCTTTGCCGCCATTGGCCGCGCACACGCTGAACAACTGCTGCGCGCTCGCGGTGTGGGGCAGGGCGAGACCCATCTTGCGCGCGCCTTCGAGCGCAAGATTCAAGTCCTTCTGATGCAGTTCGATACGGAAGCCCGGGTCGAACGTGCGCTTCGTCATGCGCTCGCCGTGCACTTCGAGAATGCGCGACGCGGCGAACCCGCCCATTAATGCCCGGCGCACGCGTTCCGGATCGGCGCCCGAACGCGAGGCAAACAACAAGGCCTCGGCGACGGCTTCGATGTTGAGCGCGACGATGATCTGATTCGCCACCTTGCAGGTCTGACCCGCGCCGTTGTCGCCGATGAGCGAGATGTTTTTGCCCATGAGATCGAACAGAGGCTTCGCGATATCGAACGATTTCTGCGGGCCACCCACCATGATCGTGAGCGATGCCTCGCGCGCGCCGACTTCGCCGCCGGATACGGGCGCATCGAGATAGTCGCAGCCGAGCGCGTTGATCTTCTTCGCGAAGTCCTGCGTATCGAGCGGGTTGATCGAGCTCATGTCGATCACGAGCTTGCCCTTCGTGAGGCCGTTGGCCACGCCGTCATCGGCGAAGAGGACGTTGGCGACATCGGGCGTGTCGGGCACCATCGTGATGACGATCTCGCTCGCTTGCGCCACGCCGGTGGAATCGGCCGCGACTTGCGTCTGTGCGCGGATGTCGTCGGGCACCGGAAACTTGCCGTTCACGACGAGCTTGTGACGGCCCTTCAAGAGGTTGCGCGCCATGTGCGCGCCCATGATGCCAAGGCCGATGAATCCAATGGTTGCCATACTCTCTTGCTCTCCTTGTGTCTCGGGTTTTAAGCGGCGGCGCGCGGCTTTGCGGCGGCGATCGTGCGAAGCCAGCCAAGGCCCGCTTCGGTGCTTGCAAGCGGCTTGTATTCGCAGCCGATCCATCCTTCGTAGCCGATCGAATCGAGCAGATCGAACAGGAACGCGTAGTTGATCTCGCCCGTGCCCGGTTCGTTGCGCCCCGGATTGTCGGCGAGCTGGATATGCGCGATCGACGCCAGGTTCTTCTTGATCGTCGCGGCCAGTTCGCCTTCCATGCGCTGCATGTGATAGATGTCGTATTGCAGGAACAGATTGTCCGAGCCGACCGCACGGATCACGTCGAGCCCTTCGGACGAACGGTTCAGCGCGAAGCCCGGAATATCGTAGGCATTGCACGGCTCGACGAGCAGGCGGATGCCTTCCTTCTTCAATGCATCGGCGGCGAAGCGCAGGTTCTCGATGATCGTCGTGCGCGCCTGTTCCTTCGATACCCCCGCCGTCGGAATGCCAACGAGGCAGTTCACTTGCGGCACCTTCAGCGCCTTCGCGTATTCGATTGCGCGGGGCACGCCTTCACGGAACTCGCTCACGCGATCCGGCAGGCAGGCGATGCCGCGTTCGCCCGCTTCCCAGTTGCCCGCGGGAAGGTTGTGCAGCACGATCCGCAGGTCGTGTTCCTCGATGCGTGCTTGCAAATCGCCGGTCGAGTACGCATACGGAAACAGGAACTCGACCGCCTTGAAGCCCGCCTTCGACGCCGCCGCGAAGCGGTCGAGGAAAGGGACTTCGTTGAACAGCATGGTCAGGTTCGCGGCAAATTTCGGCATGTCTTTATTCCTGATGGTCGGTCAGTTCTAGGACGCTCAGTCGAGCGGCGTCACGGTCACGGCGGTCGGCGCATCGGCGCGCGTTTCGGCGAGCTCTTCGAACTCGTTGATCGCGTCGATCTCGGTGCCCATCGCGATGTTGGTCACGCGTTCGAGAATCATCTCGACCACGACCGGCACCTGATGTTGCGCCGCGAGCGCCTGCGCCTGTTTCAACGCCGGCGCGATGTCTTCGGGCTTGTGCACGCGCAGCGCCTTGCAGCCAAGACCCTCGGCGACCGCGACGTGATCCACGCCGTATCCTTCGAGCTCCGGCGCGTTGATGTTGTCGAACGCGAGCTGCACGCAGTAGTCCATGTCGAAGCCGCGCTGCGCCTGACGTATCAGACCGAGATACGAGTTGTTCACGACCACGTGCACGTAAGGCAGCTTGAACTGCGCGCCGACAGCGAGTTCCTCGATCATGAACTGGAAGTCGTAGTCGCCCGAGAGCGCGACGATCTTGCGTTGCGGGTCCGCGGCGCGCACGCCGAGCGCGGCGGGAATCGTCCAGCCGAGCGGGCCGGCCTGGCCGCAGTTGATCCAGTTACGCGCCTTGAACACGTGCAGGAACTGCGCGCCCGCGATCTGCGAAAGACCGATCGTCGAGACGAAGCAGGTGTCGCGATCGAACGCGAGATTCATCTCTTCGTAGACGCGCTGCGGCTTCATCGGCACGTTGTCGAAGTGGGTCTTGCGCAGCATCGTGCTCTTGCGTTGCTGGCAGTCCTTGACCCATTGCGAACGGTCCGCAAGCTTGCCCGCGGCTTTCCATTCCTTCGCCACTTCGACGAAGAGTTCGAGCGCGAACTTAGCATCCGACACGATGCCGAGGTCCGGTCCGAACACGCGGCCGATCTGCGTCGGCTCGATATCCACGTGCACGAACTTACGGCCCTTGGTGTAGACCTCGACGCTGCCCGTATGGCGATTCGCCCAGCGATTGCCGATGCCAAGCACGAAGTCCGACGCGAGCATGGTCGCGTTGCCGTAGCGGTGCGACGTCTGCAGACCGCACATGCCTGCCATCAGCGGATGATCGTCGGGAATCGCGCCCCACGACATCAAAGTCGGGATCACTGGCACGCCGAGCGTTTCGGCGAACTCGACGAGCAGATCTTCCGCCGCTGCGTTCAACACGCCGCCGCCGGAAACGATCAAGGGCTTCTCGGCGTCGTTGAGCATCGAGAGCGCTTTTTCGACTTGAGCGCGCGTGGCTTTCGGCTTGTAGATCGGCAGCGGCTCGTAAGTGTCGATATCGAACTCGATCTCGGCGAGCTGCACGTCGATCGGCAAGTCGACCAGGACCGGACCCGGACGGCCCGAGCGCATCAGATGGAACGCCTGCTGAAACACGCGCGGCACGAGCGCCGGTTCGCGCACGGTGACGGCCCACTTGGTGACGGGCTTGGCGATCGATTCGATATCGACGGCCTGGAAGTCTTCCTTGTACAGACGCGCACGCGGCGCCTGGCCCGTGATCGCGAGAATGGGGATCGAATCCGCCTGAGCCGAGTAGAGGCCCGTGATCATGTCCGTGCCCGCCGGCCCCGACGTACCGATACAAACGCCGATATTGCCGGGAGCCGCGCGCGTATAACCTTCGGCCATGTGCGAGGCGCCCTCGACGTGGCGCGCCAGCACATGGCTGATGCTGCCGGCTTTTCTGAGCGCCGAGTAAAACGGGTTGATGGCGGCGCCGGGCACACCGAACGCGGTGTCGATGCCTTCCTTCTCCAGCACGAGGACGGCTGCGTCGACGGCTCTCATCTTGGGCATGGTTGTCTCCTTCCAGGGGTCTCTATTCGGGGTTGCTGTCTTGGTCGTGCGCATGGCAGCAGGCTTCCGATGCACTTTAGGCGCGTGCAAAAGGTTTGATAAGATCAACCGGAGTCGTTTTTTACCAAACAAAAAGTATCGAATGAGGCCGGAGACAAAGAGATGGACCGCTTCAAGCAGATCGAAACCTTCGTGCGCGTGGCCGAAGCCGGCAGTCTTGCGGCGGCGGCACTGGAAGAGGGCGTGTCGCCGGTGATCCTGGGCCGGCGCATCGACGCGCTCGAAAAGCGCCTAGGCGTCAAACTGATGTATCGCTCGACGCGCAGGCTCGTCGTGAGCGAAGAGGGCGCGGCGTTTCTCGACCGCTGCAAGAATCTGCTCGCGGAGTGGGATCAGGCCGAGAACGAACTCGCGGCCGGCCGGCGCGCGGTGGGCGGGCATCTGATCGTGTCGGCGCCGGCGGCGTTTGGGCGCATGCATGTCGCGCCGCACGCGCCGCTTTTCCTCGTCGACAAACCGGAATTGCAGATGTCGTTCAATCTGACCGACCGCGTCGTCGATTTGGTGCGCGAAGGTTATGACTTGTCGATCCGCATCGGCGGGGCGGTGGACCCGAACTTCGTCGCCGTGAAGCTCGCGAGCAACCGCCGCGTGGTTTGCGGCACGCCCGCGTATTTCAGGAAGCACGGCCGGCCGAAGACGCTCGAAGACTTGCCGAATCACAACTGTCTTGCGTTCAATCTGCAAGGCGGACAGAACCGCGGCTGGTACTTTCGCCGTAACGGCAAGCTCGTGACAGTGCGCGTGACCGGCAATCTCGACTGCAACGACGGCGAGTTGCTGCATCGCTGGGCGTCGGAGGGGCTCGGGCTCGGCTGGCGTTCGACCTGGGAGATTCAGCGTCAGTTGGCGTCGGGCGAACTCGAAACCGTGCTGGACGACTTCGAGCTGCCCGACTACGACATCCTCGCGGTTTATCCGCAGCAGCGCTACGTTCCGGCGCGCGTGCGCTACTTTATTGATTATTTGAAGGAAATTTACGCGCAGGACGGTTATTGGAGCCGTCCGCTCGCGCTTCCTGGCGAACCATTGCCCGCCGGGACGCACGCAGCTTGAGCGTCGCTCGCGCGGCTTTGTACGGCTCGTGCGGCTTTGTGCGGCCACGTTGTAACTGCTTGAAATCATGGCCAAAGTCTTTCGGAAACCGCCGATTTGGCTTGCCTTGGGGAAGGCATCGCGTTATAGTCTTGGGCTTCTCACTTGCCGCACCGGTCCGACGCCCGGGTGGCTTTAATCCAAAAGTTCAGTACAAGGAGTGAATATGCGTCATTACGAAATCGTATTTATCGTGCATCCCGATCAGAGCGAGCAAGTGCCCGCCATGATCGAGCGCTACAAGAGCACGATCACCTCGCACGGTGGCCAGATCCACCGTATCGAAGACTGGGGCCGTCGCCAACTGGCCTACATGATCGAGAAACTCGCGAAGGCTCACTACGTCTGCATGAACATCGAATGCGATCAAGCTACGCTCGAAGAACTCGAGCACGCATTCAAGTTCAACGACGCCGTTTTGCGTCACCTCATCGTCAAGATGAAGAAGGCCGAAACCGGCCCGTCGCCGATGATGAAGGAAGTGCAGCGCGAAGAAGCCAAGAAGGCGGCCTCGCAGCCGTCCGAAGCGCAGGCTTAAGGCGAAGATTTTCGTCAGCCACCAGGAATTAAGTGAACAGGCTGCAACTGACAGCAAGCGTCGTGGAACGCGAACCGGTGCGATACACGCCCGCCGGCGTACCAATCGCAAGCTGCACGTTGCATCACCGAACGGAAGTCGTCGAAGCGGGCATTGCCCGTCAAGTCGAACTGACAATGCCGGCCGTAGCCGCCGGCGAGGTGAGCGGCAGACTGGAAAGCTGTCAGATGGGCGTGGAAACACGCTTCACCGGCTTTCTGGCTAAAAAAAGCCGCAACGCACGAACCCTGGTGTTTCACATCACAGAATTGCAGGACATTGGAAAGGACTGAACATGCCCCGCCCGACTGGTAAGAAATTCGACAAGCGTCGTCAGCAACAAAACCCGCTCTTCAAGCGCAAGAAGTTCTGCCGTTTCACGGCAGCCGGTGTCGAGTACATCGACTACAAAGACACGGAAACGCTGAAGGACTTCGTCGGCGAAAACGGCAAGATCACGCCGGCTCGTCTGACTGGCACGAAGGCGCACTATCAGCGCCAGCTCGACACGGCAATCAAGCGCGCGCGTTTCCTCGCGCTCCTGCCGTACACCGACCTGCACAAGGCCTAATCAGACGACGCATAAGGAACAAGCCAAAATGCAAATCATTCTTTTGGAAAAAGTCGTCAACCTGGGCAACCTGGGCGACATCGTCAAGGTCAAGGACGGCTACGCACGTAACTTCCTGATCCCCGGCAAGAAGGCTCGCCGCGCAACGAAAGACGCAATCGCCGAATTCGAAGTGCGCCGCGCCGATCTCGAAAAGGTTGCCGCTGAAAAGCTGGCTTCCGCGCAAAAGCAAGGCGAAAAGCTGAACGGCTTCACGGTTCAGATCTCGCAGAAGGCAGGTGTGGACGGCCGTCTGTTCGGCTCGGTCACGAACGCCGACATCGCCGAAGCACTCAAGGCTCAAGGCTTCGCAGAAGTGGAAAAGGCGCAAGTGCGTCTGCCGCAAGGCCCGCTGAAGCTGGTGGGCGACCACGCTGTTCAAGTGGCGCTGCATACGGACGTGCTGGTCGACGTCACGGTGTCGGTGCTGGGCGAGCACGCCTAAGGTCGCTGCGGACCGCTGGTAAGGCTTCACGCCCAGCCAGCCGAGTCCGGCAGAAAAGAAGGGCAGGAACCGTTTCAGGTTCCTGCCTTTTTTATTGTCCGCTTGCGTCTATTTCATCGATAATTCCACCCCATGAACGCTCCGTCCAAAGACCCGCAACTCGACGCGCTGAAGGTTCCGCCGCACTCGATCGAAGCCGAGCAATCGGTGATCGGCGGTTTGCTGCTGGACAACGCGGCGTGGGACCGAATCGCCGACGTGATGTCGCAAGGCGATTTTTATCGCTATGACCATCGGATCATTTACGAGCACATTGGCAAGCTGATCTCGACCACGCGGCCCGCCGACGTCATCACCGTCTACGAAGCGCTCAACATGGCCGGCAAGGCCGAGGAAGTGGGCGGGCTCGCGTATCTGAATGCGCTTGCCCAGAACACGCCGAGCGCGGCGAACATTCGCCGTTACGCGGAAATCGTGCGCGATCGCGCGGTGCTGCGCCGCCTGGTCTCCGTCGCCGATGAAATTTCCGCCGATGCCTTTAATCCGCAAGGCAAGGAAGTGCGCCAGATTCTGGACGAGGCGGAATCGCGTGTGTTTTCCATCGCCGAGGACGGGGCGCGCGGCACGCAGGGCTTTCTGGAAATCGGACCGCTGCTTACGCAAGTTGTCGAGCGCATCGACACGCTTTACCACACGGCCAATCCAAGCGATGTCACGGGCACGCCAACCGGTTTCGTCGACCTCGACCGGATGACGTCGGGCATGCACGGCGGCGAATTGATCATCGTGGCCGGACGTCCGTCGATGGGTAAGACGGCGTTCTCGATGAACATCGGCGAATACGTGGCGGTAGAGTATGGTCTGCCCGTCGCCGTTTTCTCGATGGAAATGCCCGGCACGCAACTGACCATGCGTATGCTCGGCTCGGTCGGCCGGCTGGATCAACACAGAATGCGTACCGGCCGCCTCACCGACGAAGACTGGCCGAAGCTTACGCACGCGGTCCAGAAAATGAGCGAGGCGCAGCTTTTCATCGATGAAACGGGCGGCCTGAACCCCATGGAACTGCGCTCGCGCGCGCGGCGCTTGTCGCGGCAGTGCGGCAAGCTCGGGCTCATCATCGTCGATTACTTGCAGCTGATGTCCGGCTCCGGCGGCGGCGAAAACCGCGCGACCGAAATCTCGGAAATCTCGCGCTCGCTCAAGGGGCTCGCGAAAGAACTCGACGTGCCGGTGATCGCGCTTTCGCAGTTGAATCGCGGTCTGGAACAGCGCCCCAACAAGCGTCCGATCATGTCGGATTTGCGGGAATCCGGCGCTATCGAGCAGGACGCGGACGTGATTCTCTTCATCTACCGCGACGAAGTTTATAACCCCGACAGCCCGGACAAGGGCACGGCGGAAATCATCATCGGCAAGCAGCGTAATGGACCGATCGGGCCCGTGCGGCTGACTTTTCACGGCCAATACACGAAGTTCGACAATTTTGCCGGCGCGCAGAGTTTTTACGGCGAATAACGCCCGAAGCCGCGCGCATCCCTTCTGCTCGATGTCAAGACTTCGTGTCGACACGCGCCGCGCGGCGCTTCGCGCGCGGTGCGTGGGCTGCCGGGCAAAGGTACAATATGTCGGTTTGATGTCTGTCTCACTGACCCATTTTTCGGGATTTTCATGTTCGGTCGTTTCATGCCCACCGAGGGCAAATTCTTCGAGATATTCAACGCGCACGCGAAATGCATCATCGATGCAAGCCGCGAGCTCGAATTGCTGATCGATAACCTCGACGAAGCCGAGGTCCACAAGCAGAACGTCCAGACGGCCGAAAAGCGCGCCGACAAGCTCACGCACGAAACCATCGATCTGCTGCACAAGACTTTCATCACGCCGCTCGATCGCGACGAAATCCACAAGCTCATCACGACGATGGACGACATCCTCGACTTGATGGAGGACGTCGCCACGGCCATTTCGCTCTACGACGTACGCGCGGTGACTTCCGAGGCGAGCCAGCTCGCGCACATCTGCACGGCGACGTGCCTGCGTGTGCAGAAGGCGGTCGAATTGCTCGCGGACATGAAGCGCGCGAGCGAAATCCTGAAGATCTGCGAAGAAATCGACCGCCTGGAATCCGACGCCGACCGCGTCTTGCGCTCCGCCATGTCGAAACTTTTCCGCGAGGAAGACGACGTCAAGACGCTGATCAAGCTGAAGGCCATCTACGAGTTGCTCGAGACGATCACCGACAAGTGCGAAGACGTCGCGAACATCATCGAAGGCATCGTTCTGGAAAACGCCTGACCACGCCGGCCATGCCCGCCAGCGCGTGATCAAAGCTCCGTGCGGCGGGTCAAGAGGACAAAACCGGCGCTTTTCACAGCTGGTCAAAACAAAAGCAACCGATGCATTCGATTCAACTCGCCATCTGGGCAGTCGCCTTGCTCGTCATAGTCGCGCTCGCGTTCGACTTCATGAACGGCTTCCACGACGCGGCCAACTCCATCGCCACGGTGGTCTCCACCGGCGTGCTCAAGCCGCAACAAGCGGTCGCTTTCGCGGCGGCGTTCAACGTCATCGCGTATTTCATCTTCCACCTGAAGGTCGCGGCGACCGTCGGCAAGGGAACGATCGATCCCGATATCGTCGACCACTACGTGATCTTCGGCGCGCTCGTCGGCGCGATCGGCTGGAATATCGTCACATGGCACTACGGCATTCCGTCTAGCTCGTCGCACGCGCTGATCGGCGGACTCGTCGGCGCGGCGCTCGCCAAGTCGGGCTGGGGGTCGCTCAACATGGACGGTCTTCTGAAGACTGTCGCGTTCATTTTCATTTCGCCGCTGCTCGGCTTCGTGCTCGGCTCGTTTTTCATGCTGCTCGTGTCGTGGCTGTATTTCCGCACGCCACCATCGAAGGTAGATAGGCGCTTCCGGCGCTTGCAGCTCATTTCCGCCGGGCTCTATTCGCTCGGCCACGGTGGGAATGACGCCCAGAAGACCATCGGCATCATCTGGATGCTGCTGATCGCGACTGGCTACGCTTCTTCCGCGGCAGATGCGCCGCCTATCTGGGTTATCGGTTTGTGTTACCTGTCGATGGGTCTTGGCACTTTGTTCGGCGGCTGGCGCATCGTGCGCACCATGGGTCAGAAGATCACCAAGCTCAAGCCCGTCGGTGGTTTTTGCGCGGAAACGGGCGGGGCAATCACGCTCTTCGTCGCATCGTTCCTCGGCATTCCAGTGTCCACCACGCATACGATCACGGGCGCCATCGTCGGTGTGGGCGCGACGCAGAAATTCAGCGCGGTGCGCTGGGGCGTCGCGGGAAATATCGTGTGGGCGTGGATCTTGACTATTCCGGCATCCGCGGTGCTCGCGGCGGTCGGTTGGTGGATCGGCCACCGTATCTTGTAGTCGGTTTCCTCAGCGGCCCCGTTCACGACGGGGCCGTTTTGCATCTGTTGCAAATCGATTGCCGCGCTCGGCGGCGTCGCTCTCAGATGATCGGCGACGACACTCCGTCCATCGGAATGATTGCGCCCGATACATAACTCGCGCGACGGCTCGCCAGGAACAGCGCGACGTCGGCAATTTCCTCGGGTTTCGCGTAGCGGCCTAGCGGCACCTTCGACTGGCTCTCGGCGAGCACGGCGTCGCGTGTCGTGCCTTGCCGTTCGGCTTCGAGCGCGAGGGCTTCCTCGACGCGTTCGGTGAGCGTCGATCCCGGATTGATCGCGTTGATGCGAATGCCGAGCTTGGCATAGTGATGCGCAAGGCCGACGGTATTGAGCATGAGCGCCGCATTGGCCGCGCCGCCCGCGATATGAATGTCCGACGCGATTTTCCCGCCCATGCCGACAATATTCACGATCGCGCCCGGCTCGATGTTCGGGTCGCCGCGCAAGCGTTCGGCCATGCGCTTTAGCACCACTTGCTGCGGATAGACGTAGGAGAAGTATTTCGCGTCCATCGCGGCTTTATACGCGGCAGCGTCGAGCGTGTCGGGATCGTAACGGCGCGCGGCGCCGGCGCTGTTGATCAGGATGTCGATGGGGCCGAGCGCGGCGCTCGCTTCCTCGACGACATCTTCGGCGCTGTGCGCTTCGTGCAGATCGGCGCGGGCGAGATGCACGTGATGACCTTCTTTCGCGAGTTGTTCGCGGGCGCGCGCGAGGTTGGCGGCATCGCGCGAGACGATCGCGACTTTTGCGCCTTCGCTTGCAAAGGCTTTTGCGCATGCGAAACCGATTCCCTTGCTGCCACCCGTGATCAGGACGACTTTCCCGGCAAGACCCAAGTCCATGGTGATTGGCTCCTTCTGATTGCGCCGCCTGTCGCGGCGGGATCCAGTCACGATAGCAGAGAGGGGCGACGACTGTGGATGGCGATGGGGTTGCGTTTCGCTCGGTTCGATATGTATTGGATGCGCTTAAGCCCCGCGCGGCGGTGCCGAAACCGAAGCGCTATTTCTATCCATGGAGCCTAATTCCGGCGATATAGGGCAACGCGGACAGATACGAAACGGCAGACGCGAACAGCGCGACGAAGAGATTCCGGCCTCAAAGTCGGTGTTCGGGACGCGGCCGCGCGCCTTGAATCTCGTGTGAGTCTCAGTTGCTGCCGGTGGCGAAGCGCGCGATGGGATCGTCAGCTTGGTTCGAACGCGGCGCGGTAAGCGAGCCGGTCGATGCGCGGATGACGTGCGCGGGCGGATCGGCGGGATCGCTCGTTGCCTGCGCCGCACGCGCTTGCTTGCGTGCGGCGTTCGATGTAGGCGGCGGCGGTTCGAAGGCGTCAGCGGCGGCTTGGATAGGATCGGGGGAAGCGTTTGCCGAGCCTGCCACCGCGGATGGCGCGATTGCACCGGCAAGGCGGGCTTGGCGTTGTGCGGCGCTCAAGGCGGGCGGCGGAGGTTCGAAGGCGTCGGCGCTGGATCGTGCGGTATCGGTGGTTGCACCTGCCGCAACCGCTTGACGCTGCGCCGCGCTCAAAGTAGGTGGCGGCGGCTCGAAGGCATCGGTACTGGATTGTGCAGTACGGGTAGCCGCGAGTGCCTGCCGCTGCGCCGCTGTCAAGGTCGATGGGAGCGGCTCGAAATCATCGGCATTCGATCGCGCGGAACTGGCCGTCGCGCCGGCCGCAAGCGCCTGCCGCTGCGCCGCACTCAAACTGGATGGCGGCGGCTCGAACGCATCGGCGTTGGATCGTGCGGCATTGGTCACCGTGCTTCGCCGTTCCCCCGCATTCAATGCCGATACAGCCGGTTGATATGCCTCGTTACCCGTCCCCGCCGCGCTTTCCCGAGCATATGAATCGGCAGGCGTCGAAGATAACCGTCCATTGGCCGAAGCCTGAGCGCTCGCACCCGCCGCCGTCGGCACGTCAGATCCAGCAGGCGACGCCAAGTACGTCGGCGCATCGAAAGGCGCGGGCCCGCTCTTCGGCGGCGCAACGCGCCTGATTCCGTCGAAACGCTTTGCCCAATAAGGATTGGTCAAATAATCGAGCCGGACCGTCCCGCCCGTCGATGGCGCATTCACGAACCGCAACTTGCCGACATAAATCCCGACATGCGAATGCGCCCGCCCCGTCGTGTTGAAGAAAATCAGATCGCCGGGCGCAACGCCGTCCGGCTCGATCGATTCACCGCGCCCGCTCATCTCGGCGGTCGTTCGCGGCAGATTCACCGACGCCGCGCGATCCACCACGTAGCGTACGAGCCCGCTGCAATCGAAGCCCGCTTCCGGCGTATTTCCACCCCATCGATACGGCACACCCACGAGCGCCATCGCCTGAATCGAGATTTCCTCGCGCCCGACGCTATGGTCGACGAAAGTCGGGAAACCAGCAGGCGGCTTGTACGTGCGATTCGCGGCTGTCGACGATGCCGCCGGCTTGCGCGCGCTCTCCTGCGGCACGCTTCCACACGCGGCGAGCAGAACGGAGACAAGAAGCGGCAGCCAGATTCGACGCATTGCAGACGGCGAGCAGCATCTCGCCAGAAGAGGGCAGTCTGTCGATACTAGACCGCCGAACGGACATGCGACAAGTTTTCCTGAGACATCACATGAAGTTTGCGTCGTAAGTGTTGCAGTGGCGAAACGATCGGACGAATAGAAACGGCCCGGCGAATCGCTTCACCGGGCCGTTTCGTCAAGTCAAAAGCGCTTACAAAATATCCGACGCGTAATCCGCCAGACGCGAGCGCTCACCGCGCGCAAGCGTCACATGGCCGCTATGCGTCCATCCCTTGAAGCGATCCACCACGTAGGTCAGGCCGGAACTGCCTTCAGTCAGATAAGGCGTGTCGATCTGCGCGATATTGCCCAGGCAAATGATCTTCGTGCCCGGACCCGCGCGCGTGACGAGCGTCTTCATCTGCTTGGGCGTAAGATTCTGCGCCTCGTCGATGATCACGTACTTATCCACGAACGTCCGGCCGCGCATGAAGTTCATGCTCTTCACCTTGAGACGCGAGCGAATCAGTTCTTGCGTCGCCGCGCGGCCCCATTCGCCGGCGGCATCGTCGGTTTTCTGCAGGACTTCGAGGTTGTCGTCGAATGCGCCCATCCACGGCTGCATCTTCTCTTCCTCGGTGCCCGGCAAAAAGCCGATGTCCTCGCCCACCGGCACGGTCGCGCGCGTCACGATGATCTCGTTGTAGCGCTTGTCGTCGAGCACTTGCGCCAAGCCGGCGGCAAGCGCCATGAGCGTCTTGCCGGTGCCGGCCTGACCGAGCAGGGTGACGAAATCGACCTCCGGGTTCATCAGCAAGTTGAGCGCGAAGTTCTGCTCGCGATTGCGCGCCGTGATGCCCCACACGTTGTTCTTGTGATGGCCGTAGTCGCGCAGCGTCTGCAAGAGCGCCGTCTTGCCGTTCAACTCGCGCACCACCGCATGGAACGACGGCTCGCCGTTCTGCGGCTCCAGATAGACGAACTCGTTGACGAGCATCGACGAACACAGCGGACCGGTCACGCGGTAATACGTGGTGCCGGTTTTCGTGTCCTGCCAGCTCTCCATGCCCTTGGCGTGCTTGGTCCAGAAGTCCTGCGGCAGCGCGCGTACGCCCGAATAGAGCAGGTCCTTGTCTTCGAGAACCTGATCGTTGAAGTAGTCTTCGGCGGGCAGGCCGAGCGCGTGCGCCTTGATACGCATGTTGATGTCTTTCGACACCAGCACGACCTGCCGGTCCGGGCGCTCTTTCTGCAACGCGCGCACGACGCCGAGAATCTGGTTGTCCGCCTTGCCGACAGGCAAGCCTTCGACCGGTTCGATATCGGTGAGCGTCGTCTGGAAGTAGAGCCGTCCGAGCGCGTCGCGATTACCCTGCGCGGCGAGCGGCAGCCCCGCCGACATCTCGCCCGCGTGCGCGACGAGCGCGTCGAGCGTGCGACTCACCTGACGCGCATTGCGCGCGACTTCCGACATGCCCTTCTTGTGATTGTCGAGTTCTTCGAGCGTCATCATCGGCAGATAGACGTCGTGCTCCTCGAAGCGGAAGAGCGAGCTCGGATCGTGCATCAGCACGTTGGTATCGAGCACGAAAAGCTTGTGCAATTCGGCTTCCTGCACGCCGCGCTGACGGCGTTTGTTCTGCGCGGCCGGCTCTTTCGCGGCGCGCGCGGCGGTCGTGGCCGCGGGCGCGACGGGTGCATCCGCGCGGCCGGTACGGGCTTCGCGCGCGGCGGGTTCGACAGGCGCTGCGGGCGCGGCTTCATCGGCTGCCTGACGCGCGTTCGGCGCCGGCTGCAGGAGCGCGGCGGTCTGTTTGGTGCGGCGTGCGCGCGTGGCGGGTGCGGGCGCGGCGGGCATGACGGCTTCGCTCGGCGCTTCGAGCGGAATCTGGGTCAGCACCTCGCTCGCGATGGAACGCAGCGTATGCGCGGCATTCGCCGCGGGACGCTCGGCGGCGACGGTCTGGACCGCGCCGTTTTCCTCGTCGCCGGATGACGACGTCTGTTTTTTCTGCTTCGACGGCCGGGCTTTGGCTTTGTATTCCTCAGCCGGGAGGAGATGGCCGAGCTTGGCCGGGGCGGTAGGCAAAGGCATGGTGTTCCCTCGAAAGGAATCGGGTCGTATATTGCGCGCCGCCTGTCGCATTCTGCTCGTTCGCCCTCGCAGCGAATCGTGGTTCGCAGTCTGCGTCCGGCGGCGCGCTTCGTTTGTCGAAAACGCCGGTTCGCCTAAGTTTCGATCTGCTCCTTGAGTGTGCGTCCACTGGTGTTGTGCGAAGGTCCGGAAAACTTCGTGGCCGACTGTGGCATTCGCGCGACGCCAATAAAAAAGCCGCCGTCCCGACTACCGGAACCAGCGGCTGACTTCGAGTCTGGTGCGCTGTACCGCCGTAGATGCCTCGCATAGCCCGGGCTCCTGCCGATTGCGCCTAAAGGCGTACGGCAGCTTTCGCTCGGTAGAAGGTCATGGGGTGGACAGGCGCTCATTGCGGACCAATATAGCGCGCCTCAAATTGCTTGTACAGCCTCGACGATGGCCTCGACGTGCCCCGGCACCTTGATGCCTCGAAACTCGCGGCGCAGCACGCCTTTTGCGTCGAGCAGAAACGTGGAACGCTCGACGCCGCGTACTTCCTTGCCATACATCTTCTTCATTTTGATGACATCGAAAAGCGAGCAGATGGCTTCGTCGGCGTCCGATACCAGCGTGTACGGCAGCTCGAGTTTGGCCTTGAAGTTGTCGTGCGATCTCACGCTGTCGCGCGAGATGCCGACCACTTCCGCGCCAGCGGCCTGGAATTGATCGTAGTGGTCGCGAAATTGCAGGCTTTCCGTCGTGCAGCCGGGCGTGTTGTCCTTGGGATAAAAGAACAGCACGACTTTCTTGCCGCGCAGGTTCGAGAGCGTGAACTCGCCGCCGGTGGCGGGTGCGGTGAAGTCGGGAACGGGCTGATCGACTGCGACTGACACGAAGTTTCTCCTTTGTCGGCCAGGGTCGGGCGCGTAGCCCAACCTTGGTCAGATGTTGTTTATTTGAAGCAGAGGGATTAGCAAGCAGAAGCGGATCAGCCCGGCTGAACGATCAACTCGCCGGCGCGGCCAGGGATCTCGCCCCACGTGACAGGGTACGTGGGCAGGGAAGCGCGGTCCAGCGTCGCATGATAGTCGCCCATCGTGGCGAAGCTGTGTCCCTGCGCGCGCCAGCCCGCCAGCAGTTGCTCGAACACCGGCGCGAGCTTCTGGCCTTCGAGTTCGGCGTGCAGCGTGAAAACCTGGTCGCGCGGATTGTTCTGCGTGTGGCGCAAGAGATGCGCGGCCACGTTGGTCGTGTCGACACCATCGACGCCGAGGATTTCGTCGAGCGTCGGCAGGGTGGTCGGCATCTGAATGTGATCGAGCGTGCGGCCATTGAGCACTGGAATATACGGCGTATGGCCGCGCCCGTCGGATGCGTAGCGCATGCCCCAGGCGTCGATCTGTTCGAACGCGTAGCCGTTCATCTGCCAGCCCGCCGCGCCATGCGTGACGGGCGGCGCGCCGAAAATCTCGATGAAGCGCGCATGGCTTTGCTGCATCTGCGACACGGTCCACGCCTGATCGCGCGCGCGCACGTTGTCCTGCCAGTAGACGTGATCCCACGTATGGATGCCGCATTCGAACCCGGCTTCGTGGATGGCGCGCATCTCGGCCTTCGCCTCACGGCCGATATCCGGCCCCGGCAGCAGTACGCCGTACATCAGCGTCTTCACACCGTAATGCTCGACGACAGACGTGCGCGACACCTTCTTGAGAAATCCCGGCCGGAACACGCGGCGCAGCGCCCAGCCGGTGTGATCCGGCCCAAGGCTGAACAGAAACGTCGCGCGGGCGCTGTATTTGTCGAGCAATCTGCCGAGATTGGGCACGCCTTCGCGCGTGCCGCGCAGGGTGTCGACGTCGATCTTGAGAACGATACGGGCCACGCGCCGTTCCTTAAGACTGCTCGACGAGCGCGCGAGCTTCGCCGACGAGCGTGCGATACGCTTCGAAAATCTTTCGCAGCGCGTCGTCCATGCTCGCTTCCGGCTTCCAGTCCAGTTCCTGCATGGTGTTGTCGATCTTCGGCACGCGGTTCTGCACGTCCTGATAGCCCGCGCCGTAGTACGCGCCCGACGAAGTCTCGACGAGCTGCACCTTCTTCGCGGTTTCCGCGTACTCGGGATACTCGGCGGCGAGCGCGAGCATCTTGTGCGCGAGTTCGCGCACCGAGAAGTTGTTGACCGGATTGCCGATGTTGTAGATCTTGCCCGACGCCATGCCGTCCTTGTTTTCGATGATCTTCATCAGCGCGCCGATGCCGTCGTCGATATCCGTGAACGCACGCTTTTGCGCGCCGCCATCGACGAGGCTGATGTTCTCGCCGCGCACGATGTGTCCCAGGAACTGCGTGACCACGCGCGACGAACCTTCCTTCGCGGTGTAGATGGAATCGAGGCCCGGGCCGATCCAGTTGAACGGGCGGAACAGCGTGAAGTTGAGGCCTTCCATGCCGTAACCCCAGATCACGCGGTCCATCAACTGCTTCGAGCAGGCGTAGATCCAGCGCGGCTTGTTGATGGGGCCGTAGGAGAGCGTGGAGTTCTCCGGATCGAACTGCTCGTCGGCGCACATGCCGTACACCTCGGAGGTCGACGGAAACACGAGGTGCTTGCCGTACTTGACCGCCGACCGCACGATCGGCAGGTTGGCCTCGAAGTCCAGTTCGAACACGCGCAGCGGCTGCTTCACGTAGGTCGCGGGCGTGGCAATGGCGACGAGCGGCAGAATCACGTCGCACTTCTTGACGTGATACTCGACCCACTCCTTGTTGATGGTGATGTCGCCTTCGAAGAAATGCATCCGCTCGTGATTCGCGAGGTCGCCCAGGCGATCGGTTTGCATGTCCATCCCGAAGACTTCCCAGTCGGTCGTTTCGAGGATGCGCTTGGAAAGGTGATGGCCGATGAAGCCATTGACACCCAGGATGAGAACTTTTTTCATGAATGACGAGAGGATTGAATGATTCGGCCGAATTCGGCGGGTTCGACGGTGCGCTCCTCGCCCACGGGCTGCGCTTCGGCATTCAATGGCCGATGACGCAACTCGTGCACGGCGACGACGCGGCCATCGCCGCAGACGCCAAACAGCGCATTATCCGCCAGCGTCAGGCCGCAGGGCAAATCCCTGAGCGCGGCGAGCCGCTCGCGCGTAACGCCGGGCGCACCGGTTTCAGGAACGAGCCGCGCCCGCGCGACGATGAAGCGCTCGCCGCCCATGTCCGTGAACGCGCCGGGATAGGGCGGCGCCACCGCGCGAATCAGGTTGTAGACGCGTTGCGCGTTCGCCGTCCAGTCGATGCGGCCATCTTCCGGTTTGCGCCCGCCGTAGTAGCTACCGGCGGCGAGATCGTTCGGCAGACGCGGCGCTTCGCCGGCAAGCAGGGCGGGCAGTACGCGCCAGAGCGTTTGCTCGGCGGCGACCACGGTTTTGTCGAAGACCTGAGCGGCGGTGTCATCCGGCAGGATAGGCACGGACGTCTGCGCGAGGATCGCGCCGGCGTCGGGCTTTTCGGCCATTTCGTGCAGCGTCGCGCCACTTTCGGTTTCGCCGTTGAGCACCGCCCAGTTGGTCGGCACGCGGCCGCGATATTTCGGCAACAGCGAGCCGTGCATGTTGTACGCGCCGCGCCTGGCCAATGCGAGCAGCGTCACGGGCAGCATGTGCCGGTAGTAGAACGAGAAGATGAATTCCGGCGCGGCGCGGGCGACTGCGTCGTGCACGTCGGGCGCTTTGGGATCGGCGGGCGTGATCACGTCGATGCCATGATCCGCCGCGACCTGCGCCACGCTGCCGAACCAGATGTTCTCGCTTGCGCTGTCCTCGTGCGTCACGACGAGCCGCACGTCGACGCCGCGCGCGAGCAGCACCTGCAGGCAGCGCACGCCGACGTTGTGATAAGCGAATACGACGGCGCGCGGCTTCATCGGCCTTCGTCCTCGCGATCGGCGACCGCCAGATGGATCACTTGCTGGCGCGGCTGGCTGGCCGTGGGCAGGCCGTCGCGCTGCTCGAGGATGGTCTGCACGAGATAGCGCGGACGCGCGCGCACTTGCTGATAGATCCGGCCGATATATTCGCCGAGCAGGCCGAGCGCGAAGATGATCACGCCGAGCATGAAAAACGTGATGGCGAAGAGCGTGAACACGCCCTGAACTTCCGCGCCGAACATGAAGCGGCGTATCAACAGCAGCAGGAACAGGCCCGCCGATCCGACCGAAAGAATCACGCCGATGAACGACAGCCATTGCAACGGCACGACCGAAAAGCCCGTCACGAGGTCGAAGTTCAGCCGGATGAGGCTATAAAGCGAGTACTTGGATTCGCCCGCGAAGCGCTCTTCGTGCGCCACGCCCACTTCGATCGGGTTCTGCGCGAAGGTGTAGGCAAGCGCCGGAATGAACGTGTTGATTTCGCCGCAGCGGTTGATCGTGTCGATGATATGCCGGCTGTACGCGCGCAACATGCAGCCCTGATCCGTCATGCGAATCTTGGTGATGCGCTCGCGCAGACGGTTCATGGCAAGCGATGCCTTCTTGCGCCACAGGCTGTCCTGCCGTTGTTCGCGAATGGTGCCGACGTAATCGTAGCCTTCACGCATCTTTTCGACGAGCTTGGCGATTTCCTCGGGCGGATTCTGCAAGTCGGCGTCGAGCGTGACGACGATCTCGCCGCGCGATTGCTCGAAGCCCGCGAGAATCGCCATGTGCTGACCATAGTTGCCGTTGAGCAGGATCACGCGCGTGGTGTCCGGACGCACGTGGAACTGCTGCGCGAGCAGCGCGGCCGACTTGTCGCGGCTGCCGTCGTTGATGAAGATCACCTCGTACGATGCGTCGAGCGCATCGAGCGCCGGATAAAGGCGCTCAAAGAGGGCGGCGAGGCCGGCTTCCTCGTTGTAGACCGGAATGACGACCGTTACCTCGGGTGCCGTCGCCGTGAAATCCGTATGACTCATGTTGCGCTGGGTGTCCTTGTTAGGCATGCAGTCTGGCGTGCTGCGCACAGATCTCGTCGATGGAAGTGACCACGTGCGCAATGTCCTCCGCGCTCATTTGCGGGAAAAGCGGCAACGTCACGTTGGATGCACCGAAGTGCTCCGCGTGCGGGAACATGCCTTCCTTGAAGCCGCGCTCGCGATACAGCGTGAACAAATGCAGGGCCGGATAGTGCACGCCCGTGCCGATGCCGCGCTCCTTCAGCTCGCCCATGAACTGCGCGCGCGTGAGATTCAGTTGATCGAGCGGCAGCGTGACCTGAAACATGTGCCAGTTACTGTCCATAAAGTTGCGCGGCGGCAAGCCTAGACCGAGTTTCACGGCCGCGCCGCCGTCGAACGCATCGAAGTAAAGCTGCGCCAGTTCGCGCCGCCGTTGCGTGATGCTTTCCACCTTGCGCAGCGACCCGAGACCCACGCGCGCCGCCACATCCGTCAGGTTGTACTTGCCGCCGAGCACGTCGCAGTCCATGCCGTCGAAACCCGTGCGCGTGATGCCCTGCAGGCGATACTTCCGCGCGAGTTCGGCTTCGTCCTCGTCGTTCAAGACGAGCGCGCCGCCTTCGATCGACGTCACGTTCTTGTTCGCGTGAAAGCTGAACGAAACGAGATCGCCGAACGCGCCGATGCGCTTGCCGTTCCAGCTCGAACCGAACGCCTGCGCCGCGTCTTCGATCACGCGCAGCTTGTGGGCGCGCGCGATGGCGTAAAGCCGGTCGATATCCACCGGCAGGCCGCCCAGAAACACCGGCATGATCGCTTTCGTGCGCGGCGTGATGGCGCGTTCCAGCAAGTTCAGGTCCATGTTGCGCGTGGCCGGGTCGATATCGACCAGAACCGGCGTCGCGCCGACTTCGATGATGACGTTCGCCGTCGATACCCAAGTCATCGCCGTCGTGATGACTTCGTCGCCCGCGCCGACGCCTGCAATTCGCAGGCCGATTTCCATCGTGCAGGTGCCCGAGTTGAACGCGCGCACCGGCCTGCCGCCGACGAACGCCGACAATTCCGCCTCGAACTGCTGGTTCTGCGGGCCCGTCGTGATCCAGCCGGAACGCAGCACTTCGGCGACGCCCTGAATGGTTTCTTCATCGATGTCGGGCTTGACGAAGGGCAGGAACGGCCGCGATGTCTGAGTCATGGACTATTTGCTTAAGAAAATGGAGTTGATCTGATGTATTGGCGGCACGAGTGAATTCAACGCCGGTCGCGGCGCCTAACCGCGCGCCAGCACGACCACGCCGAGCAGAATGATGCCGATGCCGATCAGCCGCTGCAGCGACAGCACCTCGCCGAACAAATACCATGCCGCGAAGGCGTTGACGACATAGCCGAGCGAGAGCATCGGATAGGCGATCGACACATCCACGCGCGACAGGCCGACGATCCACACGCCCACGCTCAGCACATAGCAGGCAAGGCCGCCGATGATCGGCCATTGCGTCGCGATCCTGAAACCGACCGGCAGAATGTTGCTCGCCGTGAGTTCGAAGTGTCCGACGGCGTTGACGCCCGCCTTCAGCAGCAACTGCGCGCACGCGTTCAACAATACGCCGATGAGGATACAAGCGAAGGAAATCGGATTCATTGCGGATTAGTCGCGGGTTGGCGCCTGGTTGATCGTGCCGACGGTCTTGCTGGTCTCACACGATAAGGAAAAAGCCGGGCCGCCACAACGGGGTTGGCCGAACGGTCGTGCAATCCGCTTGCGCGCGTGGCACGCACTGTGTCAGACGTGATGCCGCGCAAGGTGGCAGAGTGCGCCATCACGGTTGCGGTTTCTCGACGATCACTCGGCGCGCGTCGCGGGCGATGACCTGCATCGGCACATGGCGGGCGGCGAGGTCGTCGTAGCGGCCAGGCGGCATCAGCGCGAGCGCATACGGTTGCGAGTCCCAAAGCTTGACCCATTGGTCGATGCTCGGCACCCACTTCCGCGGCTCCGTCTGCACGCCGAAGGTGAGTTCGTCGGCTTCCTGCACCATGATCATCGGCTGATCGAGATAGAACGGCATGGTGTGATCGAGCTTGGCGATCGAGTAAAAGGGCGTGCCGGGCGGGAGTTTCGCCATCGCGGCTTTCACGGCCGGCACGAGCTTGACGCCCGAGCTGTCGGTGCCGAAAACGTCGTGACCCGTTCCCGCGATGGTGCCGAGCAGCAGCCACGCCGCGCCCAGCCCTGCCGCGCCCGCAAGCACGTTCCGGCGATTGAGCCAGAGCGCCGTGAGCGTCACGACGAACGCCACCGCCAGTCCCGCATAAACCCATATCTGGAACGCGCGATACAGCGCATTGGGCGTATTCGCGCTGCCCGCCCGGCCGATGAAGATCGCGCCGAACGCCGCGGCGATCAGGAACACCGCATAGCCGATCAGATGCATGCGATAACGCGGCTTCGTCAGCGACGGCAGATAAAGCCCGAAGACGAGCGCGAGCGCCGGTGCAATCGGCAAGACATAGGACAGCAGCTTCGAATGCGAGGCGCTGAAGAACAGAAAAATGAACGCGGACCAGACGAGCAGCATGGTCACGGGCGCGAATCCGTTGGGCTGGCGCGGCGTCTTGAGACCGTGGCGCACGCTCTGGAACGCGATCGACAGCCACGGCAGAAAGCCGACGATGAGCACCGGCACGAAGTAATAGAACGGTCCGGGACGGTTCTGCTCGGGCGTCAGATAGCGCTTGAACTGCTGCACGATGAAGAAGAAATTGAAGAACTCGGGGTTCTTCATCTGCACGAGCACGAACCACGGCGCGACGACGATCAGGAACACGATCAGCCCGCTGCCGATATAAAGCCGCTTCCAGAGCGCCCAGTCGCGCGCCACGAGCGAGTAGATGATCAGCACCGCGCCCGGCAGGATCACGCCGACGAGCCCCTTGGAGAGCATGGCCGCGCCCATCGCCGCCCAGCAAAGCCACATCCAGAGCCGCACTTCGCGCACGGCCAGCCCTGGGCGTTGCGCGAGCAAAAGCGCGCAGAGCGTGAGGCCCATCCAGAACGACAGGCCCATGTCGAGCGTGTTGAAGTGCCCCATCAGGTTCCAGTACGGGCAGGTCGCGAGAATCACGGCGGCCGCGAAGCCCGTCATTGCGTTGAAGACCCGCGCGCCCGTGTAGCCGACCATCAGCACGCCCGCGAAGCCGCAAAGCGCCGTATAGAACCGCGCCTGCCATTCGCCGACGCCGAACCACGCAAAGGTCAGCGCGTTCGCCCAGGTCTGCAGCGGCGGTTTCTCGAAGTATTTGTAGCCGTTGTAGCGCGGGGTGATCCAGTCGCCGGTGACGAACATTTCGCGCGCCATTTCGGCGTAGCGGCCCTCGTCGCTCGGCACGAGATGCCTGAGCCCGAGCGGCCCGAACCAGATGACGGCCAGCGCGACGACGAGAAGAATGAGTGAGAGACGCGTGAGCGGTAGCCGCGAAGGCGTATCGTTCATGAAGTCGACCTGTTCGATGCCGCCATGCGCGGCGCTTGTGAATGAGTGGCGCAACCGGCCGCGCGGGGCGCGAAGCCGTCGCTTGCGTGCAGGCTCGCATGAGCGCCGGACTGGCCGTGGCGCACGCTGTGTTACCGCCTTTCAGGCTCGGCGCAACGTTCGCCGGGCGGGAGTGTATCGCACTGCCAGGCCGGATTCGTCAAATTGGCGCACGCCGGGCGCCGCGACGCCAGCGCGTGCGCCAAAGAGGCGCCTGTCGCCGAAGTATTGCGGCGCATCCTTAGCCGAGCCTTAGTTTCCGCTCATTCCTCGATCAGCAGTGCGGCGGCCACGCGCCGGCCTTCGGACATCAATATGTTGTAGGTGCGGCAGGCAGCGCCGATATCCATCGTTTCCACGCCAATACGATGCTTGGTCAACGCTGCCGTGAGCCGCGGATGCGGAAAGCGCAATCTGGAACCGCTGCCGAAGATGACCACTTCGGGCGCGGCTTTCACGAGTTCCTCGAAATGCTCGGGCGCGAGCGCGTCGAACGATGCCACCGGCCATTTGACGACGGGCGCCTCGGGCATGACGATCACGCTGCCCTCATGGCGTTCGAGATTGATCGCGACGAAGTCGTCTCCGTAGCTCGTGATGGTGTTGAGCGCGCCGCTGGAGTCTTGATGAAGTTTCAAAACGATGGTCCGGCAAGGAAAGGAGTAAAACCCGGCATCCGCCGTACGCGGCTGAAAAAAAGCGCGAGAAGGCGGCGGAAAACGCACCAAAAGGCGCTTCGCGCCAGTGTTTGGTGCATTGCGGAACCGGGCCATAATCAGTAAATTATAACTTTCCAGCCGCGCGGACCGCTCGCGCGGCCCCCGTTGCGCTCGCGTGCCGCCACAAGCCGCCTTCGACACGCAATCCGTACCGTTACGCCTGCGCCCCTATCCGGCGCGGTGTTCCTCGCCCAGGGTTCAAAATCCCGAGAAGCGGCGGCAGTCCAGTAACATGCCGTAGTCTGCCGCAGCTCGTCGCCATCCCGCGTCACTTCGTGTCATCTCGCTTCGCGTGCGCGTTCCAGAAGCGGACACGAACCGCCGGAGCATCGACCGAAGCACCTGCTGCATCGAAACGCCGAAACGACAGAACGCCAAAACGAATCCTTAAAACGAATCCACCAGACAGCCCAAACACAAGAGCCGCGCCCGTGAAACCGATTCTCAAATCCAACAAGCTGCAAAACGTCTGCTACGACATTCGCGGGCCCGTGCTCGAACACGCGAAGCGTCTCGAAGAAGAAGGGCATCGCATCATCAAGCTCAATATCGGCAATCTGGCGCCGTTCGGTTTCGAAGCGCCGGACGAGATCATTCAGGACATGATCCGCAATCTGCCGGGTTCGTCGGGCTATTCGGATTCGAAGGGCGTATTCGCCGCGCGCAAGGCGATCATGCATTACACGCAGCAAAAGGGCGTGACGGGCGTGACGCTCGACGACATTTTCATCGGCAACGGCGCGTCGGAACTTATCGTCATGGCCATGCAGGCGCTTCTGAACGATGGCGACGAGGTGTTGCTGCCCGCGCCCGACTATCCGCTCTGGACGGCCGCGGTAAGTCTTTCGGCCGGCACGCCGCGTCACTACATGTGCGACGAAGGCAATGGCTGGATGCCCGATCTCGACGACATCCGCTCGAAGATCACCGCCAACACCAAGGCGCTCGTCGTCATCAACCCGAACAATCCGACGGGCGCGCTGTATTCGGACGAACTGCTGCTCGAACTGATCGACATTGCGCGCGAACACGGCCTGATCATTTTCGCGGACGAGGTCTACGACAAGATCGTCTACGACGGCATGACGCACACGTCCATGGCCGCGCTTTCCGAGGACGTGCTTACCGTCACATTCAACAGTCTCTCGAAGAGTTACCGTTCGTGCGGTTATCGCGCGGGCTGGATGGCCGTGTCGGGCCTCATCGAGGAAAATCGCCGTCGCGCGAAAGACTATCTCGAAGGTCTGGGCATTCTCGCGTCCATGCGCTTGTGCCCGAACGTGCCTGGCCAATACGCCATCCAGACGGCGCTCGGCGGTTATCAGAGCATCAACGACCTGATCGTGCCGGGCGGGCGGCTGTTCAAACAGCGCGAGCTCGCCTATGACATGCTCACGGCCATTCCGGGCGTCACGTGCGTGAAACCGCAGGCCGCGCTGTATATGTTCCCGAAGCTCGATCCCAAGATGTACCCGATCGAAAACGATCAGCAATTCATCACCGACCTGCTGCTCGAAGAACGCGTGCTGCTCGTGCAAGGCACGGGCTTCAACTGGCCGACGCCGGATCACTTCCGCGTGGTCTTCCTGCCGAACCTCGACGATCTGGCCGACTCGATCAACCGCATCGCGCGCTTTCTCGACGGCTATCGCAAACGTCACTCCGCTTAACTTTTCTTAGAAGACTCACGCTGTATGGAACCGATCAAAGTAGGACTGTTGGGCTTCGGCACGGTGGGCAGCGGCACCTTCACGGTGCTGCGCCGCAATCAGGAAGAAATCAGGCGCCGCGCGGGACGAGGCATCGAGATCGCGCGCATTGCCGTGCGTACACCGTCGAAGGTGCAAGCGGCAGCCGACGTGGCGGTCACCGACGACTTCCTCGCCGTCGTCGACGACCCGGCGATATCCATCGTTTGCGAAATGATCGGCGGCACGGGCTTCGCGCGCGAATTGGTGCTGCGCGCCATCGCCAACGGCAAACACGTGGTCACGGCGAACAAGGCACTGCTCGCGGTGCACGGCACGGAGATTTTCGAAGCCGCGCACGCGAAGGGCGTGATGGTTGCGTTCGAAGCAGCGGTGGCGGGCGGCATTCCAATCATCAAGGCGCTTCGCGAGGGCCTGAGCGCGAACCGTATCGAATACATCGCGGGCATCATCAACGGCACGACGAACTACATTCTTTCGGAGATGCGTGACCGCGGGCTGGACTTCGCGACCGCGTTGAAGGGCGCGCAGGATCTGGGTTACGCGGAGGCCGATCCCACTTTCGACATCGAAGGCGTCGACGCCGCGCACAAGGTGACGATCATGAGCGCGATCGCGTTCGGCGTGCCGGTGCAGTTCGACCGCGCGTACGTGGAAGGCATCAGCAAGCTCGCGGCCATCGACATTCGTTACGCGGAGGATCTCGGCTATCGCATCAAGCTGCTCGGCATCGCGCGGCGCACGGAGAAGGGCATCGAGTTGCGCACGCACCCCACGCTGGTGCCGGCCAAGCGTCTGCTCGCCAACGTCGAAGGCGCGATGAATGCGGTCGTCGTGCATGGCGATGCGGTCGGCACGACGCTCTACTACGGCAAGGGCGCGGGCGCGGAGCCGACGGCGTCGGCCGTGGTCGCCGATCTCGTGGATGTCACGCGTCTGCATACGGCCGACCCGGAGCATCGCGTGCCGCATCTGGCCTTCCAGCCGGGCAGTCTGGCGAACACGCCCATCCTGCCAATCGACGAAGTGACGAGCGGCTATTACTTGCGTTTGCGTGTCGCCGACGTGACGGGCGTGCTTGCCAACATCACGCGCATTCTCGCGGACAAGGGCATCTCCATCGACGCGTTGCTGCAGAAGGAATCGGAAGACGTCGGCGGCGAGCACAAGGGCGAGACGGACATCATCCTCATCACGCACGAGACGGTGGAAAAGAACGCGAACGCGGCGATCGCCCAGATCGAAGCGCTTTCCACGGTCGTCTCCAAGGTGACGAAACTGCGCATGGCAACGCTGAATTAAGCACAGGAACGCGACATGAACTACATCTCGACGCGCGGCGCCGGCTCGAACGAGCGCCACACGTTCTCGGACATCTTGCTCGGCGGTCTCGCGAAGGACGGCGGTCTGTATCTGCCGGCGGAATATCCGCGCGTTTCGGCCGATGAACTCGCGCGCTGGCGCACTCTGTCCTATGCGGATCTCGCCTTCGAAGTGCTGTCGAAATTCAGCGATGACATTCCCGCCGACGACCTGCGTTCGCTTACGCGCAAGACTTACGTCGCGCAGGTCTACAGCAACGTGCGCCACGAAGAAAGCGCCGCGCAGATCACGCCGCTGAAGACGCTGGGCATGGAGAACGGCACGCCGCTGTCGTTGCTGGAACTGTCGAATGGTCCGACGCTCGCCTTCAAAGACATGGCAATGCAACTACTCGGCAATCTCTTCGAGTACGCATTGGAAAAGCACGGCGAAACGCTCAACATTCTCGGTGCAACGTCGGGCGATACCGGCAGCGCCGCCGAATATGCCATGCGCGGCAAGACCGGCGTGCGTGTGTTCATGCTCTCGCCGCATAAAAAGATGAGTGCGTTTCAGACGGCGCAGATGTTTTCGCTGCAAGACCCGAACATCTTCAACCTCGCGGTCGAAGGCAATTTCGACCATTGCCAGGACATCGTGAAGGCCGTATCGAACGATCACGCCTACAAGGCGAAGCACAAGATCGGCACGGTCAATTCGATCAACTGGGCGCGCGTGGTCGCGCAAGTCGTGTACTACTTCAAGGGCTATTTTGCCGCGACGAAGAGCAACGACGAGCGCGTGTCGTTCACGGTGCCGTCGGGCAACTTCGGCAACGTCTGCGCGGGGCATATCGCGCGCATGATGGGTCTGCCAATCGATCAGCTCGTGGTCGCCACCAACGAAAACGACGTGCTCGACGAATTCTTCCGCACGGGCATCTATCGCGTGCGCGGCGCGGACGAGACGTATCACACGACCAGCCCGAGCATGGATATTTCGAAGGCGTCGAACTTCGAGCGTTTTGTGTACGACCTGCTCGGCCGCGACCCGGCGCGCGTGCTACAACTGTTCCGCGACGTCGACGAGAAGGGCGGCTTCGATCTCGCGGCGAGCGGCGACTTTGCGCGGGTGAAGCAATTCGGCTTCGTGTCGGGCAAGAGCGATCACGACGACCGCGTGAACACCATTCGCGATGTGTTCGAGCGTTACGGCACGATGATCGACACGCACACCGCCGACGGCGTGAAGGTTGCTCGCGAGAACCTCAAACCCGGCGTGCCGATGATCGTGCTCGAGACCGCGCAGCCGATCAAATTCGGCGAGACCATCCGCGAGGCGTTGAACCGCGAGCCGGAGCGTCCCGTCGCGTTCGTGGGACTTGAAAAACTGCCACAAAGGTTCGATATCGTTCCTGCGGATGCAGCCGTGGTGAAGGCGTTTATCGCTGAACGGACTTGAAGCGCATCCGCCGCGCGCGGATCGAGAGCGGTTGAGCGCGGGGCGCGGCCGGTTCGGCCAGCGCCCCGATGTTTTTTGATCCGCGTAATCTGCCGGAATGCCAAGGCTCATGCCGCTCCCGGCCAGAATCGCCACCAAAATCTGCTAAAATCATAGGTTTTTCGCCGTACATCATTCAAAGGACGCGCCGTGCTGTCTACCGCCAATATCACCATGCAATTCGGGCCCAAGCCCCTCTTCGAGAACATCTCGGTCAAGTTCGGCGAGGGAAACCGCTATGGCTTGATCGGCGCGAACGGCTGCGGCAAGTCGACCTTCATGAAGATCCTGGGTGGCGATCTGGAGCCGAGTTCGGGCAACGTCATGCTCGAGCCGAACGTGCGTCTGGGCAAGCTGCGTCAGGACCAGTTCGCGTATGAAGACATGCGCGTGCTCGATGTGGTCATGATGGGTCACACCGAAATGTGGGCCGCGATGACCGAGCGCGACGCGATCTACGCGAACCCCGACGCCACCGACGACGACTACATGCGCGCCGCCGACCTCGAAGCGAAGTTCGCCGAATACGACGGCTATACGGCCGAAGCGCGCGCGGGCGAATTGTTGCTTGGCATCGGCATCGATATCGCCGATCACAATGGCCCGATGAGCAACGTTGCGCCAGGCTGGAAACTGCGCGTGCTGCTGGCGCAGGCGCTGTTCTCGAAACCGGACGTGCTGTTGCTGGACGAGCCGACCAACAACCTGGACATCAACTCGATCCGTTGGCTGGAAGACGTGCTCAACCAGTACAACTCGACGATGATCATCATCTCGCACGATCGACACTTCCTGAACCAGGTCTGCACGCACATGGCGGACATGGATTACGGCACGCTCAAGCTCTGGCCGGGCAACTACGACGACTACATGCTGGCGAGCACGCAGGCGCGCGAGCGTCAGCAGAACGCGAACGCGAAGGCGAAGGAACGCGTGGCCGACCTGCAGGACTTCGTGCGCCGCTTCTCGGCGAACAAGTCGAAGGCGCGTCAGGCGACCAGCCGTCTCAAGATGATCGACAAGATCAAGATCGAGGAATTCAAGCCGTCGTCGCGGCAGAATCCGTTTATCCGCTTCGAGTTCGAGAAGAAGCTGCACAACATCGCGGTGGTGGCCGAGGGCATCACGAAGAAGTACGACCGCCCGATCTTTCAGAACTTCAGCCTGAGCGTGCAGCCGGGCGAGCGGATCGCCATCATCGGCGAAAACGGCGCGGGCAAGACCACGCTTCTGAAGTCGCTCAGGGGCGCGCTCGACCTGGACGGCGGCCGCGTGAAGTGGGCGGAGAACGCGAACGTCGGCTACATGCCGCAGGACACTTACGAAGAGTTTCCGAAGGACGAGACGCTAACCGACTGGGTCGACCAGTATCGTCAGGAAGGCGATGACGACCAGATGGTGCGCGGCACGCTCGGGCGCCTGCTCTTCAACGCGGACGACATCAAGAAGAACGTCAAGGTGCTGTCGGGCGGCGAGAAGGGCCGCATGATCTGGGGCAAGCTCATGCTCGGCCGCCATAACGTGCTGCTCATGGACGAGCCGACCAACCACATGGACATGGAGTCCATCGAATCGCTGCAGATTGCACTCGACAAGTTCGAAGGCACGCTGATCTTCGTGTCGCATGACCGCGAGTTCGTGAGCGGGCTGGCGAACCGCATCATCGAAGTGAAGACGGATGGCACATTGCGCGACTTCGGTGGGAATTACGAGGACTTCTTGTCGAGTCAGGGCATTCAGTAAAGCCGCAGTCGGCATTGCAAACAAAAGCCGCGCATACAGACGGATGCGCGGCTTTTTCATTGGTTACGGCGCTGGTTTTGTTGTGTCGGGAAACCAGCAACCCCGCATCGGCAGCCCATCCCGGGTTTCGCCATGACTGAGGCGGATGCTGCTCGTCCGGGTCCGCCAAAACCATTTTAGCCGAGCCGGTTCACGTTGGCTTCCTGAACCGCATCGCCGTCCCTTCACGCCTGATCCGCTCCCACACGGCCTGCTTCTCGGCATCGGAAAGAAACACCCAATTCGACACTTCACCCGCCGTGCGGCCGCAGCCTTTGCAGATGTCGTCGAAAAGCGTGGAGCACACGCCGATGCAGGGACTATCAGGAAGATCGTGGAGATTCGAAGACATGGATTCGTTGATTGCCGCGCGCGATGACCAAAGCCATGACGCGCGCATTGAAAGACATTAGCGGGCAATACTGTAGCCTATTCGCGCGATCCAGTGACGCCGCTGGTTGTAATCGAGGATATCTTCGCCGTAACCGTTGAAGTAGCTGGCAAACACATAACCGCCCCATGCGCTGCCGATCAGCTTAGCCAGCGGGTAGGTGAGCTGCGAATCCACGCTGCCATACCAGTGCTTCGTGCCCTTGCGCAAGGTCGTCGCGAGCTGCCAGCCATCCGGGCTGCCGTATTTGACCAGGAAGTCGGTGTAGCCGCGATAATCCGCGATGTCGTGATTCCCGCTTCTCGACAAGTAGTAATAGATCTTTGGCGAGATGGTCAGATGCTCGCCGTTCAGGTCGCCAAAATCCCACGTCGGCCGCACGAACATGATGTTGATCGCGCGCGATTCATCGCCGCTCTTGCCGTTCGATTCATGCCCGATACCCGCCGCCACGCCCATGCGCGTGAACAACGGACTCTTCACGCCCGTGTCTTCCACGTAGTAGAAAAGCTGCGGCTGATAGCTCGTATCGCGAAACGGGACGGACGGCGCGGAGAGGTTCCAGATGGTCGTCTGCGTGTACGCAAAGTAGAGATTGTCGAGGAAGCCGCGCGAGCGCGGGTCGTCCGGCAGATGCAGCCGGTATTTGAAGCTGAACTGGAACTTGGCGAGATTGTCGCCGTTTTCGCCATCGGCGAAGTACATCGGCTCGAAGGTCGAAAGGCGGCCGGACAGCATGGTGTCGATGGTCGTCGTCGGCACGGCCGTCGTGTTCGCGGCGGCGGTGGCGGTGGCCATTTGCGCGGGCGTCGTCGCCTGCGCTTCGCGTTTCTCGGCGGCGACCACCTGCGTCTGCGTATTGCCGCGGTTGAGCGTGACGAGCATGGGTGAAGCATCGAAGCCGACCGGATCGATCTTCATCGTGCCGCGCGCGCTTTCGGGCCACGCAGCCGTAAAGCGCACCCGGCGATACTGCCCAGGCGCGAGGCGCACATGGTCCGGCACCTTCGGATCGCGGGCGAGCGTGAGTGGCGCAGGCGGCAGATCGCCATTGGTGAGATTCACCGTCAGTTGCTTCGGCACATCGATGGAAAGCGGTTTGCTACCGTCATCGGTATAAAGCAGCGTGATTTCGAGCGGCTGCGACGCCGCCGCTTCGCGTGCCGGTTGCAGCACGGAGACAGTGGCATGCGCCGTGCTCGCTGCACTCAGCGTGGCAAGTGCGAACGTCGCGGCGCGCAGACGGCGCCGAGCGCCGGTTTGGGCATGAGCCGCACGAAGGAGTGTCGGCAAAACAAACGAATTTGGACGATGCATCGGGTAGTTTGGCGTTTTGTTGTCGGGGTGTGCGGCAGGGCTGCTGACGCGGCGCGCTGTGCCGAGTCATTGGTTGGGCACTCGCACTATCACGCTTGCAGGCATTTCTTGCTCGAGCCCGCGGGAGGATTGCCCAGGCGCCGACGCCGATACCAACGCCTTTCGCTCAGACCGAACCCACCATCTGCCACAACAGCGCGCCATTGAGTGCAAGAATCAGTCCTGCACAAGCCCAGGCAAGTGCAAGCGGCACGCGGGCGACGCGCCAGCGTCCCATGAGACCGGCATCGGAAGCGAAGCGCACGAGCGGAATCACTGCCAGCGGTAATTGCAGACTCAGCACGACCTGAGTCGCGACGAGCAGTGTATTCGAACCGTGCTGCCCGAAGCTCGCGACGGCGAAAAGCGCTGGGCCGATGGCAAGCGAACGCGTCAAGAGCGCCCGCGCCCAGCGCGCCATCTCCAGATGCAGGAAGCCCTCCATCACTGCCTGACCGGCGAGCGTGCCCGTGACCGTCGCGTTCAAGCCGCACGCGAGCAGGGCGGCGGCGAACGCAATGCCCGCCCAGTGGCTTCCCACGAGCGGTGCGATGAGCCGATGCGCGTCCGCGAGATCATCGACATCGAAGTGGCCGCTTGCATGAAACACCGACGCGGCCACCACCAGTAACGAGGCATTGACGATAAACGCCAGCCCGAGCGATGCGAACGTATCGATATTCACGCCCTTGAGCGCGCGGCCGATGGTTGCGTCGTCGTGGTGAGGGGCGTGTTCCTTCACCAGCGCCGAGTGCAGATAAAGGTTGTGCGGCATGACGGTCGCGCCCAGCACGCCGGCGGCGAGCCAGAGCATGCCGGCATCGCGCAGAAGCTCGCGCGGGGGCGCGAAGCCACGCACGGCATCGCTCCAGACGGGATGCGCCAGTGCCAGTTCGACGACGAAACAGAAGCCGACGAAAAGGATCATCGCCGTGATGGCACGCTGGAGCGGCCGCTGTCCACGGCTTTGCAACGCGAGCATGATGAAAGTGCCGACCGCCGAGAACAACACGCCTGCGGTCAGCGAGACGCCGAACAGCATCTGCAAGGCGACCGCGCTGCCGACGACTTCGGCCACGTCGCACGCGATGATGGCGATTTCGCACGCGAGCCACAGCACGAGCGTCGTGCGGCGGCTATAGCGCTCGCGGCACAACTGCGCGAGATCGCGGCCGGTGACGACGCCCACGCGCGACGCCACCCATTGCAGCAGCATGCCCATGAGACTCGCGAGCAGCACGACGAAGAGCAACTGATAGCCGTAACGCGCGCCACCCGCCAGCGCCGTCGCCCAGTTGCCCGGGTCCATGTAGCCGACCGCGACGAGCGAACCCGCGCCGACGAACGTGTACCAGCGGCCGCGCGGCGCGCGGGGCCGGTCTTGACGATTGCCGGATTGAGGCGGTACGTCGGGCTCGGTAGCCGAAAGCTGCGCAAGCGCGGACGGATTGGTGTTCATGCGGTCGGTTGCCTTGAATAGCGTTGCAACAGCGCTGTGTGTCACGGCTTTTGAAGCCGCGGCACGAGCGCACGCGTTGCCGGTTGAGAATGCGTGGGAAAAATCAACGCACATCCGAATTGGCTAGCAACGAGTGTTCCGCTGGCTATTCGTCAGGCAAGGAATTGGGCTCAACCCGTGCCGTCGCGCCGCTCTTCTGTCTTTACGAGCGACGGTCGCACCCGGATGCCTCAAGTCCCTTCCATCGATAATGACATTTCGCGATGCTTTCGCGGCGTGGTTCCCTTTGACGAGTGTGGTTTTATCAGGTGTCGCATGGCGTCATTAGACGCTAAAATGCGCGCACTTTCGGTACAGCAGATCAATGAACCGTGGCACGGGCAGGCCTTATGACCAGGCGGCTGCCCTCGACGCACGTGAGATTCGCGCGACAAGCCGGACATTATTTTTGTCGTGCTTCGGTTTAATGGTAGTTTTCGGGTTTTTATGGGTTCGCGGGCCGTTCCTTGAGAGCCGGGCCCGACACGACGCCGTCGACAGTCGGAACAAGGGAGAAACGAGATGAACGAGAAACTGGCGGCCCCCGTGGCCAAGCTGGCCAAATTCGCGGGCGCGCTGGCGTGCGCGGCGACGCTGTTGCCGCTGATGTCCCTCACGGCATCGGCGAAAGACACGCAGCTCAACGTGTACAACTGGTCGGATTACATCGCCAAGGACACGATCCCCAACTTCACCAAGCAAACCGGCGTCAAGGTGAAGTACGACAACTACGACAGCGACGACACGTTGCAGGCCAAACTGCTGACGGGCAATTCGGGCTATGACATCGTCGTGCCGACGAGCAACTACGCGGGCAAGCAGATCGCGGCAAACATTTTCGCGCCGCTCGACAAGTCCAAGCTGCCGAACCTCAAGTATCTCGATCCCGAACTGATGAAGCTCGTGGAAGGCGCGGACCCCGGCAACAAGTACACGGTGCCCTGGGCGTACGGCACGACCGGCCTCGGCTATAACGTCGACAAGGTAAAGAAGATACTCGGCGCGAACGTCGAACTCAATAACTGGGACATTCTCTTCAAGCCCGAGAACATTTCGAAGCTGAAGGCGTGCGGCGTGTCCGTGCTGGATGCGCCCGACCAGATGTTCGCCGCCGCGCTGCATTACATCGGAAAGGACCCGATGAGCACGAATCCCGCCGATTATCGCGAGGCGCTCGCGATGCTCAAGAAGATTCGCCCGTACATCACGCAATTCAACTCGTCGGGCTATATCAACGACCTGGTGGGCGGCGACGTGTGCTTCACCTACGGCTGGTCGGGCGATGTCGTCATTGCCAAGCATCGCGCCGTGGACGCGAAGAAGGCTTACAAGATCGAGTACTACATTCCGAAGGGCGGCGCGCCGGTGTGGTTCGACGTGATGGCCATTCCGAAGGACGCGAAGAACAAGGACGCCGCGCACGAGTGGATCAACTACATCGAGACGCCGCAGGTGCATGCCGCGATCACGAATGCGGTGTATTACCCGAGCGCGAACCTCGAAGCGCGCAAGTACGTCGACAAGGACGTGGCGAACGATCCGGCTGTCTATCCGCCGCAGGATGTCATCAAGACGCTGTTCCTGCTCAAGCCGTTGCCGCCCGAAATCCAGCGTCTGCAGACGCGCTTGTGGACCGAACTCAAATCCGGCCGCTAGTTAGCAAAAGCGGGTTATGCTTTGAACCGACGAAGCCCCTGGACCTCCGGGGGCTTTGTTCGTGATCGTCGCGTAGCCGGGCAGACGAAGTCATCGATGAAGGACAAGTTGCGGGAGTCGAACAGGCAATCATGAGTGAGCAGTCGAGCGCGTTGAAGGCAGCGCCTAATTCCGGCAGACAAGCGCCGGACAATTTTCCGTCCACCGGACTCGTGTCGGACGACAACTTCGTGCAGGTCGTCGGCGTCGTGAAAAAGTTCGGCGAGACGGTGGCCGTGAGGGGCGTCGACCTGTCGGTTGCGAAGGGCGAACTGTTTGCGCTGCTCGGTAGTTCCGGCTGCGGCAAGTCCACGCTGTTGCGCATGCTCGCCGGGCTCGAGACCGTCACCGAAGGGCAGATTCTGATCGAAGGCGAAGACCTCGCGCAGATGCCGCCGTATCGCCGGCCGGTGAACATGATGTTTCAGTCCTACGCGCTCTTTCCGCACATGAGCGTGGAATCGAACGTCGCATTCGGTTTGAAGCAGGAAGGTGTGCGCGGTGGCGAACTCAAGGAGCGCGTGCAAGCCGCGCTCGAACTCGTGCAGATGGGCCAGTATGCGAAGCGCAAGCCGCATCAGTTGTCGGGCGGCCAGCAGCAGCGCGTGGCGCTCGCGCGCAGCCTCGTCAAGCGTCCCAAGCTGCTCTTGCTCGACGAACCCATGTCCGCGCTCGACAAGCAGATTCGCCAGCGCACGCAGATGGAACTCGTCAACATCCTCGATCAGGTGGGCGTCACCTGCATCATGGTCACGCACGATCAGGAAGAGGCGATGACCATGGCCGGGCGCCTCGCCGTGATGAGCGAAGGGCGTATCGTGCAGATCGGCACGCCGCACGAGGTCTACGAGTATCCGAACAGCCGCTTCTCGGCGCAGTTCATCGGTTCGACCAATCTCTTCGACGGCAACGTGGTCGAGGACGAGCCAGACCATATCTTCGTGGAGTCGCCGGAACTGCCGGTCAGGCTCTATGTGAACCACGGCATTACCGGGCCGCTCGGCATGCCGGTGACCATCTCGGTGCGCCCGGAACGTATCGCGCTCATGAGAAAGCCGCCCGAGGGCGCGTTCAACTGGGGCCGCGGGCATGTGACGAATATCGCTTACATGGGCGGCTACACGCTCTATCACGTGACGCTCGAAAGCGGCAAGACGGTGGTCGCGAACGTATCGAGCCTCGCGCTCGGCGAAATCGATTCCCCCACTTTCGACGATGAAGTCTACGTGCGCTGGAGCGCGTCGGCGGGCGTGGTGCTGACGGCATGATGATGAAACTGCTCGACCGCATGGGCGTGAGCGGCCGCACCGCGGTCATCGCCGGGCCGTTCCTGTGGCTGTTGCTGCTATTTTTCGTGCCGTTCCTGCTCGTCGTGAAGATCAGCTTCGCGGACAGCCAGCTCGGCATTCCCCCGTACACGGATATCGTGGCGTTGAAAGAGGGCGTGCTGAATATCGCGCTCGATTTCTCGCACTACGCGTTTCTCGTCACCGACAGCCTGTACTTCGCGACCTACATGAATTCGCTGCTGGTCGCGGCGGTTTCGACCTTGCTGTGCCTCGTGATCGGCTATCCGATGGCGTATTACATCGCGCGGGCGAATCCGGCCTCGCGCAATCTGCTGATGATGGCCGTCATGCTGCCGTTCTGGACGTCGTTCCTGATACGCGTCTACGCGTGGATCGGCATTCTCAAGAACAACGGCTTGCTCAACAACTTCCTGATGTCGATCGGCCTCATCCATTCGCCAATCGAGCTTTATCACACGAATGTCGCGGTTTATATCGGCATGGTGTATTCGTACTTGCCGTTTCTCGTCATGCCGCTTTACGCGCATCTCGTGAAGATGGATCTCACCTTGCTCGAAGCCGCTTACGATCTCGGCGCCAAGCCCTGGAAGGCGTTCCTGCAGATTACCTTGCCGCTGTCGAAGAACGGGATTATCGCCGGATGTCTGCTCGTGTTCATTCCGGCGGTGGGCGAATACGTCATTCCCGAGTTGCTCGGCGGCGCGGATACCTTGATGATCGGCCGCGTCATGTGGAACGAGTTCTTCGATAACGCCGACTGGCCGATGGCATCCTCAGTCACCTGCGCGATGGTGCTCCTCCTGCTCGTGCCGATGGCGCTTTTCCAGCACTTCCAGGCGAAGCAACTGGAGGAGAAACGATGATCAAGCCGAGCCGTCCGCTGCAGATCACCGCGCTCGGAATCGGGTTCGCGTTTCTGTATATCCCCATCCTCAGTCTGATCGTTTATTCGTTCAACGAGTCGCAGCTCGTCACCGTGTGGACGGAGTTTTCGCTGCGCTGGTACAAGGCGCTCTGGTACGACGACGAGCTTATCGCGGCGGCATGGCTGTCGTTGCGCATCGCGTTTCTGACGGCGTGCGCGTCGGTCGTGATCGGCACGTGGGCGGGGTTCGTGCTCGCGCGCATGGGCCGCTTTCGCGGCTTCACGCTCTACACGGGCATGATCAACGCGCCGCTCGTGATTCCCGAGGTCATTCAGGGCATCTCGTTGCTGCTGCTTTTCGTGGAGATGGCCAAGCTGATCGGCTGGCCGGCGGGGCGCGGGCTCTTCACCATCTGGATTGGCCACGTGATGCTGTGCATCTCGTATGTGGCGATCATCGTGGAGTCACGCGTGCGGGAGCTGAATCCGTCGCTGGAAGAGGCCGCGCTCGATCTCGGCGCGACACCGCTGCGCGTGTTCTTCGCGATCACGCTGCCGCTGATATCGCAGGCGCTCGTGGCGGGTTGGCTGCTGTCGTTCACCTTGTCGATCGACGATCTCGTGCTTTCCGCGTTTCTGTCGGGACCGGGATCGACCACGCTGCCACTCGTCGTGTTTTCGCGCGTGCGGCTGGGGCTGAATCCGGAGATGAATGCGCTCGCGACGTTGTTCATCGCGCTGGTGACGGTCGGGGTGATCGCCGCGAATTACTTCATGCAACGCAATGAGCGCAGAAGGCTGGCCGAGGTGCTGTGAACGCAGGCGCGTTAGTCTGCTCTCGTTGACGAGGAACCGCGAGAGCCGCGCTTTTCCGCGTGTTCGCCTGAACACGGCAAGCGCCGCTTCAAGCCGCCTTTTACCTACGATGTCACTGTGAGCATCGAGCAATTGCCAGATGCTTCGGTTCCACGCAGCGCCTGCAATGGCACTCATGTACTCGCCAAATGCGTCGCGAACGTCGCCGGGTCCGTGTTGGCTCCGCACAGCAACACGCCCACGCGCTTGCCTTGCAGCCGCTCGCGCAACGGTCCGAGCAGCGCAGCGGTCGCCGCCGCGCACGCCGGTTCCACAGCCAGCTTCAGTTCGTTGAACAACTGCCGCATGCCGTGCCGCAACGCGTCGTCCGATACGGTGACGATCTCGTCGATATGTCGCCTGCACAGTTCATAGCTGTATTGTTCGGTATGCGGCGCCATCAATGAATCGGCGATGCTGTGCAGGGAACTCAGCTTGATCGTGTGATTGGCGGCGAAGCTGCGGCTCATCGCATCCGCGCCTTCCGGTTCCACGCCATAGACATGCAGCGAAGGGTTGGCGAGACGCATGGCGGTCGAAACGCCGGCGGACAGCCCGCCACCGCCGATTGGCAGGATGACCGCATCGAGATCCGGCGCCTGCGACGTCCACTCGTAACCGAGCGTCGCCGTGCCCAGCACCGTTCGATAACCATTGAACGGATGCACGAAGAAGCGTCCTTCCTCGGCCTCGATGCGCCGCACGATCTCGAAGGCCTCGATCACATTTTCCGCCAGCACGACTTCCGCGCCGAAGCGCCGGCAAAGCGCGATGCGCGTCGGACTGGCGTTCTTCGTGATGACCACCTTCGCGCCCACTTCCATGCGCTGCGCCGCGTAAGCCACCGCGACCGCATGATTGCCCGCCGACACGCACGTCACGCCTGCCGCGCGTTCGCTGTCGGTGAGCGCGAGGATGTTCGAGAACGCGCCACGCGCCTTGAACGTGCCGCTTGCCTGCAGCAGCTCGAACTTGAACGTGACGGGTGTGCCTTCGAGCGTCGGAAAATCGTGCCGCTCGAAGATCGGCGTGCGCGCTACCCAGGGCGTGAGCGCCATATGCTGCTCGGCGATCTCGTCGAGGGTCGGAATGGGCGTGCCGTCGATCGTATGGTCGGAATGCGTTGCTGTGGACATGGCTCGATGGATCGTACGACGGTCGATGACTAGCGCGCCTGTGCTTCGACCGACATGCTATGGATGAATTTGCCGAGAAACGCTTCGCAAGCGACGAGTTGGTCGAGCGACACGTATTCGTTCGCCTTGTGCGCCTGTTCGATGTTGCCCGGTCCGCACACGATGCTCGGCACGCCCGCAATCGCGAAAAGTCCCGCTTCGGTGCCGTAAGCGACCTTGCGCTTCTCCTGATTCTCGGTGAGCGCGCGCACGAGTTGCGTGATGGCGGCCTGCTCGGTGGCGTCGAGTCCGGGCGCGGCGGCGATCTTCGAAAATTCGATGGCCGCGTTCTCGTGCTCCTTCTGCATTTTCGGCAAGAGCGTGTCGCGCGCGAACGCTTCGATGCGCTTGAAGATAGGGTCCGGGTCGATGGTCGGCAAGTTGCGGAATTCGAAGTCGAAAGTGCATTCCGCGGGCACGGTGTTGAGCGCGTTGCCGCCCTTGATCGTGCTCGTCTGCGCGGTGGTGAAGGGTACGTCGTAGAACTCGTCGAACGGGCCCTTGGCGCGGAATTCATCGGCGACGTCGCGAATGAAGCAGATGAGGCGCGCGGCGTACTCGATCGAATTCAGCCCCTTCGGCGTAAGCGACGAATGCGCCGCAAAGCCACGCACGCAGCAGCGGAACGCGTTGATGCCCTTGTGCGCGATGACCGGGCGCATGGAAGTCGGTTCGCCGACGATACAGCCATCCGGATTGACGCCGCGCTTTTGCAAGTCGGCGATCATGAGCGGCGCGCCCGCGCAGCCTACTTCTTCATCGAACGAAAGCGCGAAGTGGATCGGCTTGGCGAGCTTTGTCGCCTGCATCTTCGGCAGCATTGTGAGCGCCGCGCCGATGAACCCCTTCATGTCGCAGGTGCCGCGACCGTAGAGCAGACCATCGCGGATTTCGGGCTTGAAAGGATCGCTTTTCCAATTTTGACCGTCGACCGGCACCACGTCGGTGTGTCCCGACAGCACGATGCCGCCGTTTGTCTGACCGTCGTGCGCGGGCACCGTGGCGAAGAGATTGGCCCACTGGCCGCGTGAATCGGTCGTGATGCTGGCTTCGACACCCGCCTTGCGCAGTTCGTCGCGCACGGTTTCGATGAGGCCGAGGTTGGGATTGCGGCTGACTGTATCGAAGGAAACGAGACGTTCGATCCAAGGCAAGGATTGAGGCGTGGCGGAGGTCGTGGCTTGTTGCGCCTCAGCGGCGATTTGGGACATTTTTCGCTCCTGCGGGGTAGAAGCCGATCATAGCCGAAACCACGCTTGCTGACCTTCCGGTCAATATATGCGCTGCGGCATGGCTCCCGCCACTGCCTTTCAAAGAGCGGCATGACGGGGTGCGTCGGGCGCGGCGCTTGATCCTTCTTCCGGTCGATGCGCGCGCCGTGCCTCCCGTCGATACCAACACGCCGGATGAACCTAACGCGCCACGGCCGCCGACTGCCGCACCGGCGCGCCGAGCGCGCGCAACGTTTCCTTCACCGTGGCAATGCGCACCGCGAGATCGGGGCTGCGCGTTTCGATGCGCAACTTGTCCTGTCCCGCGAGCTTGATGTGCTTGTTCTTCTGCACCATCTCGATGATCTTCATGGCATCGACAGGCGGATTCGGCACGAACTGCAAGCCGATGGAACTCTCGTTGGCGTCGATCTTCGAGATACCGAGCGGCTTCGCCGCAAGCCGCAACCGATGCGTCTCCACGAGCGCATGCGCTTGCGGCGGCAACTTGCCGAAGCGGTCGACGAGCTCTTCGAGAATGCCGTCGATGGCATCGCTCGATTCGCAGTTCGCAAGCCGCTTGTAGAGCGAAAGACGCTCTTGTACGTCCGCGCAATAGTCGGCGGGCAAGATGGCCGGTGCGTGCAGATTGATCTCGGTCGTGGCGGCGAGCGGCGCGTTGAGATCCGGCTCGCGGCCTTCCTTCAGTGCGCGCACGGCGTCGTTGAGCATGTCGGTGTAAAGCTGAAAACCGATCTCGTGAATCTCGCCCGATTGCTTGTCGCCGAGCACTTCGCCCGTGCCGCGAATCTCGAGGTCGTGCATGGCCAGATAGAAGCCCGAGCCGAGTTCCTCCATCTGCTGAATGGCTTCGAGCCGGCGCTGCGCCTGCTTGGTCAGCGACTGCGGGTCGTGCACGAGCAGATACGCATAAGCCTGATGGTGCGAACGCCCGACACGCCCGCGCAATTGGTGCAGCTGCGCGAGTCCGAACTTGTCCGAGCGATGCATGATGATGGTGTTCGCGCTCGGCACGTCGATACCCGTTTCGATGATGGTCGTGCACAGCAGCACGTTCGCGCGCTGGCCGACGAAATCGCGCATCACGCGTTCGAGTTCGCGCTCGTGCATCTGGCCGTGCGCCACGGCAATGCGCGCTTCGGGCACGAGTGCTTCGAGCATGGAACGGCGATTCTCGATGGTTTCCACTTCGTTATGCAGGAAGTAGACTTGCCCGCCGCGTTTCAGCTCGCGCAGCATGGCTTCGCGAATGACGCCGTCTTCCTCGCGCCGCACGAAGGTCTTGATGGCAAGGCGCTTCTGCGGCGCGGTCGCGATCACGGAGAAGTCGCGCAGGCCTTCGAGCGCCATGCCGAGCGTGCGTGGAATGGGCGTCGCGGTGAGCGTGAGTACATCCACTTCCGCACGCAACGCCTTGAGCGCTTCCTTCTGCCGCACACCGAAGCGATGTTCCTCGTCGATGATCACGAGCCCGAGCCGCTTGAACTTCACATCCGACGACAACAGCTTGTGCGTGCCGATGACGATATCCACACTGCCTTCGTTGATCTGCGCGATAGACTGCGTGACTTCCTTCGAACTCTTGAAGCGAGACAGTTCAGCAATCCGCACGGGCCAGTCGGAAAAGCGGTCGGTGAAGGTCTGCGTATGCTGTTCGGCGAGCAGCGTGGTGGGGGAAAGAATCGCCACTTGCTTGCCCGCCATCACCGCGATGAACGCCGCGCGCAAGGCCACTTCCGTCTTGCCGAAGCCGACATCGCCGCACACGAGCCGATCCATCGGCTTGCCGCTCGTCATGTCGCCGATCACCGCGGCAATCGCGGCGCCCTGGTCGGGCGTTTCCTCGAAGCCGAAGCTCTCGGCGAACTTCACGTAGTCGCGTGGATCGAGCTTGAACGCGTAACCTTCGCGCGCGGCGCGGCGGGCGTAGAGGTTGAGCAGTTCGGCTGCGGTATCGCGAATCTGCTGCGCGGCCTTGCGTTTGGCTTTTTCCCATTGGCCCGAACCGAGCGTGTGGAGCGGGGCGCTTTCGGGATCGGCGCCGCTATAGCGCGAGATCACATGCAACAGCGCGACGGGCACGTAGAGCTTGGCGTCGTTCTGGTATTCGAGGTGCAGAAATTCGGTTTCGCCTTCGCCGAGGTCCATGGACACGAGACCCATGTATCGGCCGATGCCATGCTGCGCGTGCACCACCGGATCGCCGATTTTCAATTCGGCGAGATCGCGCACCATCGAATCGACATTGCTCGCCTGTTCCTGGCGGCGGCGTCCTGCGCGGCGCGCGAGCGGCCCGTAGAGCTCGGTCTCGGTGACGATAGACAGCTTCGCTTCCGGCAACGAAAAACCGTTCGCGAGCGGCGCTATGCCGAGCGTGAATTTGGCATCCGCGCCGAGCCATTCCTGGAACGTGTCGCGCAGTTCGCCGCGCAAGCCGTTATCGACGAGCAATTGCTGGATGGCTTCGCGCCGTCCCGCCGATTCCGCGACCAGCATCACGCGGTTTTCGGTCTGCTCCAGATAATGGCGCAGCGCGAGCAACGGTTCGTCCGCGTGGCGGTCGATAGCAAGCCCTGGCAGCGGCACGGCCCAGCCGCCTTCGGGCGACGCCGGGAACTTCAGTTGCGCGAATGGCTTGGCGAACGTGAAAAAGTCGTCGTCGCTGAGAAAGAGGCGGCGCGGTTCGAGCAAAGGCCGCTCGCGATCATGCGAAAGAAAGTTGTAGCGCTGCTTCGTGTCGGCCGTGAAGCGTTTGATCGCGGCGTCCATGTCGCCGACGAACGCGAGTTGCGAGTTCTCCGGCAGATAGTGAAAGAGGGTTGCGGTGTCGTCAAAGAAGAGCGGCAAGTAATATTCGATGCCCGCCGACGGCACGCCGCTGCCGATGTCCTTGTAAATCTGCGAGCGGCTCGGATCGCCCTCGAACACTTCGCGCCAGCGGCTGCGAAACGCGGTGCGCGCGGCTTCGTCGAACGGAAATTCGCGGCCCGGCAAGAGGCGCACGTCGCGCACGGGATACAGGCTGCGTTGCGTGTCGGGATCGAAGGCGCGGATGGAATCGACCTGATCGTCGAACAAGTCGAGGCGATACGGCAGCGGCGAGCCCATTGGATAAAGGTCGATCAGCGAGCCGCGCACGCAATATTCGCCGGGACGCACGACCTGACTCACGTGCTCGTAACCCGCGAGCGTCAACTGCGCCTTGAGCTTGCTTTCGTCGAGGCGCTCGCCCTGCGTAAATGAAAACGTGTAAGCCGCGAGAAACGACGCGGGCGGCATGCGATAAAGCGCCGTGGTCGCCGGCACGAGCAGGATGTCGCAACGTCCTTCGCCGAGATCGTGCAGCGTCGCGAGACGCTCGGACACGAGGTCTTGATGCGGCGAGAACGTGTCGTACGGCAGCGTTTCCCAGTCCGGCAAGAGACGCACGCGGGCATCCGGCGCGAAGTAGGGGATTTCGGTTGCGAGGCGTTGCGCATCGACCGCGCTTGCGCAGAGCACCGTCAAGAGCCGCACGGACTCGCGATTAGCCGTGTAATAACGCGCGATGGCGAGGGCATCGGATGAACCGGGCGCGCCGTCGAAGACAAAGCGCTGACCCGCCTTCACGAGCGGGATGGGAGAACTGGACTGCGCGTTGACGGCTTTCGAGGACATATATATGCAATTAACCGTCGGCTCTTTCGCCCTCTTCGAGGACGCGCCGGACGTGGTCGCTAAAGACCTATTATAAAATCCGGGCTCCACTTTGACCTGGCTCAGTGATCTGCCCGTGACTACGACTGCAAATTCGTCAAATGCGCCGTCTACTGCGCCAACGATTTCACCCGCCACTACCTCGCGCCTGTTCGCGCTGATTCCGTGCGCCGGCAACGGCAGCCGCTCTGGCGCACCCATGCCGAAGCAATATCAGACCGTCGCGGGCCGCCCGATGCTTGGTTACACGTTATCCGCCTTCGACGCGTGTTCCGAATTCTCGCAGACCCTCGTCGTACTCGCTCCCGACGATCATCACTTCGATGCGCGCCGCTTTGCCGGCCTGCGCTTCGCGGTGCAGCGCTGTGGCGGGGCTTCACGACAGGCATCGGTGTATAACGGTCTCGTCGCGCTGGCCGATTTCGGCGCACGCGACGACGACTGGGTGCTCGTCCACGACGCCGCGCGTCCCGGCATCACGCCGGAACTGATTCGCAAGCTCGTCGGCGCCCTGCGTCACGACGCCGTGGGCGGCATTCTCGCATTGCCGGTCGCGGATACGCTGAAACGGGTCGCACCGAGCATGCCCGATGCAGCGGATGACCACCCGCGCGTCGCCCGCACGGAATCGCGCGACGGGCTCTGGCAGGCGCAAACGCCGCAGATGTTCCGCCTCGGCATGTTGCGCGAAGCGATCGAACGTGCGCGTCACGACGGTCACGATCTCACGGACGAAGCGAGCGCAATCGAATGGTTCGGCCACTCGCCGCGATTAGTTCAGGGCAGCCTGCGCAACTTCAAGGTGACCTATCCGGAAGACTTCGCGCTCGCGGGCGCGATGCTCGCCACGAAGGCCTGACGGCTCCGACACACACTTTCTACAGCAAGGTTGCATCGATGGATTTCAGAATCGGACAGGGATACGACGTACATCAGCTCGTCGAGGGCCGCCCGCTCATCATCGGCGGCGTGACGATTCCCTACGAACGCGGCCTGCTCGGCCATTCGGACGCGGACGTGCTGCTGCACGCCATCACCGACGCGCTCTTCGGCGCGGCATCGCTCGGCGATATCGGCCGGCACTTTCCGGATACCGCAACGGAATTCGCCGGCGCCGACAGCCGCGTGCTGCTGCGCGAAGCGTTCAAGCGCGTGTCGGAAGCGGGTTTCGCCATCGCCAATATCGACAGCACGATCATCGCGCAGGCGCCGAAGCTCGCGCCGCACATCGAGGCGATGCGCGCGAATATCGCGGAAGACTTGGACTTGGCCGTCGATCGTGTCAACGTGAAAGCGAAGACCAACGAAAAGCTCGGCTATCTCGGCCGCAAGGAAGGTATCGAGGCGCAGGCCGCGGTGCTGTTGCGGCGCACGTCGATCGATAGTTGAAATCGAACGCCACGCGCGCGTGGCGTCAAGGGCTTACTTCGCCTCGGCCTCGATGGCGAGCGCCACCGCGTTGATCACGGCCGCGATGCGCCCGACATCGCGCAACTGGGTCGTCGACATGCCTTCGGTGACGAGATTCTGGTAGTGCGACTTCACGCAGAAGTGACACTTGCCGATGATCGACGCCGCGAGCGCGTACATCTCGAAGCGCCGCTTGTCGACGCCGCCGTGCGATGCATACGCGTTCATGCGCAGTCCAGCCGGCTGCGTCTTGAGATCGGCGTTGTCGGCCATCTCCAGGTACGGATACCAGACGTTGTTCATGCCCATCAGCGCGGACGCCGTGAGCGAGGCATTGACTTCTTCCGGCGCCATGACACCCGACTCGCGGATGATATTCACGATCTTCGTCGCCTTCGCGGCATACGCGGCGGCGAGCGCGACGCCGACCGCGTCGTTGCCTTCCAGCGACGAACGGGCGATCGTCCCGTCGACATTCAGGCGAATGTCTTTCGCGTAGTCCGGCACCAGCTCCTTGATCGATGACAGGAATTCCATGCGTTCTCCTTATTCGATGGCGTCAATAAAGCCCGCCGGCTTCCAAGCGGGCGCTCGAAAGAGGGCGGGCTACGGGCGTTGCCTCAGGCGCTTAAAGGCTCGTGCGATCAGAGCGTCGAGCCGCCGACCGCGCGATTGCACGGGCAGAGTTCGTCCGTTTGCAGGCCGTCGAGAATACGCAGCACTTCTTCCGGATTGCGTCCGACGTTCAGGTTATTGACCGAGACGTGCTGAATGACGTTGTCGGGATCGACGATGAACGTCGCGCGCAGCGCCACGCCGGCTTCCTTGTCGCGCACGCCGAGCTGGTCGATGAGTTCGCCCTTCACGTCGCCGAACGAGTAGTGGTTCAGCTTGTTCAGGTCCTTGTGCTCCCGACGCCATGCGAGCTTGACAAACTCGTTGTCGACGCTGCCGCCGAGCAAAATGGCGTCGCGGTCTTCGAAGTCCTTCGCCAGCTTGCCGAACTCGACGATTTCAGTCGGGCAGACGAACGTGAAGTCCTTCGGGTAGAAGTAGATGATTTTCCACTTGCCCGGAAACGACTGCTCGGTGATTTCTTCGAATGCCGACTGGCCGTTTTCTTCGTGGTGATTGAAACCCGGCTTGGCAGCGGTGACGGTGAATGCTTCGACTTTATCGCCAACGGTCTTCATGCAGTGACTCCTGTGTTCGTTGAAAGGACAAACGCAAAATGAGGCTACTGAATCTTCGTAACGCGGACATGAAAACAATCGTCATGTCATCGCGCTGCACAAATCCATATTAAGCGTATCACTAAATCGAAGCAATAGTATTTGACTATAACTTCAAATAGTTTTTGACGAATTTCCGGGAAACACGGGAGTGTCAGACGCCATCGAAACGCGCGCCCTTCATCACCGGGAAATCGATGGTGACTTCGAAGCCCGCAAGCGGCGTGCGATTGCGCAGGCGCAACGTGCCGCGCTGACGCGAGACGAGCCGCTGCACGATCGCCATGCCGAGACCCGTGCCGTTCGCTTGCGTGCGCGCGGCGTCGACACGATAGAAGGGCCGTGTGATGAGCGCGACCTGATCGTCGGGGATGCCGCGGCCTTCGTCCATCACCGAGAGTTCGACCTTGCCGTGCGTGACGCGCGTAAGCACGGTGATCCGCGCGATGTCGTCCTGCTCGCTTCGCCCGTACTTGCGCGCGTTTTCGAGCAGATTGCCGACCACGCGGCGCGCATCCGTCGGGTCGCCTTCGATCACCGCGCCGGGCGCGAGGTCGGTGCGCATCACGACGCCTTCGTCGGCCTGGAAGCGCGCGACGAGTTCGCTCGCGATCATCGAGAGATCGACGGCCTCGGGCATGCGCTGCATCGGCCGCGCGTAGTCGAGGAAGCGCCCGATGATCATGTCCATCTGTTCGATGTCGTCGATCATCGCGAGCTTGGTGGCTTCGTCCGAAGGGCTCATTTCGGTTTCGAGCCGCAAACGCGCGAGCGGCGTGCGCAGATCGTGCGAAATGCCCGCGAGCATCAACGCGCGGTCCGCTTCGAGCTGTTCGAGGTCTTGCACCATCTGGTTGAAGCTTCGATTGGTTTCCGCGGCGACGCCCATGCCGCGCTCCGGCAAGGGCTCGGGCGATTGTCCCGAACCGACCTTGCGCGCGGCGAGCGCCAGTCGCGCGAACGGCCGGTTCACGAGACTCGTGATAAACGCCGCGCCGAAGAGCGACAGCGCGAGCGCGAAAACGCCCCAGCCGGCCCATTGCAGACCGGTGACGGTATCCAGTTGATCGCGGTCGAGCGCGACCCAATAGTCGTCGTCGTCGATCTTGAAGCTGATCCACACGCCGGGAATCTCGTTCACGGATTGCGCGATGATCGTGTCGTTGCCAAGGCGTCCGCGCACGTCGCGCTCGATCAGACGGTTGAGCGATTCATCCGGCTGCAGGCGATATTTGTCGGTGGTCTCGCGCGGATACACGCGCACGCCTTCGTTGCTCTCCAGGTCCTGCAGGAGCGCGCGACGAAGATCGGGATCGGAATAGAGCAGGGCCGTGCGCGTGAGCTTGACCACGGCGACGAGCTGAAGCGCCACGCGCTGCGCGCGCGGCTCCCGCTCGATCACTCGAAAGCTCTGGAACCATGCCGTGAGACTGACCGCGATGAGCAGCGCGATCAGCGCGAAGGTTCGCCAGAACAGGCCGCCGAACGCAAGCGCCAGTAGCCGCCTGTCGATGCGCATGGGTCTATCGGGTTCGGCTCGATGGAGGAAAAAAAGCGTGGCGGACTCGCGTCAAAGCATGAGGCATCAGGCCGCGCCGTCGGGAATGAACACGTAGCCCAGGCCCCACACCGTTTGGATGAAACGCGGGCTGCTCGGGTCCGGCTCGATCAGCTTGCGCAGGCGGGAAATCTGTACGTCGAGACTGCGGTCGAACACTTCGTATTCACGGCCGCGCGCGAGTTCCATCAGCTTTTCGCGCGAGAGCGGCTGACGCGGATGCCGTGCAAACACCTTCAGCACCGAGAATTCGCCCGTGGTCAGCGGAATTTCCTGGCCGTTCTTGGTAAGCGTGCGCGTGGCGAGATTCAGCGCGAATTCACCGAACTCGAATACCTCGGTGGTTTCGGACGGCGCGCCCGGCAACTCCGACGGCGTCTGGCGGCGCAGCACCGCGTGAATGCGCGCGACGAGCTCGCGCGGATTGAACGGCTTCGGCAAGTAGTCGTCCGCGCCCATTTCCAGACCGACGATGCGGTCCACGTCCTCGCCCTTGGCCGTCAACATGATGATCGGCGTGCGGTCGTTGCTGCCGCGCAGGCGGCGGCAGATGGAAAGACCGTCTTCGCCGGGCAGCATGAGGTCGAGCACGAGCAGATCGAAGCGCTCGCGCACCCAGAGTTTGTTCATCGACGGCGCGTTTTCCGCGACATACACGTTGAAGCCTTGCTCGCCCAGATAACGGCGCAGCAAATCGCGCAGGCGCGGGTCGTCGTCGACGACGAGAATTTTGGATGGGTTCTTGGTTTCCATGGCGGCATCTTAGCGCGTTTGTTCAATCGTCGAGTTTGTAACAAAAGCGAGTGTAACAGTCCGTTACAAAATTTACGGCGACTGTGGCACGCCCAAAAGGTTCTATGCGTACACTCCCTTACCTAAGCCCGCCATTCGGTAGATACTCCATTAGACCAGCGCGTCATTTGGCCGGACCAAGCCTTTTGAGACGTGCGCTAAAGAATGAGGCTGTCCGGTTGTCGAGCAACGAAGGGAAAAACATGTTGGGAGCGCGGCAACGCGGACCCGTGCGCGTCGAGCGCATCTTCAAGCTAACGCTTCTCGCCAGCGCGCTCTGCGCCATCCTGAGCACGCACCATGTTTTCGCCCAGACGCCGGGCTTCGCGCGTCCCTCAACCGCTTTCGACACCACGTCCGACACCCGGCCGAATCGCTTCGACGGCCGTATGATTCGCGCGCAGCAGCGCTCGTCCAAGAACGGCAATTTTCCCGACCGCGACACCAAAGCCGCCACGATGCAGCCTGTTCAGCAGGTCGATCAGGCACCGCCCGCGCGTCCTCCGCGCCATACCGTCATGACCGCCGATGAGCGGCGCCTCTTGCGTCAACATATCGAAGAGGCCGTGCGCGATCTCTACAAGCGTTGAGCGCGAGCCGCGATGAACCGACGCCGCTTCATGCAGATTGCCGGCGCGCTTGCAGGTGGCGCGAGCGCGGACGGATTCGCCACGGCGCGTGCGCGACGTTCGATCAAGACGTTCGTGCTCGTCGAACTCAGCGGCGGCAATGACGGCCTCAACACGGTCATCCCGCTTAACGATGATCGCTATCGCGCGCTCAGGCCGACGCTTGCGATCCCGCGCGAGCATGTCTTGCATCTGAATGAGCAAACCGGGCTGCATCCTTCCTTGCTCGCGTTGATGCCGGCTTGGGAAGCGCGCGAATTCGCCATCGTCCAGGGCGTGGGGTATGCGAGCTCCAGCCGCTCGCATTTTCGCTCCCGCGAAATCTGGGATACGGCTTCGAGCGCCGCCGAATATCGCCGCGATGGCTGGCTTGCGCGTTCGGACGCAACGCGTGCGAGCGTCGTTGGCACGGCGGAGGCGGGGCCTTTCGCAAATGCCAGCCGCGCGGTCGAATGGATCGGGCAGGCACGCGCTTCGTTTGCCGCTTCATGCGATGCGGCGTCGCGTTTCATCGTCGGGCGCGCTGAACGTGACAAGGTCGCGCTCGTGCGTCTTACGCTGCCGGGGTTCGATACGCATGAGCATCAGGCGGCCAAGCACGCGCGTGTGTTGGCGCAGCTTGCGGACGGGCTCGCTTCGTTGCGACGCGCGTTGATCGCGTCGGGCGACTGGCGCGGCACGCTCGTGATGAGTCATTCGGATTTCGGGCGCTCCGCTCGTGAAAACGATGCGCGAGGCACCGATCATGGCGCGGCCGCACCGCAGTTTGTGTTGGGTGGAAGCGTAAGCGGCGGGCTGTATGGGGCAGCGCCGCGTTTGGATGACTTGGACGTCGATGGCGGCGTGAGCGTCGGCATCGACTTCAGGCGGGTTTATGCGACGGTTCTGAGCGCGTGCGCGGAGCTTGATTCGGTGGCGAGCCTGGGGCCGTCTTCGGACGCGCTGCCATTGATTCGTGCGTAGACGTTATTGCTTCGTTCTAGCGGTCTTCCGTTTCCGGCTCGCGCCATTGAAGAGCCGCCGCTCACGCGTTCGACCCGATCGCTAGCCGCATTGGGCCTGCTGCGCAAGCGCTGCGGTTTATTCGCGTGCATTGGCCGTTTGCAGACACGAATGGCGGAAGCGGTATTCACGAGCGCCTTCGAATCGCGGTGAGGGCGTCAGCCCGTTGCGCCCCGCGTCCAATCGACGCGCCGAAGAATCAACAGCAATGAAAGGCGCTGTCCACGCACCTATCGCGTCCGCCAGGTAATCCAGAGCTTCCGAATTGGCGTTAGCGCTATCCGCTGATGCAGCACCTGAAAACCCTCGCGCTCGATCTCGTCGAGCAGCGCAAGCGACAGCGCCGCCTGCGAGCGCAAAACACGTTGCGATGAACGCTCGGCCGGCGGTATTGCGGCAAGCGCATCTTCAAGCGCACGTCGGGCGCGTTCGGTCTGGAAGCGCATCAGTTCCGTGAAGCTATCGCTGTATTTGCGATTGATGATGTCCGCCGCCGTCACGCCGAAGCGCTGCAGTTCGTCGATAGGAACGTAGATGCGTCCATGTCGCGCGTCGTCGCCGATCTCCTGCACGCGCTCGGCCAGCAAGAGCGCCGAGCCGAGCGGCGGCGCCCACGACGCGGCCTGCGCCGGATCGCGCGCGGTCGCACGCGCGACCGCCGTTCCGAACGCGCCGCCAGTCTGCTCCAGATAGCGACGCAGTCCTGGCCAGTCCAGATAGCGCGCCTGATCGAGATCCATGCCGAAGCCATCGATCAGCGCGCGGCCCGCATCTTCTAGCACGGGTTGCGCCGCGGACGGTGCGTGCGCCAGCAAGGCTTTCGTCACGGGATGCGTGGGTTCACCGGCATCGAGCTTGCCTAGTTCGTTTTGCCACCACGCGTGCTTGGTCCGCCCGATGGTCGGGTCGCTCGTTTCCTTCACGGTCTCTTCGAGTTCGCGCCGCAACGCATAGAGCGCGCTTAAAAGCGGCTGACGCGCCGTGGGCGCGCGACGGAGCGCGTAGTAAGTGCCCGAGCCTTCGGGCGCGGCTTTTTTCTGGCAATAATCGTCGAAATTCACGAACTGAGCTTGTGGGGTAGGCCAAGTGGGGCGGGGCGTCCGGCTTTGATTGTTCTGACGCATGAACGTGACGCGACGTCTATTTTATCCGCCCGCGAAAGGCTCCGCTGCCAGGCGCGGCGAACGTCTTCCCGATGCACGGTGATCGACGCGGATGTGCGCCGACCCACCGACGCCGTTTTCGCGCCGCGCAACACTGGGCGCTCGTGAACGAACCGTGCGCGCACCGGAGGCTGCCATGGCCCTCAGCAAGACCGAGAACAAGCAGTTTGGAGACAGATGCCTGCCGTTTCTCCTGAGAAGCGTGGCAAGCGATTTCGGCTTCGATTTTCGAGTGTGTCCGCGTCAGATGCACGTCTCGCCGACCATGGGACTGCACATCACGGCCAACCGCGCCAGCGATGCAAAGCTGTCTTATCCGCTGAACGTTTTCGTGTTCCTGCCGCCATCTAGCGTGCGGCAGTTTCTGTCGCATATCGACAGGCCGATTGCGGCAGCGCAAGCAAGCGAAAGGATGCCTGACGAGATCAGGAAGCTGATGGGGCAATCGGGTATCGATTTCGCCGGACGCTCGCAGGCCAAAGGCGAAGTGGTCATGGTGGAGTTGGGCGGCGTGTCTGTCTGACGATGCACGCTGCGGCTTCTTGCACTCGATCGCGCGTCGCAATTTGACGAGCCGCGCCGGAGGAGACGCTTTGAACCGTGAACGGATGCGTGAGCCGTGAATCGTTCGCTGTCGGGTGGCTCACAACAGACGCGACTATCCTCGAACGTGGCAACAATCGACGTCGAGGATTCCTGAAGATTCAATGCCTTCCCTGAGCCGAAATCACGCTCCCAGAAAGCTGTCACGGATTTTCCCAGACATCACCAGACGAATGCGTTAGAATCTCGGGCTCGACACACTGGACCGGTGTCGAACACGGCGAAACAGCGCCGGGCGCTTTGCGGCGCCACGCAACCAAGGTTGCGCGGCAAAACGAAACCCCGCTCGAAGTCGTGCTGCGAGGATGGCGAAATTGGTAGACGCACCAGGTTTAGGTCCTGACGCCAGCAATGGTGTGCGGGTTCGAGTCCCGCTCCTCGCACCAAACAAACCCCTTTGTTTCTGAAAGGGGTTTTTTGTTGGCGCTTGCCATTCCGCAAGCACCGACCCTTCACTTCGCTCCAAACCTCAACCGCGTCAACTGCTCCGCTTCGTTCGCCAGCAAGCGCGCGGCGTCGCGAATCGCGACATCGAGCGTGATCGGGCCGGGCGCGGGCGAAAAGCATCCGCTGAAAAACTCCGACAGACGCGGCAGCGCCGCCGAATCCACCGCGCCCGACAAAAGCGTCGCCGGCACGCCTGCGTCCCGCGCGTGCTTGCAGGCGATGAACGGCGCCTTGCCGTGCAGCGTCTGCACGTCCGACCGGCCTTCGCCGGTGATCAGCCAGTCAGCGCCCTCGAGTGCCGCATCCAGTCCGATCTCGCGCGCAACCACTTCGGCGCCGGTTTCGAAGCGCGCGCCCAGCATATGCAGCGCGAAACCCAGACCACCCGCCGCGCCCGCGCCCGGCTCGTCGCGCTTGACGATTCCCATCGCCGGTTCGAGTTGATCCGCGAAATGCGCGAGGGCGGCATCAATGGTCGCCACTTGCTCCGGCGTCACCCCCTTCTGCGGACCGAAGATCGCGGTCGCGCCGTGCTCGCCGGTGAGCGGATTATCGACGTCCGACATGCCGATGAACTCCGCTTCCTTCACGCGCGGATCGAGCCCCGACGCATCGATACGCGCGATCTTCGCCAACGCCGACGGCACCGGCTCGAGTTCGCGCCCGTTCGCATCGAAAAGCTTCAAGCCGAGCCCGACGAGCAGACCCGCGCCGCCGTCGTTCGTGCTGCTGCCGCCCAGCGCAACGTAGAACGTGCGCGCGCCCGAATCGAGCAGGGCGCGAATCGCCTCGCCCATGCCAAGCGTGCTGCGCTCCGTGACGGGCGTCGCCATGCCGTCCGGGTCCGTGATGCCGACTACTTCGGCCGTCTCGATGATCGCGCCGCCATCCGCCAGCAATCCGGTCGCCGCGTCGCGCCGGGCCGAAGCCGCGCCGCGCACGTTGAGCAGACGTCGTTCGCCGCCTGCGGAGAGCATGGCGTCGAGCGTGCCTTCGCCGCCATCGGCCATTGGATGAATGCGTATTTCGGCATCCGGACGCGCGCGCAAAATGCCCTCTGCAATGGCGTTGGCAACGCCCTCGGCGGAAAGCGAACCCTTGAACGAATCGGGCGCGATGACGACGACAGGGGCAGACGTGGCAGACGTGACGTTAGGCATGGTGTCTCGAATATTTTCTGTGTGAGTGGACGTTGAAAAGCCGAAGCGAAGCCCGATGTATGCGCATTGCATCGCGCGTCGCCATGCGTATGGCGCATGCGCTTCATGCGTTGAGGTAATCGAGCGCGCAACGCAATGCGCGCTCCTTTCGCTTCTCGTGAATCACGCGCCGGCAAGCTTATCAGCGCTCCGCCCGCAGCAAAATAGCGAAGGTGCGATAACCGCCATCGCAGTGTCGCGCCGATGGACTCAAAATGTGTATTTCGAGTGGAATTGCGCTGAAAAACCGTGCAAATCGCTCGAAACGGGCCAAGCGGGTTTCGTGGTCAGAGGCCGCGCGATTTGTTTGCTAGAATACTTGGCTCTGCCGGCTGACTCGGCGTTGGCGAACATCTGGCGGTCGCGAGATGCGCTCCCTTGTCTCGACATGGCGGCGCGTTTTCGAAGCCCGACATCGCACCCGGCGCGGCTCATGCAGAACTCATCCGGACCCGCGCAACCAGAACCGCGGAAGAACCGAACACCGAACACCCGAATACTCTAGGACGATTGAAGCCATGGCTAACGTAGTTGAAAACCTCGGCAAGCTCGAACGCCGCGTCACCATCTCGCTGCCGAAAGACACCGTGCAGAAGGAAGTGGACTCGCGCATCCGCCAGTTGGCCAAGACCGTGCGCATGCCGGGCTTCCGCCCGGGCAAGGTGCCGCTCAAGATGGTCACGCAGCAATACGGCGGTCAGGTCGAAGCCGAAGTGCTGAGCGACAAGGTCGGCAAGGAATTCTTCGACGTCACGCGCACCGAAAACCTGCGCGTCGCGGGCCAGCCGAGCTTTGCGCCGAAGGTCGAAGCCGCTGCGGAAGACTACGCATTCGACGCGACCTTCGAGGTCTATCCCGAAGTGAAGCTCGGCGACGTCGCCACCGCTGAAATCGAACGCACCGTCACGACCATTTCCGAAGCCGAAGTCGACCGTACGCTCGACATCCTTCGCAAGCAGCGCGTGCACTTCCACGCGCGCGGCGAAGGCGGCGAGCATGGCGACGGCGGCGCGGACACGGCGGCCAAGGAAGGCGACCGCGTCACGCTGGACTTCATCGGCAAGCTCGACGGCGTGCCGTTCGAAGGTGGCAGCGCGGAAGACTTCGCGTTCGTCTTGGGCGAAGGCCGCATGTTGCCGGAATTCGAACAAGCAGCGACCGGCCTGAAGGTCGGCGAAACGCGCGAGTTCGACCTTACGTTCCCCGAGGACTATCACGGCAAGGACGTCGCCGGCAAGACCGCGCAGTTCGCCGTCACCGTGAAAAAGATCGAGTGGCCGCATCTGCCGGAAATCGACGCGGCATTCGCGAAGTCGCTCGGTATCGAAGACGGCGATCTCACGAAAATGCGCGGCGAGATCAAGGACAACCTCGAGCGCGAAGCAAAGCGCCGCACGCAGCAGATCGTGAAGAATCAGGTCATGGACGCGTTGCTCAAGATTTCCGAACTCGACGTGCCGAAGGCGCTGATCGAACAGGACCAGGAACGTCTCGTCGAAATGGCGCGCCAGGATCTGCAACAACGTGGCGTGCCGAACGCTGCCGACGCACCGATCCCCGCCGAAATGTTCGCTGAACAAGCCGAGCGTCGCGTGAAGCTGGGCCTCGTGCTCGCAGAACTGGTGAAGGCCAACGAACTGCAGGCCAAGCCCGAGCAGATCCGCGCGGAAGTGGACGAATTCGCCAAGAGCTACGAAGACCCGAAGGAAGTCGTCCGCTGGTATTATTCGAATCAGCAGCGCCTTTCCGAAATGGAAGCGTACGTCGTTGAAAGCAACGTCGTCGATTTCGTTCTCGGCAAGGCCAAGGTGACCGACAAGGAAGTCAGCTTCGAGGAACTGGCCAGCGCAACGGCGCAAGCCTGACGCGTAGAGCCCGGGGGCGTGCGGGTCGTCGGACTGACGGCCCTCACGCCTTTTTTGCATTAAAGTTTGTGCGTACGCATGCCGTTCTACCGGATGCTCCTTCGTCGATCAGTATCCCTATTCCGAACAAGGAAATTGCATGACCTTTCGCGCTGAATTGCTCGACACACTGGCGTCCCACGCATCGCGGGACTTCGAAGCCCAGGCGCTCGGCCTCGTTCCGATGGTCGTGGAAACCAGCGGCCGCGGCGAGCGTGCCTATGACATCTATTCGCGCCTCCTGAAAGAGCGCGTGGTGTTTCTCGTCGGCGAAGTCAATGATCAGTCGGCGAATCTTGTCGTCGCGCAGTTGCTGTTTCTCGAGAGCGAAAATCCGGACAAGGACATCAGCCTCTACATCAATAGCCCGGGCGGTTCGGTTTCAGCCGGCATGGCAATCTACGATACGATGCAATTCGTCAAACCCGACGTCACCACGCTTTGCATGGGGCTCGCCGCAAGCATGGGCGCGTTCCTGCTGGCGTCGGGCGCAAAGGGCAAACGCGTCGCGTTGCCGAATGCGCGCGTGATGATTCACCAGCCGCTGGGCGGCGCGCGTGGTCAGGCGTCGGACATCGAAATTCAAGCGCGGGAAATCCTGTACTTGAAGGAGCGTCTGAACCAATTGCTGTCGCATCACACGGGTCAGCCGGTCGAGCGCATTGCACGCGACACCGACCGCGACAACTTCATGTCGGGCGATGACGCGCAAGCGTACGGCATCGTTGACCAGGTTTTGCATAAGCGTCCTTAAGGCGTCCGGAACGACGCCGCGCCGGCTTCCACGAAACACGAAGCCGGCTGTTGCGAGTGGCGCATGCGGCGTCACGCGAAACGCGCCAAAACGCGCTTCGGACGGGCCACACAGGCGAAACTGCGTGGCCGGATCGAAGGGCGTATCATGTAACAAGAGTGTCCGGAGGCTCACACATTTATGGCGGACAAAAAAGGTTCCAGCAGCGAAAAGCTGCTGTATTGCTCGTTTTGCGGCAAGAGCCAGCATGAGGTGAAGAAGCTCATCGCTGGGCCGTCCGTGTTCATCTGCGATGAATGCATCGACTTGTGCAACGAGATCATTCGCGACGAAGCGGCCGGCGCGGCAGAAGAGGCGGGGCTGACCAAGTCCGACCTGCCGAGCCCGCAGGAAATCAGCGACATCCTTAATCAGTACGTCATCGGCCAGGAACGCGCGAAGAAAATTCTCGCCGTGGCCGTGTACAACCACTACAAGCGTCTCAAGCACCTCGACAAGAAAGACGAGATCGAGCTGTCGAAGAGCAACATCTTGCTGATCGGGCCGACCGGCTCCGGCAAGACGCTGCTCGCGCAGACGCTTGCACGCATGCTGAACGTGCCGTTCGTCATTGCCGACGCCACCACGCTGACCGAAGCCGGTTATGTCGGTGAAGACGTCGAGAACATCATCCAGAAGCTGCTGCAGAACTGCAATTACGAAGTCGACAAGGCGCAGCGCGGAATTGTTTATATCGACGAAATCGACAAGATCAGCCGCAAGTCGGATAACCCGTCCATCACGCGCGACGTGTCGGGCGAGGGCGTCCAGCAGGCGCTGCTGAAACTTGTCGAAGGCACGATGGCTTCGGTGCCGCCGCAAGGCGGGCGCAAGCATCCGAACCAGGACTTCATTCAGGTCGACACGACCAACATCCTGTTCGTTTGCGGCGGCGCGTTCGACGGGCTCGAGAAAGTCATTACCGATCGTACGGAAAAAACCGGCATTGGCTTTGGCGCGAGCGTGAAAAGCAAGCAGGATCGCGATGCCGGCGAAGTACTGCGGGATGTGGAACCGGAAGATCTGATCAAGTTCGGTCTTATTCCCGAACTGATCGGCCGTTTGCCGGTTGTGGCCACGCTCGGCAAGCTCGACGAAGCCGCGCTCGTGAAGATTCTGATCGAGCCGAAAAATGCGCTGGTGAAGCAATATCACAAGCTCTTTGCCATGGAACGCGTGGAACTGGAGATTCGTCCGGCGGCACTGCAGGCCATCGCGCAAAAAGCCATTCGTCGCAAGACGGGTGCGCGCGGGTTGCGTTCGATCTTGGAACAAGCGTTGCTCGATGTCATGTACGAGCTGCCGACCATGAAGGGCGTTTCGAAGGTGATCGTCGACGACAACACGATCGACGGCGACGGCAAGCCGTTGCTCATCTATGAAGACGCACCGAAAGTAGCAGGGTCGAACTGAAGCAGGCTGTGTCCCGGCGAAAGGCCGTTCATGGCAACGTGAACGGCCTTTGTTTATTTTTTCGGTTTATTGTGGACGTTACTGACCAGGTCGTCGACTAACGACTTTTCCCTTCCGATAAAGGCTTGCAATAGCTCTTAACGGCCTTACTTACGAACGAACCGATTCCATTAATGGGGAAATGAAATGTCAGGAACCCAACTCCTCCCGCAGGAACGCATCACGTTACCGCTGCTCCCGCTGCGCGACGTAGTCGTTTTCCCGCATATGGTGATTCCGCTCTTCGTCGGGCGGCCCAAGTCGATCAAGGCGCTCGAAGCCGCGATGGAAGGTGGCAAGCACATCATGCTCGTCGCCCAGAAAACGGCGGCGAAGGACGAGCCGACCGAAAAGGACATGTACGAAGTAGGGTGTGTCGCCAACATCCTGCAAATGCTCAAGCTTCCGGACGGTACCGTGAAGGTGCTCGTCGAAGGCTTGCAGCGCGCAAAGACGCTGTCCATCGAAGAACAGGAAACGCAGTTTTCCTGCGATGTGATGCCGCTCGAACCCGACCACGCCGACAGCGCCGAGACTGAAGCGCTGCGTCGCGCGATCGTGTCGCAGTTCGATCAGTACGTGAAGCTCAACAAGAAGATTCCGCCCGAGATCCTGACGTCGCTGTCGGGCATCGACGAAGCGGGTCGTCTCGCGGACACCATCGCCGCGCATTTGCCGCTCAAGCTCGATCAAAAGCAGCACATCCTCGAGATGTTCCCTGTGATCGAACGCCTCGAGCATTTGCTCGCGCAACTCGAAGCTGAAATCGACATCCTCCAGGTCGAGAAGCGTATCCGTGGCCGCGTGAAGCGCCAGATGGAGAAGAGCCAGCGCGAGTATTACCTGAACGAACAGGTCAAGGCCATCCAGAAGGAATTGGGCGAAGGCGAAGAGGGTGCGGATCTCGAAGAACTCGAGAAGCGCATCACGGCCGCGCGCATGCCGAAGGAAGCCAAGAAGAAGGCGGACGCCGAGCTCAAGAAGCTCAAGCTCATGTCGCCGATGTCGGCGGAAGCCACTGTCGTGCGCAATTACATCGACACGCTTATTGGTCTGCCGTGGCGCAAGAAGAGCAAGGTCAACAACGACCTGACCAATGCCGAGCGCGTGCTCGACGAAGACCACTTCGGTCTGGAAAAGGTCAAGGAACGCATTCTCGAATATCTCGCGGTTCAACAGCGCGTGGAGAAAGTGAAGGCGCCGATTTTGTGCCTCGTCGGGCCTCCGGGCGTCGGCAAGACGTCGCTTGGGCAGTCCATCGCTCGCGCGACCAATCGCAAATTCGTGCGCATGGCGCTTGGCGGCGTGCATGACGAGTCCGAGATTCGCGGGCACCGTCGCACGTATATCGGTTCCATGCCCGGCAAGATTCTGCAAAGCCTGACCAAGGTCGGCGTGCGCAATCCGCTCTTCTTGCTCGACGAAGTCGACAAGATGGGGATGGATTTCCGCGGCGATCCTGCATCGGCGTTGCTCGAAGTGCTGGACCCGGAACAGAACCATACGTTCGCGGACCATTACATCGAAGTGGACTTCGACCTGTCGGACGTGATGTTCGTCGCGACGTCGAACTCGCTCAATATCCCGCCGCCGCTGCTCGACCGGATGGAAGTCATCCGCCTTTCGGGTTACACGGAAGACGAAAAGGTCAGCATTGCGCAGCGTTATCTGTTGCCGAAGCAAAAGCGCAATAACGGCCTGAAGGATGGCGAGATCGAAGTGGCGGAACAAGCCATCCGCGACATCATTCGCTACTACACGCGTGAAGCGGGCGTGCGTTCGCTCGAACGTGAAGTGTCGAAGATCTGCCGTAAGGTCGTGAAGATGCTGTTGCTGAAGAAGGCCGAAGGCGCGGTGAAGGTCGATGGCACGAACATCGACACCTTCCTCGGCGTGCGCAAGTACGACTTCGGTCTGGCCGCGAAGGAAAACCAGATCGGTCAGGTGACGGGTCTTGCGTGGACGGAAGTCGGCGGCGATTTGCTGACGATCGAAGCGGCGGTCATGCCCGGCAAGGGTGGCGTGATCCGCACGGGTTCGCTCGGCGACGTGATGAAGGAATCTGTCGAAGCGGCGCGCTCGGTGGTGCGTTCGCGTTCGCGTCGTCTCGGTGTGTCGGACGAGGCCTTCGAGAAGAAGGACATCCACATTCACGTGCCCGAAGGTGCGACGCCGAAGGACGGTCCGTCCGCCGGTATCGCCATGACGACGGCGCTGGTCTCGGTGCTGACCGGTATTCCGGTTCGCGCGGATGTCGCGATGACGGGCGAAATCACGCTGCGCGGCGAAGTGCTGCCTATCGGCGGGTTGAAGGAGAAGCTGCTGGCGGCGCATCGCGGCGGCATCAAGCTCGTGCTGATCCCTGAAGAAAACACCAAGGATCTGGCCGACATTCCGGACAACGTGAAGAACGCCATCGAGATCATTCCGGTTCGCTGGATCGATCGCGTGTTGGAACTGGCGCTCGAACGCGCGCCGGCACCGTTGCCGGAAGAAGAAGCCAAGCCGCCAGTGGCCGCTGAAGCGAAGAAAGATGGTCCGGCTGTCGGCGAGTTCGTGAAGCACTGAGCACGCTTCATTGACGCTGCCGCACTTACGGCCCAAGTCGTAAAAAAAGACCCCGCAGGTTCACGCTTGCGGGGTCTTTTTGTTTGCGTCGACGAATTCGAGCAGTGCTTCCAAAGCAGATGAAATCAGGCGCAACCCCCGTTGACACTCCCGTTTCGGCTGCGTTTAATGGCCGCGCATTGAATCGAAAAAATCGATGCTGCTCGTTTCGATGCGAAACGACATCGACCACATCGTGCCATTACAGATTCGGGGATCACAATGAACAAGACTGACCTGATCGACCATATCGCGGAGCAAGCCGATCTTTCCAAGGCGGCAGCGGGGCGTGCACTCGAAGCCGTGATCGGCGGCGTGAGCGCGACCTTGAAGAAGGGCGGAACGGTGACGCTCGTGGGGTTCGGAACCTTTGCCGTGGGCAAGCGCGTGGCGCGTACGGGACGCAATCCGCGCACGGGCGCGGCCATCAAGATCAAGGCGGCCAAGGTGCCGAAATTTCGGCCTGGCAAAGCGCTGAAGGATGCGCTAAACTAGCGGACTCGCTGGATACGGCAACTCTTACATGAGCTGCTAGTCAGCGCGGAGTAGCAAAAAGCAGCAACGCTTGAACCGCGGAACGGGTGCTTAGCTCAGTTGGTAGAGCGGCGCCCTTACAAGGCGTAGGTCGGGAGTTCGAGCCTCTCAGCACCCACCAGTTTCCGGTTCACAGCAGTTCGGGTTGAGCATCAAGCAAGGAGCGGTAGTTCAGTTGGTTAGAATACCGGCCTGTCACGCCGGGGGTCGCGGGTTCGAGTCCCGTCCGCTCCGCCAGGATCGACTGAAAGAGTCCCGCGAGTCACAAGCTTGCGGGACTTTCTCTTTTCCGCTTCTTGATTAAGATTCCGAAGCAATTTACAGCGTCGACGCGTCTCGTGCATCGCCAAATTTGCAGGCATTGCGATAATGCCGCCGAATCTTCCGCATGAACGGTTAAGCCTTTGAGTACGAAGGATTTTCCGCTTCCTGGAACATAGATGGACCACCAAACGCGGCTCCCACCGGAAGCCTTACACCCCGACTTGTCGCCTTTTCCCCTCGCGCTGTTGTAATATCGAGCGTTTTGTTCTAACCACGCAGCGCTACGCATGCTCGACTTCTTCCGTAATCACCAGCGCCTGATGATGGCCCTGCTGATCCTGATCATCGTGCCGGGTCTCGGCATTGTCGGGATTCAGGGCTTCAGCAACTTTTTCGACGAAAGCGCTTACGTCGCCAGCGTGAACGGTCACAAGATCACGCGCCCCGAATTCGATAACGCCTTCCGCCAGCAAGTGGATCGCGCGCGCTCCATGCTGGGCGCTCAGTTCGACGCCCGCATGTTCGACACGCCCGAAGCGCGCGCCGCCATGGTCGACAGTCTCGTGCAACAGCGCGCGCTGTCGGACGAGACGCAACGCCTGCATCTGACCGCATCCGACGACGCCGTGCGTCGCGCGCTGCTGTCCGATCCGATCGTCGCGTCGCTGCGCAAGCCCGATGGCTCCGTCGACATCGAGCGTTACAAGGAAATGCTCGCCATGCAGGGCATGACGCCCGCGCAGTACGACGAGCGCATGCGCTACACAATCGCAAATCAGCAGATCCCGGCAAGCATTCAGGAGTCTTCGTTCACCTCGAAGTCGCTCGCGCAGAGCCTGACCGAGCTGTCCGAGCAGCGTCGCGCGGTGCAGGGCATGTCGCTGCGCGCGGCGGATTACGCCGCGAAGGTTCAACCCACCGACGCGCAACTGCATTCGTACTACGACGCGCATCGCAATGACTTCGCGACGCCCGAGACCGCGACCATTCAGTACCTCGTGCTGTCGCCGTCCACGCTCGCGGCGGCATCGAAGCCGAGCGACGCCGATCTCAAGAAGTTCTACGACGACAACATCCAGCGCTACCGCACGGAAGGTCAGGTGCGCGCGAGTCACATCCTCGTGAACGCGCCGAAGGACGCCAGCGCGGCCGACAAGGCGAAGGCGAAGCAGAAGGCCGAACAACTGCTCGCGCAAGTGAAGGCGCATCCCGATCAGTTCGCGCAAGTAGCGGAGAAGAATTCGGAAGATCCGGGCTCGGCGTCGAAGGGCGGTGACCTCGGTTACTTTGCGCGCGGTCAGATCGCGGGCGGCAAGGCTTTCGACGACGCCGCGTTCAACCTGAAAAAGGGCGAAGTGAGCGATATCGTCGAGTCGGACTTCGGTTACCACATCATTCAGGCAACGGACGTCAAGCCGTCGGTTACGCAGTCGTTCGACGAAGTGAAGGAAGCGCTCGCCAAGGACTACGCCGCGCAACAGGGCAGCAAAGGCTTTGCAGAAGCAGCGCAAGGCTTCACCGACACCGTCTACGAACAGGCGAAGTCGCTGCAGCCCGCGGCCGACAAATACAAGCTCACGGTTCAGACCGCTACGGTCGGTCCGAAGCCCAACACGCAATTACCGCAGGACAATCCGCTCAACAATGCGAAGTTTCTGGCGGCCGTGTTCTCGCCGGACTCGGTGAAAGATCACAACAACACCCAAGCCGTCGATGCAGGCAACAACACGCTGATCGCCGCGCGCGTGACCGACTACAAGGCTTCGACCGTTCCCGCGTTCGACGCCGTGAAGGACGCGGTACGCACGAAGGTCGTCGCGCAAGACGCAGCTGCGATGGCGCTCAAGGAAGGCCAGACGAAGCTTGCCGATCTGCAGAAATCGAAGTCGACCGATGGCTTCACGTCACCGATCATCGTCTCGCGCAACGACGCGCAGGGCTTGCCGCCTGCCGCGTTGAGCGCGATCTTCAAGGCGGATGCCTCGAAGTTGCCCGCGTACGTCGGCGTCGATCTCGGCACGGACGGCTATGCGATCTATCGCGTCAACGGTATCGAGAAAGCCAACGCGGTGGCCGCGGATCGTCTCGCCGGCGCGCAGCAGCAGATCGCGCAGGTCTATGCTCAAGCCGAGATGGAAGCGTATATCGACTCGTTGAAGGCGCGCTCGAAGGTCAAGCTGAGTCAGGCGCCGGTGCCCGCGGCCAATCAATAAGAAGCAGTAAAACGTCAGTCGCACAAAAAAGCCCCGTGTCCGAAAGGACGCGGGGCTTTTTCAATGCTGCCCGATGTAACCAGCAACAGTGTCCTTACAGGCAAGCCTGAATGTCGCCCGTCGCCTGGCTGCCAGCGGCACCCGATGCGCGGAAACCCACCCACGAGCCCGGACCCGACCACTTCGGACGCACCACGGCGGCCGCGCCATTCGGCGGCTGCTGACCCGGCACATAGACATCGACGGCCTGATCGTTGGCAAGCGTATCTTGCGACACGACTTGCTGTTGCGTCTTGTCAGCCCATGCATGCGAGACGCATTCGGCGACCGCCTTGACCGGCTTGTCGCTCATGCCGACTTGCTGCACGCCTGCGGGCGGTTGAGCGGCGCATGCCGAAATCGCGATGGTCAATGCAACCAGAGGGAAGTATTTCACGTGACCTCCTTGTAGAGCGCTCTCTTGCGAGCGGGGTTATAAGAGTTACGCGAAAGTCTCAGATAACTGAATCTTGGCCGTGTTCCGCGTTTGTTGGAAAAGCTGTCGCGGCTGGCGTCTTCATTGTTACGACGCACTTGCGCCCAGCAAGGGTTTCAAGCTTGGCCAGACGTTTTCTAATAGCAATGGCTGGGCCTGCACCGTCGGATGAATCTGGTCCGACTGGAACATCGTCGGCTTGTTTTCGATCCCGGCAAGCAGGAAAGGGACGAGCGCCACGTTCTTGTCCTTGGCGATGCGTTCATAGATGGCGTGGAACTTTTGCGAATAGTCGGGGCCGTAATTGGGCGGAACGTACATGCCGATGAGTAAAACCTTCGCATGCGCCGCCTGCGATGCCTCGACTATTCCACGCAGATTCGTCTCGGTGGTGGCAAGCGGCACGCCGCGCAAGGCATCGTTCGCGCCGAGTTCCACGACTACCACCGCCGGCTTGATACGCGTGAGCACGGCGGTCAATCGCGCGCGTCCGCCGCTCGTGGTGTCGCCGCTGATGCTCGAATTGGCGACGCTATAATCGAGACGCTCTTTCGCAAGCCTTTGGCGCAGCAGATTGACCCAGCCGGTATCGCGAGGCAAGCCGTATTCGGCGGAAAGGCTGTCGCCGAGCACGACGATTGCAGGCTTGTTCGTCGCTGCGTCTTGTGCATGCAGCGCGGAACTTGTCGCAAGCATTGTCAAGGCGACGCAAGCACGCGCGCTCCAGTTCTTTTTCAGGGTGTCCATGCAAAACAATATCGAGCCGGTCATCGAAGTTCGGGGTTTAAGCAAGCGGGTGAAGGACGCAACGGGCGAGCTCACGATACTCGATCAGATCGATCTGTCCATCGCGAAGGGCAGCAGCGTGGCGATCGTCGGGGCATCGGGCTCGGGCAAGTCGACACTGCTCGGCCTGCTCGCGGGTTTGGACAGCGCGAGTGCGGGCTCGGTTCGTTTATTGGGCAAGGAGCTTTCCACGCTCGATGAAGACCAGCGCGCCGCGCTCAGAAGCGGCGCGGTCGGTTTCGTGTTCCAGTCGTTCCAGTTGATGCCGCATCTCACCGCGCTCGAGAACGTCATGCTGCCGCTCGAACTGCGCGCGGAGTTGCCGCACGATCAGATTGCCGCACGCGCGCGCTCGCTGCTCGATCAGGTCGGTCTCGCGCAACGCACGGCGCATTATCCCAAGCTGCTGTCCGGTGGCGAACAGCAACGCGTGGCGTTGGCGCGCGCCTTCGTCACGCATCCCGCGGTGCTGTTCGCCGATGAACCCACCGGCAGCCTCGACGCCGCCACGGGCTATGCCATCATCGATCTCATGTTCGCGATGAACGAACGCAACGGCGCGACGCTCGTGCTCGTCACGCACGACGTCGAACTCGCCGAACGTTGCGATGCTACCGTGACGATCGAAGCAGGGCGGCTCGTCAATGGCCTGAGCGTATAAAAAAGCCCGCATCGGCCGATGCGGGCCGATGCGGGCTTTAACGACGCAACCAGCCGTCAATACTTCAAGGCCTTGCGTGCGCGCTCGATCAACGCGGAGGTTGAGGCATCGTGCTTCTTCGGATCGGCGCTCGCGGCGGTGATATCCGCCTCGACCACCTTGCCGAGAATCTTGCCGAGTTCCACGCCCCACTGATCGAACGAGTTCACGTCCCACACCGCGCCCTGCACGAGCACCTTGTGTTCGTACAGCGCGATAAGCGCGCCGAGCGCCTCGGGCGTGAGCGCATCGAGAATGATGGTCGTGGTCGGCCGATTCCCCGGAAAGCTCAAATGCGTGGCAAGTTCTTCCTTGCCCGGGCCCGCGACCTTCTTCGCCTCTTCGAGCGTGCGGCCGAGCATCAGCGCTTCGCTTTGCGCGAAGCAGTTGGCGAGCAGCTTCGCATGGTGATCGACGAGCGGATGCTCAGGCGTGAGCACGGCGATGAAATCGATCGGGATGATGGTCGGCCCTTGATGCAGCATCTGGAAAAACGCGTGCTGGCCGTTCGTGCCGGGCTCGCCCCAGATCACGGCAGCGGTCGGGTAATCGACCATGCCGCCTGCCAGCGTCGCCGACTTGCCGTTGCTTTCCATCTCCAGTTGCTGAAGATACGAAGGCAGATAGTGCAGCGCCTGCGAATAAGGCGCGATCAGATCGCTCTGCGAGCCGAAGAAGTTGCGATACCAGATGCCGATCATGCCCATCAGCACGGGCAGATTCTTGTCGAGCGGCGCTTCGCGGAAGTGTTGATCCATCGCGTACGCGCCTTCCAGCAGCGCGTCGAAATTCTCCGGTCCGACCGAGATCACGATGGACAGGCCCACCGCCGACCACAGCGAATAGCGCCCGCCGACCCAGTCCCACATCTCGAAGACGTTTTCTTTCGCGATGCCGAACTTGACCACTTCCGCCGGGTTCGCCGAGACGCCGACGAAGTGCTTCGAAAGCTCGCTTTCCGGGCAGCCCTGCTTCAAGAACCAATCGCGCATGGAGTGCGCGTTGGTCATGGTTTCGAGCGTCGTGAAGGTCTTGGAGACGATGATCGCGAGCGTCTCTTCGGCATCGACTTGCTGGAGCACGTTCCAGAGATCGGCGCCATCGACATTTGAGACGAAATGCGTGTCGAGTTCTTTCGATGCCAGATGATGCAGCGCGTGCACGACCATCTTCGGCCCGAGGTCCGAGCCGCCGATACCGATGTTCACCACATGGCGGATACGCTTGCCGGTATAGCCGGTCCACGAGCCGTCGCGGACCTTGTCGGCGAACGCGGCCATTTTCGCGCGCTCGGCGCGGACCTGTTCGGCGAAGGGCGCGTCGTCGGTTTGCGCGCGTAGCGCCGTATGCAGCACCGCGCGATGTTCCGTGATATTGACGATATCGCCCGCGAACATGGCGTCGCGGCGCTCGGTCACCTTCGCCTCTTCGGCGAGCTGAATGAGCAGCTTGAGCGTGGCGTCGGTGATGCGGTTCTTGGAGAAGTCGATGCTGATACCGCCGCCGTCGAACGTGAAGCGCTCGGCGCGCGTGGGCGCGGTGTCGTTTTGCGGCGCGAACCAGTCGCGCAGGCGCTCGCCGGAGATGGCATCGTAGTGCGATTGGAGCGCCGACCAGGCGGGTAGCGATTTGAGCGTCATAACGGTTCGATAGTCCTGAGTGACAAAGGAAACGTTCGTGCAAAGGCGGCTTGGCGGGAGGCGTCAGTCAGTTCGTGAACGCGACCAGCGGTGCCGCGGATGCTCGAATGTAAGAAGCAAGAGGCAGTATAGCGACGATGCATGAACGAATGCTTGCAAGGCGTCATCGCGGCGCCGTGCAAGCCTCGGACAAATCAGGCGCGCTGCTGCCGTTGATAGAAGCGCCGATTGATGAGACTGCGCACGGCAGGCGCAAGTTCGCCCGCCGTCAGTCCCGCAGGCCCGGTGCCTTCGCTCGCCAGATGCTCGGCAGCCTGGCCGTGGAAGTACACGCCTGCCAGCGCCGCCTCATACGCAGGCAACTTTTGGGCGAGCAATGCTCCGATCAATCCGCCGAGCACGTCGCCGGTGCCGCCGGTGGCGAGTCCTGCGTTTCCGGTCGGATTGATGGCGACGCGGCCATCCGGCGACGCGATGACCGTGCCCGAGCCTTTCAGCACGATGACCGCCGAGTAACGCGCTGCCAACCGACGCGCGGCCGCGATGCGGTCCGCCTGAACCGCCTTTGCATCGGTTTGCAAGAGCCGCGCGGCTTCTAGCGGATGCGGCGTGAGCACGCACGGATTGCCCTTGGCGCCGCGTCCCGCGACTTCTGCGGCGAGGGCGTCGTCCTTCGAGACGAGATTGAGCGCATCGGCGTCGAGCAGCTTGGCGGCGTCGAGCTTCAGGACATCGGCGAGCACTTTTCTCGCGCGGTCGCTCTTGCCCATGCCGCAGCCGATCGAAATTGCGTCCATCTTTTCGAGCGCGAAGTCGTCGACGTGATGCAGCATCAGTTCGGGATGCGGTGGATCGTAGGACGGCGCACCTTCGCCTAGAAACGCCACGTTGACCTTGCCCGCGCCGCCGTAGAGCGCCATGCGCGCGGCGAGGATGGGCGCGCCGCACATGCCGGTATCGCCGCCGATCACGGCAAGCGTGCCGAACGTGCCTTTGTTGGTCGCGTTGTCGCGCGGCGGCATGTGGGCCGCGAAAAGGGCCGGCACGTTGAGCACGATGGAAGGCGCGGCGGGCGGCTCGATGTCGAGCGTTGCGACATGCAGCGTGCCGCACAGATCGCGGCCTTCCGCCGTGAAGTGGCCCGGCTTCGCGCCGATGAACGTGATCGTCTCGTCCGCGCGCACGCTTGCGCCGCCCGCGACGGGTGCGCCGGTGTCGCTGTCGAGACCGCTCGGGACGTCGAGCGCGAGCACGCGGCCGTGGTCGCGGCTGTCGGCATCGCGCGCGCTTTGCGACAGACGTGTCGCGATGCCGGCGAACACGCCGTCCAGCACCCGTGTCAGGCCGATGCCGAACATGCCGTCGATCAGCCAGCCGAATTCATCGAACGATGCGGGGACTGCGGTGTCGATCGTCACGCCTGCGGCACGCGCCGCTTCGAGCGCCCAGCGTGCGTCGTCGGGCTTGACCTCGACCGGCATGCACACGCGCACCGTTACGCCCGCGCGGTGAAGCCGCTCGGCCATCACGAGCGCATCGCCGCCGTTGTTGCCGGGGCCGGCGACGATCCAGACGGGCTTCTTCGTATGAAAGTCGCGCGTATCGAGCAGAAGCTGTGCGGCGGCGGCGCCTGCGCGGGCCATCAGCGTGTGAGGCGGCAGCGCGGCAGCGGCGCGCGCTTCGAGCGAACGCAACTCCGTAAGCGTCAGGAGCGCGAGGGCATCGTCGCGGGGCGTGAAGTAGGGCGGTCGGGGATCGGTCATGTCGACGATGATAGGCGTGCAGCGAACATTGCGCCGATTCGCACCGTTCGTGCCTGAAGCATGTGGCGATTCGGCTCGACCAGGATCGCAAGTTTCGTGAGTCGCTCAAAGACGCGCGCGGCTCGCACAAACCGAATGCCAGGCCGACGCAGCTACGAGCACCGCGCCACGCGAGCACGGACACTCACCCTTCAAAACCGCTCGATACTCAACGCCGCAAGCGTCTGTTCCGGAACCTCGGACGTCACATCGGACACGAGATCCGCCACCACCTTCGCCGACCCGCACGCGAGCCCCCAGCCCGCCGGACCATGTGCCGCGTTCACGAACACACACGGATGCCGTGTCGCGCCGACTGCCGGCAGGCCATCGGCGGAAAAGAGGCGCAGGCCTTCCCACGGACGCGCGGCCGAGACGCGTCCCGCGCCCGGAATCCAGTCGTGCGTGCCCTGACCGAGCACGTCGAGGGCACGACGGGCGAGGCTCGCATCGAGCGGCTTGTCGGCCTTGGAGGCGCTCTGGAACACGCCCGCACCCGCCACGCGCAGACGCTGGTTCACACGTGTCATCGTGATGCGCTTCATCGAATCGACGACCGTCAGATGCGGCGCCCGCTCTTCGTAGGCAATCGGCGCGGTGAGCGTATGCATGCGCAGCGGATAGAGCCACGGCGTGGACTTCCTGACGAGCGCGGGCGTCTCGGCTCCCGCCGCGACCACGACGGCGTCCGCCGTGATCAACTCGACATTTTCGTTGCGCTTGTTGCGGCTTGCGTCCGGATCGGCGAGTTCGACGGCCGCGCGCTTATCGTCCAGACGCAGCGCCGTCACCGTGCGATTCATGCGAAACTGCACGCCGCCGTCTTCGAGCACCTGCTTCAGTTGCTTGGTGAAGAGCGGGCAATTGGCCGTGCGCTCCTCGGGCAGCAAAACGCCGCCCGCGAATTCGGGATATTCGGGCACCGAATGCTCCGCCGCGACGCATTCCTCAGGCGTCAGCACGCGATGCGGCACCTTGAACTGCCGCAACAGATCGATGGCCGGTTGCGCTTCCTCCAGCTCGCGCGCGTGACGAAACACGTGCAGCATGCCGCGCCGCTGTTCGAATTCGAGTTGCAGTGCGCTCTCGATTTCCGCGACGGTACGGCGCGACAACGCGACGAGCGGTTCCAGCAACGCATATTGCGCCGCGAACGCGTCCGGCTCGCGCAGCATGGCGAGTTGTTTCAAAAAATCGCGCACGGCGCTATGAAAGCCGGTCTTCACGACCATGCCGTTTTGCTTCGCGCGGTTCGACGACATGAAGGTCGGTCCGAACCAGACATCGAGCGGAGAGGGCAAAAGCGCGCCGCCCTGGCCATAAGTGGCGCCTTGGGCGACCGTCGCGTAGCGCTCGACCACGCAGACGCGATGCCCGGCCGCATGCAACTGGTAAGCGGTGGCGATGCCGGCGATTCCTCCGCCGATAACGATGACATCCATGACTTTTTTGCCCGAAGGCGCGAACTTGCGCCGCACACCGCGCCGCAAGCTCGGGCGCGCCGCGCATGTCGACGATGAGACGGCGGGCGCGGCAGACTCGCCACACCCGAAGAAAGCGCGCCATGATAGCGCCAAATGAGCCGCGCCGGGACCATAGGTGCCAGATCGCAGCATGTCCGTCGCGAACGTTTCTGCACTGCGTACACTGCAGGATCGATTTCAGGATAAGCCATGCGTCACGTCCGCGGCGGGATGCGCACGCGCGACGGGTAATGGCGCCGGTCGGGCCGGCCGAATTTGAGACGCATCCGGGGTATAATCGCGGTCTTCCTTTCGCCTCACGTCGCTCATCCACGCTCGTGGCCGTTTCCGGCGTTTCGAGCGCGGCACCTAGCGGCACACAGACGTCATCGACGCACCGTCACAATGGCCCACTTCTCGTGTTTCCCCGGCGCTTCGGCCCTCTCCGATTTCCGTCAGACCCGCCTCCTCGAGACGCTCGCGCGCATCGACGCGAACATCGTCGGCGTGCGCGGCCAGTTTCTGCACTTCGTGAATTCGGCCGAACCGCTTTCCGATGAGGACAGCAACCGCATCCACGCGCTGATGCACTACGGTGCGCCGCTCGAAGAAGGCAAGGAACGCGGCCACGCCGAAACGTTTCTGGTCGTGCCGCGCTTCGGCACGGTGTCGCCTTGGGCGAGCAAGGCAACCGACATCGCACATCATTGCGGCCTCACGCAAGTGCGGCGTATCGAGCGCGGCGTCGAATACACGGTCGTCCTGAAGAGCGGTCTGCTCGGCGGCAAGAAAACCCTGTCGGACGAAGCGCGCGCCGCCGTTGCCGACGCGTTGCACGACCGCATGACCGAAAGCGTCGCGGCCTCGCGCGATCAGGCGCTGCATCTCTTCGACGAACTGCCCGCCAAGCCCTTGCAGACGGTCGATATCATCGGCGCCGGGCGTTCGGCGCTCGAAGCGGCCAACGCGGAACTGGGCCTCGCGCTCGCGGAAGACGAGATCGTTTATCTCGTCGATGCCTTCAAAAACCTCAACCGCAATCCGACCGACGTCGAACTGATGATGTTCGCGCAGGCCAACAGCGAACATTGCCGCCACAAGATTTTCAACGGCGAATGGACCATCGACGGCGAGAAGCAGGATCTGTCGCTCTTCGCCATGATCCGCAACACCGAGAAGCTGAATCACGAAGGCACGATCGTCGCGTACTCGGACAACTCGGCGATCATGGCGGGCGGCGTCGCGGAGCGCTGGTTTCCGCGCGGCGAGAGCGAGCAGTATCAGCGCAAGGTCGAGTTGACGCACACGCTGATGAAGGTCGAAACGCATAACCACCCGACCGCGATCTCGCCGTTCGCGGGCGCGGCAACGGGCTCGGGCGGCGAAATCCGCGACGAAGGCGCGACCGGTCGCGGCGCGCGTCCGAAAGCCGGTCTCGCGGGCTTCACGGTATCGAACCTCGATTTGCCCGATGCGCGTCAAAAGTGGGAAAACGCCCGCGATGCCGCCACGCCGCTCGTCTCGCGCAATCCGTCGGAAACGCATGAGGCGTATGGCCGGCCGGATCGCATTGCGTCGCCGTTGCAGATCATGATCGACGGGCCCATCGGCGCGGCGGCATTCAACAACGAATTCGGCCGTCCGAACCTGGGCGGCTATTTCCGCACCTTCGAGCAGAACGTCGCGGGCCGCGTGCGCGGCTATCACAAGCCGATCATGATCGCGGGCGGCATCGGCAATATCTCGGACCAGCACACGCACAAGAACGATCTGCCGGCGGGCACGCTGCTGATCCAGATCGGCGGACCGGGCATGCGCATCGGCATGGGCGGCGGCGCGGCGAGTTCGATGGCCACGGGCGCGAACACCGCCGAGCTGGACTTCGATTCCGTGCAGCGCGGCAATCCTGAAATTCAACGCCGCGCGCAGGAAGTCATCAACTCGTGCTGGCAACTGGGCGAGCACAACCCCATTCTGTCGATTCACGACGTCGGCGCGGGCGGCATTTCGAATGCGTTCCCCGAACTCGTCGATGGCGCGGGAAAGGGCGCGCGCTTCGAACTGCGCAAGGTACAGCTCGAGGAAAGCGGACTGTCGCCGCGCGAAATTTGGTCGAACGAAGCGCAAGAGCGCTATGTGCTGGCCATCGCGCCCGCCGATCTGCCGGCCTTCGAGGCAATGTGCGAGCGTGAACGCTGCCCGGTGGCAGTGGTTGGCGTGGCGACGGACGAGCGCGACCTCGAACTCATCGACGATGAAAACGAAGGTCAGGAACCCGTCGACATGCCGATGGATGTGCTGCTCGGCAAGCCGCCGAAAATGCATCGCGACGTTGCGCGCGAACATCCGAGCTTCACGCCGGTCGATGTCACCGGCCTGCAGCTTTCGGAAGTCGCCGTCGATGTGCTCAAGCACCCGACCGTCGCGAGCAAGTCGTTTCTCATCACCATCGGCGACCGTTCGGTGGGCGGCACGACGGCGCGCGACCAGTTCGTGGGCCCGTGGCAAGTGCCGGTGGCCGATTGCGCCATCACGACCATGGACTACGCGGGCTATCGCGGCGAAGCCATGACGATGGCCGAGCGCACGCCGCTCGCCATCATCGACGCACCCGCATCCGGCCGCATGGCAGTGGGCGAAGCAGTGACGAATATCGCTGCCGCGCCGATCGAATCGTTGAGCAAGCTCAAGCTCTCCGCCAACTGGATGGCCGCGTGCGGCAGCGCGGGCGAAGACGCGGCGCTCTACGACACGGTGAAGGCCATCGGCATGCAACTGTGCCCGGCGCTCGGCATCAGCATTCCGGTCGGCAAGGATTCGCTGTCGATGCGCACCAAGTGGCAGGACGCACGCGGCGGCTCACGGGAAGTGGTGTCGCCGGTGTCGCTCATCATCTCGGCGTTCGCGCCGGTCGAGGACGTGCGCCGTCAACTCACGCCGCAACTCGTCGCGGAGTCCGATACGGTGCTGATCGCCATCGATCTGGGGCGCGGGCGCAATCGCATGGGCGGCAGCATCCTCGCGCAAGTGACGCAGCAAGTGGGCGATGCCGTGCCCGACGTCAACGATCCCGAAGACCTCAAGCGCTTCTTCGCGTCCATTCAGGCGCTCAACGCCGACGGCAAGCTGCTTGCCTATCACGACCGCTCGGACGGCGGCCTGTGGGCGACGGTCTGCGAGATGGCGTTCGCGGGGCACGTGGGCGTGTCGCTCAACGTCGACATGCTGACACTCGATGCCGACCACGAATCCGATTACGGCGACGCGAAAGACTGGACCAAGCAGACGAGCGGCCGGCGCGACGACCGCACGATCCGCGCGCTGTTCACGGAAGAACTCGGCGCGGTGGTGCAAGTGCGCGCGGCGGATCGCGATGCCGTGCTCGGCGCGTTGCGCGGGCATGGTTTGTCGGCGTGCGCGCATGTCATCGGCAAGCCGAACGAGCGCGACACGGTCGAGATCTATCGCGACGCGAAGAAGATTTTCGATGCGCCGCGTACCGAGTTGCAGCGCGCATGGAGCGAGGTGAGCTGGCGCATCGCGCGTCTGCGCGACAACCCCGCTTGTGCCGACGCCGAATACGACGCATTGCTCGATGCCGCCGATCCCGGCTTGTCGCCCGTGTTGACCTTCGATCCGGCGGAAGACGTCGCCGCGCCGTTCATCGCGACGAACACGCGTCCGCGCGTGGCGATCCTGCGTGAGCAGGGCGTGAACTCGCATCTCGAAACCGCGTATGCATTCGACCGCGCGGGCTTCGATGCGCATGACGTACATATGAGCGATCTGCTCGAAGGCCGCGCAACACTCGCCGACTTCGCGGGCGCGGTGGCGTGCGGCGGCTTCTCGTATGGCGACGTGCTGGGTGCGGGCGAAGGCTGGGCCAAGACCATTCGCTTCAACCCGCGTCTTTCCGATATGTTCGCCGCCTTCTTTAGCCGCGCCGATACCTTCGCGCTCGGCATCTGCAACGGCTGCCAGATGATGTCGAACCTGGCGTCGATCATCCCCGGCGCCGAGGCGTGGCCCAAGTTCACGCGCAACAAGTCTGAGCAGTTCGAAGCGCGCTTCTCGCTCGTGGAAGTGGAGAGTTCGCCGTCGATCTTCTTTAGCGGCATGGAAGGCTCGCGCATTCCGGTGGCGGTCGCGCACGGTGAAGGTTTCGCCGATTTCTCGCAACAGGGCGATGCCGCGAAGGCACTCGTCGCCATGCGTTTCGTCGATCATCACGGCCGCGCGACGGAGCAGTATCCGTTCAACCCGAACGGCTCGCCGCAAGGCATCACGTCCGTCACGACGCCCGACGGCCGCTTCACCGTTTTGATGCCGCATATGGAGCGCGTGCATCGCAATGTGCAGATGAGCTGGACACCGGATGACTGGACCACTGACGGCAGTCCGTGGCTGCGCGTGTTTCAGAACGCGCGGCGGTTCATGGGGTGAGGATGGGTTGTATCGATGGGATGAGAGCACCCCGAAGTGGTTTTTCGGGGTGTTTCTTTGCCGATTGCAGATAGGCGAGCTACCGTGACCGACGTGTGCAGGCACACTGTTTGTGCAAGGCAGGCAAACACACGCCCTCACGCGGCTGCCCTTTGTCGCGGGTCCGTCTCCGCGCGGATTGCCTTGACTTTGTCTGCTAACGGGCGATTGCGATCGGGACAACCTTGCGATTGGGCATCGCATCGTAGGTGCGTCCGTTAAGAAGCCTTCCGGTCATGTCCTTTCGAACTCCGCCCCATTGCTTAAAGAAGAAAGCCGTATGCTGGGTGCGGCACTGACGCCGAATGGATTGAACCCAGTCCTCTTGCATGGGTCTTGCTCCACGGCCCGACTCACCGCCGACAATTACCCAGTCTATCTTTCTCAATGGCAGATCTTCGAGCGGTCCAATCAATGGCTCGCATGAGAGGAATTTCACCTGTGCCGGGGTTGCGGCCAAATGCGTGATCCTCTGGACAACTCGGTTATCCTCAACGCTTACGCCCATCCAGACGTTCGACGGCCATGGGAGGGATGGCGCTAACTCAAGCAAGCGCGCGGAGCGTTTGGTGAGCACCTGATAGGTATGCTGCGGAGTGGCAACCATTGTCGCGAACACGCGCTGAATGAAGTCGAGAGGCACAGCCTCTTGAAACAGATCACTCATCGAATTAACGAAAACGGTGCGAGGTTTTTTCCATTTGAGCGGAAGTCCGATAAGGTCCTCATGCAACGTAGGGGCGAACTCGTTCTCATAGCGTGCGCTACCCATAGCCTTTAGCCTGGCCGCCATCCTTTCGGCATAGCAATGTTTACAACCTTGGCTAATCTTCACGCATCCCGTGACGGGATTCCAGGTCATCTCAGTCCATTCGATGCCGGTTTTCGTCGCCATCGTCTTGCCCTATCTGAAAATTGTTAGCCTCGGAGTGTAGGAGTTTAGAAAGACCCGAACAAGTCCCTCTGATCTTTATTCTCTCGTCCTACATCGTTCCAAAGCTTCTGAGCATGAATATGTCGACTTAGCAGAATTAGTCGATACAGTGGGCCGTTTTTGCTGTTGACTAGTAATGGCTTCGTGCTCGCCGCAGTCATTCGAGTGTTGTTCAAGACAATTCTTTGCCAGTAGTCAAGAAATGCGCCGACAAAGGCGGTACGAGGTAGCCGACTTAAGTCGATCGCTTCTCTCCATCCGGGCGCGATACATTCAAGTCGCGTCCCATCTTTCGCAGCTTCAAGATCGATGTTGCGTTGGATGTCCATCACGCTGAAATGCACGAGTATGTCGATGTTCGGATGTGCGGCGAGCGCCAGAATAATTTCGAAATCGAGATGCTTTGCGTTAAACGGATCGAGAAAAGCCAGATGAAGACCCCGCGGCAGATCGGAAACAATCTCGTGAACGGTCTTAGTGGCTGCACCCACGTAAGGACGGACCTGGCCGCCAAGTTTCGTTAGGCGTTGCTCGCATACCTTCACGGACTCGGCGCTTAAGTCGCCTATGAAAATGTTGTGGAAGGGTGCTTTTCCATAAGCGCACGATGTCTTCCATGCTGCCAACGCACCGCCGTCGCGGAAGGCGCCATGCTCTCGCTCGACAACTCGGCCCGGGCCGCAAAAAAGGTCGATATATGACGACCCCGGAAAACGCGCCCGCGCGCCCCACGATGCGCCTACGTAGTCAGTCAGCTTTTCATGCTTGCCTTGAGCCCAGCTACCGACAACCATCGCCGGCAGACCATCGGCCGGGTCGACCCTCACTTTCTCATTCATGATTTGATCCTCTCTCGCTGACGAATAAGGCATCGATCATGTGAAGTTTTAGCTTCGAATGGAACTCGAAAGCTCTTAAATCAGGGGGCTGTTGGTGCGCTTAAAGCAAAAACGCCCCCGATCGCAAGATCGGAGGCGCTACGCGAAAAACCCTGCAGCCAACAGCGCGCTTATTTCACCACTGCCTTCTTCCGCAACCCTTCCTCGAACGCCTGCAGCTTCTCCTGCTGAATCTGCTGCGCGATCTGCGCCTTCACTTGTTCCAGCGGCGGCGGGGCGACGTCGCGGGTATCGTCCAGACGGATGATGTGCCAGCCGAATTGCGTCTTCACCGGCTGCGGCGTTACTTCACCCTTCTTGAGCTTCTCGGCGGCGGCGCCGAATTCCGGCACGTAGGCTTGCGGCGCGGACCAGTCCAGATCGCCGCCGTTCTTGCCCGATCCCGGATCCTTCGAGTATTGCTTCGCCAAATCCTCGAAGCTCGCGCCGCCCTTGATCTTCGCGATCAAGTCCTTCGCCTGCGCTTCGCTTTCTACCAGGATGTGATGCAGATGCAGTTCCTTGCCACCGCCCGTCTGCTTCACGAGTTGCTCGTAGCGCGCCTGGATCTCGGCGTCGGTCGGCGTGTTCTTCTTGACGAAGTCTTCGATCATCGCGCGCAGCACGACCGTCTGTTGCGCGACCGCGATCTGCGCCTTCACGTCGGGACGCATGGGCAGGCCTTCGCGCGACGCTTCCTGCATCAGGATTTCGCGGTTGATGAGTTCCTCGCGCACCGCCTGTTGCAATTGCGGCGAATCCTGCTGACCCTGCTGGACGAGTTGCTTCACGAGCGCATCGGCGCGCGACGTGGGAATCGGCGTGCCATTGACGACGGCGATGTTCTGCGCAAACGCGGGAGCCGCGGCGAACGCAGCCAGCAAGACCCAGACGCGGGTTTTTTTCAAAGTCATCGGAGGTTCCTAACTGAGCAACGAGCGACCTCGAAAGGCGCTTGATTGAGAGGTTGATCTGGAAGAAGCTGAGTGATTCGACACGCGGGAGAGGCGAGGCAAAAGCGCGGCAATCAGGCGCCAAAGCCCGCGCGGAGTCTATTCGAATTGTTCTGCGAACTCTTGCGGCGTATAAGCCCGGATGGCCAGTGCGTGCACGCCATGCTGCATTTCCGCGGCCAGCGCATCATACACCAGTCGATGCCGCGCCACGCGCGCGCGGCCCGCGAAGCATTCGGCGATGACCGTGACCGTGTAATGACTGCCCGAAGCTGCGCCGGCATGCCCGGCATGCGCCGCGCTGTCGTCTTCGATATGCACGGTTTGCGGTTCGAGCGCCGCTTCGAGGCGCGCTTCGAGATGCGCGATCTTGTCGGCCGCGCTCGCGTTCGGAAAATCGAAGGAAGCGTTCATTGACCATCCTCCTTCATGTATTTGGCGAGCCAGAAGCTTTGCGCGACGATAAACGCCACGAGACATCCCGTCGCGCCGAAGAGCTTGAAGTTGACCCATTGGTCGGTGGTGAAGTGAAACGCCACCACGAGATTGACGATACCGAGCAGCGCGAAAAACACCGCCCAAGCCACGTTCAATTGTCCCCACACGCGATGCGGCAGGACGATCTGCTTGCCCATCATCGCTTCGATGAGATTCTTTTTGAAGCCGAGTTGCGCGACGATCAGCGCCACGGCGAAGAGCCAGTAAAGCGCGGTGGGCTTCCATTTGATGAAGGTGTCGTTGTGCAGCACGAGCGTCGCGCCGCCGAACACCACGACCACGCCGAGACTCACCCACAGCATTGGATCGACCTTGCGATGGCGGAACGCCACCCACGCAATCTGCACGAGCGTCGCCGCGATGGCCACGGCAGTTGCCGTATAGATGCCCCAGATCTTGAATGCGACAAAAAACAGGATGATCGGAAACAGATCGAACAGAAATTTCATTGGCGTGGCGATGAGGTGGGCAGCGAGCAGGCTGCGGCGCGCGAAACGAACGCCCGCTCTCGAGAAGCGGGCGTTCCATGCGGCAGAAAATTATGCACGGGCTTATTGATTAGCCCGCCACAACCCGCCCGCGCTTACTTGGATTCGAATTGTAGCGCAGCCGAGTTGATGCAATACCGCAAACCGGTGGGCGCCGGGCCGTCTTCGAAGACGTGGCCGAGGTGCGCGCCGCAGTTCTTGCACTGCACTTCGATGCGCAGCATGCCGTGCGAGCGGTCGGTCTTCTCTTCGATCACTTCGCCGTTGATCGGCTTGAAGTAGCTGGGCCAGCCACAGCCCGCGTCGAACTTGGTCGCGGATTCGAAAAGCGGCGTGCCGCAACACACGCAGTCATACACGCCGCGCTCGAAGTGGTCCCAGTAATCGCCGGAGAACGGGCGCTCGGTCGCCGCGTGGCGCGTGACCTGATACTGCATGTCGTTGAGTTCGCTGCGATACGCCGCATCGTCCTTTTGCAGCGGATACGCCGTGGCGCCAGTGTTGTCGGTGGTGTCGTCTCTGCTCATATCATTCCTTTTATCGGCCGAAAGTCGGAAAAACGGATCAGGCCAGCTATTTTGGGGCGATCCTAAGAAGAACAACTCACTTCCAGATCGCTCGCCCAGTCGGGTGGCAGGCCGGCGTAGGCTTCGTATTCGGGTTGTTCGTCGTAGGGACGGCGCAGCACGTCGAGAAGCCGCGCCACTTCGGTGTAATCCTTTTCGCTCGCCTGGCGAATCGCCTGTTCGGCCAGGTGATTACGCAGCACGTACTTCGGATTCACGCGATTCATCGCGGCCGCGCGATCCGTATCGTCGCGCGTTTCGTGCGCGAGACGTTCGCGATACTGCACCGCCCACGCGTCGAAAGCGGCGCGGTCGAGAAAGAGGTCGCGCACGGGCGAATCGTTCGAGGTATCGGATTTCGCGAGCTTCGACAAGTTCCGGAACGTGAGCGTGAAGTCCGCGCGGTTCGCGTGCATGATTTCGAGGAGACCGTTGGCGAGTTTGTCATCGCCTTCGCGCGCGATTTCGAGGCCGAGCTTGGCGCGCATCTTCGCTTCGAACACGGGGCCGAAGCGCGCCTTGTAGCGTTCGAGAACCTTCTGCGCTTCCTCGACCACGCGTTGCGCACGGTCTTCTTCCGGCAGGTTCGCGCCGACGAGCGGAACCAGCGCCTGCGCCAGACAAAACAGGTTCCAATAGCCGACCTGCGGCTGACGGCTGTACGAATAGCGCCCTTGCGTGTCCGTGTGGTTGCAAATGTGATGCGCGTTGAAGCCATCCATGAAACCGAACGGGCCGTAGTCGATCGTGAGACCGAGAATGGACATGTTGTCGGTGTTCATCACGCCGTGACAGAAGCCGACGGCTTGCCACTCCGCCATCAGATCGGCGGTGCTGCGCACGGCTTCGTCGAGGAGCGCGAGGTAGGGATCGTCGGCGTCGCGGCAATGCGGATAGAAGCGCTCGATCACGTGATCGGCAAGCGCTTTGAGATCGTCGACGCGGTCGTTCGAATAGAAGTGTTCGAAATGCCCGAAGCGCACGAAGCTCGGCGCGACGCGCGTGACGATCGCCGCTGTTTCCATGCTCTCGCGCCGCACCGGCATATCGGAGCCGACGATGGCGAGCGCGCGTGTCGTGGGAATGCCCAGATGGTGCATGGCTTCGGAGCACAGGAATTCGCGGATCGACGAACGCAACACGGCGCGGCCATCGCCCATGCGGGAATACGGTGTGCGGCCCGCGCCCTTCAGCTGAAGTTCGAAGCGTGTGCCGTCATGGTCCCGATCGGCGTCTGGCTCGATCTCGCCGAGTGTAAGTGCGCGGCCATCGCCCAATTGACCTGCCCACACGCCGAACTGATGCCCCGAATAGACCGCTGCGTAAGGCAGTTCGCCGGCGGGCCATTCGCGCGTGGGATTGCCGGCGAAGTATTCGGCAAAGCGCTTTTGCTCGCTGCCTTCCGCGACATCCGGATCGATGCCGAGCATGTCCGCCGTTTCGCGCGAGATCGCGACGAGATAAGGATCGGGCACCGGCGTGGCGGGAAGGCGCGTCAGAAACGCGGCCCCGAGCGCCGCGAACGAGCCGGGCTGGCCAACCTTGATCGCGGCGGCGATGGCGTCCATGGAATCAGCGCCGGAAGCCTTCTCGCCGGACGCTGCACGCACGGCATTGCTTGGGGAAAACGACATATTGAGCGCCTTTTGGTTAAACGATATTGTAAATCCGCGCCCGCGGGCCTGCAGGGCCGCACCCGGCCGGGCATCGGGCGGCGCAAAGCCAATGACCGACCCAATGACTCGAGCCCAGACTCGCCAACCGACTCACCGAGGAAATCACCCATGACGTCGCCGCTTTACGGCCAGATGATGGAAATACCGTTGCTCGCGTCGTCCCTGTTGTCCCATGCCTCGCGCCACTTCGGCGATACGGAAATCGTGTCGCGGCGTATCGAAGGCGATATCCATCGCTACACCTACCGCGATTGCGAGAAGCGCGCGAAGCAACTCGCGCAGGCCTTGATCGCGCTCGGCGTGGAGCAGGGCGAGCGCATCGGAACGCTGGCCTGGAACGGCTACCGGCATCTGGAGTGCTATTACGGCGTGGCGGGCATGGGCGCCGTGTGCCACACCATCAATCCGCGTCTCTTTCCGGATCAGGTCGCGTTCATCATCGATCATGCGGACGATTCGTACGTCTTGTTCGACATGACCTTCGCGCCGCTCGTCGAGATGATCGCGCCGCAGTGTCCGAACGTGAAAGGCTGGATCGCACTCGGCGATGCCGCCTGCATCGAGCAGCATCTTTCGAACCTGAGCGTGCCGGTGATGAGCTACGAAAGTCTCGTCGGCGAACAGGATGGCGTCTACGAATGGCCGATGCTCGATGAACGTCAGGCATCGTTTCTTTGCTACACGTCGGGAACGACAGGCAATCCGAAGGGCGCGCTGTATTCGCATCGCTCGACGGTGCTGCATGCTTATGGCGCGGCCTTGCCCGATGCGATGGGCGCGTCATCGAGCGATTCCATCCTGCCCGTCGTGCCGATGTTCCACGTCAACGCGTGGGGCATTCCGCATGCGGGGCCGCTCGTCGGCGCGAAACTGGTGTTTCCCGGCAAGGACCTCGACGGCAAGTCGCTCTACGAGTTGATGGAAGCGGAAGGCGTCACCTATTCGGCGGGCGTGCCGACCGTATGGCTGGCGCTCCTCGCCTACATGAAGCAGAACGATTTGCGCTTTTCGACGTTGAAGCGCACGGTGATCGGCGGCTCGGCGTGTCCGCCCGCCATGCTGAAGACCTTCGAGGAAGACTACGGCGTGCAGGTGATTCATGCGTGGGGCATGACGGAGATGTCGCCGCTCGGCACGCTCGCGCGGCTGAGTTTCCGGCAGAAGCAGCGTTCGGCCGAGGAACAGCGCATCTCGCTCGAAAAGCAGGGGCGCGCGCTCTTTGGCGTCGATATGAAAGTGGTCGGCGACGACGGCCACGAACTGCCGTGGGACGGCCAGTCGTTCGGCGATCTGCACGTGCGCGGACCGTGGGTCATCGACCGCTATTTCCGGCGCGACGAGTCGCCGCTCATCGACGGCTGGTTTCCAACGGGCGATGTCGCGACCATCGACGCCGATGGCTTCATGAACATCACCGATCGCAGCAAGGACGTGATCAAGTCGGGCGGCGAGTGGATCAGTTCGATCGATCTGGAGAACATCGCGGTGTCGCATCCGCAGGTGGCGGAGGCGGCGTGCATTGCGTGCTCGCATCCGAAGTGGACGGAGCGGCCGATGATCGTCGCCGTGCTGCGTCCGGGCGCGACCATCACGCGTGAGGATTTGCTCGCGCATTTCGAGGGCAAGGTCGCGAAGTGGTGGATTCCGGACGATGTCGTGTTCGCCGACGAGTTGCCGCATACGGCAACGGGCAAGCTGCAGAAGGTGCGGCTGCGCGCGTTGTATCGGGAGCATGTGCTGCCGGAGAAGGGTGAGAAGACATCTTGATGCCAGCGCTTCCGACTGACCTCGCGCCCCGGTCGATCCGGGGCGTTTTCATTCGCCGGACGACGCGCATTTGAACGATCGTTCTCCTTTGTGTATTCTGCGTCGATCACTCACAATAACCTCGCCAAAGACGCGCGAACGGGAGACATCTTCATGGCTGTGCACTTCACGATCCACGACGGCGTCGCCGTCATCACACTCGACAACCCGCCGGTGAACGGCCTCGGGCACGCGACACGGCTTGGCATCGTGGAAGGCATCGAGCACGCGCGTGACGAAGACAACGTGCGCGCCATCGTCGTGATCGGCGCCGGCAAGGCGTTTTCGGGCGGCGCGGACATCACCGAATTCAATACGCCGAAGGCGACGCAAGAACCGACGCTCAAGAGCATCATCGAAGCAATCGAGGGCAGCGCGAAGCCGGTGATCGCGGCGATTCACGCCGTGGCGATGGGCGGCGGCCTCGAACTCGCGCTCGGCGCGCATTACCGCGTGGCGTCGCCCGGCGCGCAGATCGCGCTGCCCGAAGTGAAGCTCGGCCTCCTGCCCGGCGCGGGCGGCACGCAACGGCTGCCGCGCGTGGTTGGCCTCGAAAGGGCACTTGGCATGATCGTGTCAGGGACGCCGGTATTAGCCGAACGACTCGCGAATACCGCGCTCTTCGACCAAATGATCGAAGGCGACTTGCTCGATGGCGCCGTGCGTTTCGCTCAGCACGTCGCCAAGCGTGACAGCAAGCACCCGCAAGTGCGCGAACGCCCCATCGAACACACGGATGCCGATCGAATCGTCCAGGCCGCGCGCGCGAACGCCATCGCGACGGCGAAGCATTTTCCGGCACCGCACAAGTGCATCGATGCCATCGAAAAAGGCCTGAAAGAAGGCTTCGAACGCGGGCTCGCCTTCGAGCGCGAATGTTTTCTCGCGCTCGTGCAGACACCGGAAAGCCGCGCGCTGCGGCACGCGTTCTTCGCCGAACGCGCGGCGTCCAAGATCGCGGATGTGCCGTCGAACACGCCCGTCAGAAAGATCGAGCGCATTGGCGTGATCGGCGCGGGCACGATGGGCGGCGGCATCGCGATGAACTTCATCAACGCGGGATTTTCCCTCGTGCTGCTCGAAACGAAACAGGACGCACTCGACCGGGGTTTGGCGAACGTGCGCCGCAATTACGAAGCGCAAGTGAAGAAGGGCAAGCTCACGCAAGACGAGGTCGATGAACGCATGGCGCTCGTTCAACCAACGCTCGATTACGCGGACCTCGCGCACGCGGACTTGATCATCGAAGCGGTATTCGAAGACCTGGGCGTGAAGGAACAAGTCTTCCGCCGCCTCGATGAAGTCGCGAAGCCCGGCGCGATTCTCGCATCGAACACATCGACGCTCGATCTCGACAAAATCGCCGCGTTCACGAAACGTCCGGGCGATGTCATCGGCACGCACTTCTTCAGTCCCGCCAACGTGATGAAGCTGCTCGAAGTGGTGCGCGGCGCGAAAACGGACAAGGACGTGCTCGCCTCCGTCATGCAACTCGCGCGGAAGATCAGGAAGACGGCCGTGGTCTCGGGCGTATGCGATGGCTTCATCGGCAACCGCATGGTCGAACAGTACTTGCGGCAGGCGCTTTTCATGCTGGAGGAAGGCGCGCTGCCCGCGCAGATCGATCGCGCAATCGAAGATTTCGGCTTCGCCATGGGGCCGTTTCGCATGAGCGATCTTGCGGGCAACGACATCGGCTGGGCCATTCGCAAGCGCCGTTATGTCGAGCAGCCGGAGCTGCGCTATTCGAAAATCGCGGATCGGCTGTGCGAAGCGGGCCGCTTCGGACAAAAGACCGGTGCGGGATGGTACGACTACGAGCCAGGCAAGCGCGACGCGCTGCCATCACAAGCGGTCGACGACATGATCGTCGCGTATTCGAAGGAAGCAGGCATCGAAAGACGGCGTATCGCGGACGATGAAATCGTCGAGCGGCTCATGCTCGCGCTCGTCAACGAAGGCGCGCGTATTCTCGAAGAGGGCATCGCTTCGAAGGCCTCGGATATCGACATGGTCTATTTGACGGGTTACGGTTTCCCGCTCTGGCGCGGCGGCCCGATGTTCTACGCCGACACCATCGGCCTTGCCGCCGTGGAACGCGCCATGCGCCGCTACGCGCAACAGCCCAACGGCGACGCATGGCAGCCCGCCGCCCGCGTGACGCAACTCGCGGCGGTCAACGGCCGGTTCAACCCTTGAAGATGAGCATGATGAAACCCGTAGAAGACGTTTTACTCGTCGTGGACGTGCAGTACGATTTCATGCCCGGCGGCGCGCTCGCCGTGAAGGAAGGCGATGAGGTGGTGCCCGTCATCAACCGCCTGGCGCGCGCGTTCTCGCATGTCGTTCTGACGCAGGACTGGCATCCGCGCTCGCATGTCTCGTTCGCGGCGAATCACGAAGGACGCGCGCCCTTCGACATGATGACAATGCCTTACGGCGAACAGGTGCTGTGGCCGGTGCATTGCGTGCAGGACACCGAGGGCGCTGCGCTGCATCGCGGCCTGCAACTACCGCACGCGCGGCTCGTGATCCGCAAGGGGCATCACGAACATGTCGACAGCTACTCCGCGTTTCTCGAAGCGGATCGCGTGACACCCACGGGTCTTGCAGGCTATCTGCGCGACGTCGGTGCGAAGCGCGTATGGGTCGCGGGACTGGCGACGGATTATTGCGTTGCGTGGTCCGCGTTGGATGCGCGTCGCGCGGGCTTCGAAGTGAGCGTGATAGAAGACGCGTGCCGCGCGATCGATCTCGAAGGCTCGCTGGATCGAGCGTGGCGCGAAATGCGCGACGCGGGCATCGAACGTATACGCTCCGATTATTTGCTCGCGTGAGCCTCCGAAGCTGCCGGCGAATCTTTGCTACGCTTCAGCCTTCATCGTTTTCTTGACCAGGAGTTGCCGTGTTACGTCACATCGTCATGTGGAAGCTGAAGGAGTCGGCGGAAGGCGCGAGCCGCGCGGAGAATGCGCAGAAGCTCAAGGAGAAGCTCGAAACCTGCCGCAGCATCGTTAAGGGGCAGGGACATTTCGAGGTCGGTACGGCGCAACCGGGTTTCGACTGCACTTACGATGTCGTGCTGGTCTCCGACTTCGACGACAAAGCGGCGCTCGTTGCCTATCAGGTGCATCCGAAGCACGTGGCGCTGAAAGACTTCATTGCCGCGGTGCGCGAAGACCGTCAATGCGTCGACTACGAAGTGTAACGACCATGACCGACAAGCCACATGACGTCGCCATCGAAAGCCCGTTCATCGACTCGCTGGGCGTGGAATTGGTCAAGGCCGCCGACGGCGAAGCGGAAGTGCGGCTCGCGCTCGAAAATGCGCATTTGAACACGTGGGGCATCGCGCACGGCGGCGTCACCATGACCTTGCTCGATTCCGCGCTGGCACTCGCCGCACGCAGTCTCGCGGGCAATGGCATCGGCGTCGTTACCGTCGAGATGAAGGTGAACTTCATGCAGCCAGGGCGCGGTGAATTGCGCGGCATCGGGCGCGTGCTGCATCGCTCCACCACCATGGCGTATTGCGAAGGCGAAGTGCGCGACAGCGAAGGGCATTTCGTCGCCAAGGCGCTAGGCACGTTCAAATACATGCGCAGGCTCGCAGTGGGCCGCGATATCGTGAAACAGAAAATGCGTTCCGATCCCAAGGCCACGCCGGGACCCAGCGACGCTTGATTCATTCCGAACAGGAGGATTCGCAATGGCAGACGCTCAGAAGAATCGCCAGGTATTGCTGGTATCGCGACCGGAAGGCGAGGCATCGACCGACAATTTTAGGCTCGTCGAAACACCGCTTTTGCCGCTGCGGGAAGGCGAGCTGCGCGTGCGCAATCACTATCTGTCGCTCGATCCGTACATGCGCGGGCGCATGAGCGATGCCAAGTCATACGCCGCGCCGCAGGCGTTGAACGAAGTGATGATCGGCGGCACGGTCGGTGAAGTGGTCGAGTCGCGCAATCCGAAGTTCAAGGTCGGCGACAACGTGGTCGGCATGTACGGCTGGCAGGAATACGGGACATCGGACGGCACGGGTCTTTATGCCGTCGATACCACGCACGTTCCGCTGTCCGCGTATCTCGGTCCGGTCGGCATGCCGGGCGTGACGGCCTGGTATGGCCTGAATCGCATCATCGAACCGAAGGCTGGCGATACGGTCGCCGTGAGCGCGGCAAGCGGCGCGGTCGGCAGCGTGGTCGGGCAACTGGCGAAGGCGGCGGGCTGCCGCGTGATCGGCATTGCGGGCGGCGCCGAGAAGTGCCGCTATGTCGTCGAGACGCTGGGCTTCGACGCATGCATCGACTACAAGGCGGGCCATTTGTACGACGAGCTGAAAGCCGCGGCGCCGGATGACATCGACGGCTATTTCGAAAACGTCGGCGGCGAAGTGCTCGATGCCGTGTTGCCGCGCATGAACGCACACGGGCGCATTGCGTTGTGCGGCATGATCTCGGGCTACGACGGCAAGCCATTGCCGCTGCAGGCGCCGCGCATTCTGCTCACGCAGCGTCTGAAGCTGCAGGGTTTCATCGTGAGCGAGCACATGGAACTCTGGCCGCAAGCGTTGAAGGAACTCGGCGAACGCGTCGCGACCAAGAAGCTGATCTACCGCGAGACCATTGCGCAGGGACTGGAAAATGCGCCCGAAGCGTTCCTCGGTCTTTTGCGCGGAAAGAACTTTGGCAAGCAGCTCGTCAAGCTCATCTGACGCGCCGAGTACCACACCACGCGAGAAAGGAGCCCGCTTGGACCGCTTCGAAGGAAAAGTCGCCGTGATCACCGGCGCGGCGAGCGGCTTCGGCCGCGAGTTTGCGCTAAAGGGCGCGGCGCTCGGCATGAAGCTCGTACTCGCCGATATCGACGCCACCGCGCTCGATGCCACCGTGACATCGCTGCGCGAACGAGGCGCCGAGGTGCGCGGCGTGCGAACGGACGTCTCGAATCCCGCGGACGTCGATGCACTCGCTCGCGCCACGCTCGATGCCTTCGGCGGCGCGCATCTGCTCTTCAACAACGCGGGCGTGGGCGCCGGCGGCTTCATCTGGGAGAGCAGCGCGAACGACTGGCAATGGGTCTTCGGCGTCAACGTGATGGGCGTTGCCAACGGCATTCGCGCGTTCACGCCGATCATGCTGGCCCAGAACGAACCGGCGCATATCGTCAACACGGCTTCGGTCGCGGGGCTGCTCGCCGCGCCCGCAATGGGCGTCTATAACGCGTCGAAGCATGCGGTCGTGGCCATGACCGAGACGCTTTATCACGATCTGCGGCTCGCGCGCGCGTCGGTCGGCGTGTCCTTGTTGTGTCCGGCGTTCGTGCCGACCGGTATCGCCGATGCCGAACGCGCGCGGCCCGGCGCGCTCGTCAACGACGAAGAGATGACGGCGTCGCAGAAGCTCGCGGCGCGGCAACTGGCAAAGGCGGTGGAGCACGGCAAGCTATCGGCGCGAGATGTCGCCGAACTGACCTTCGACGCCATCCGCGCGAATCGCTTTTATGTGGTCACGCATCCGAACATCATGCCTTCGGTGCAGCTGCGGCTGGACGACATCGCGCAGCTGCGCGACCCGAGCGATCCCATGTCGCTCAAGTCGCGTTGACCTCGGCATCGGCATGACAATGCAGCTCAATCCCCAGGTCGCGCAAGTCTTGCAGATGATCGCACGCGCGAGGCGCACGCCTTATCACACGCTCACGCCGCAAGAAGCGCGCGCCGCCTATGCGATGAGCGCGCCCATTCTCGATGTCGCGCCGTTGCCCATGACGCGTGTCGAAGATCTTCCCGTTCCTATGCGCGATGGCGGGTCCATTCGTGTGCGTGCGTATTATCCGATCGAGCCGAATTGGGCGGAGCCGCTTGGCGCGCTCATGTATCTGCATGGCGGCGGCTTTACGGTGGGAAGCATCGAGACGCACGACGCGCTGTGCCGCAAGTTCGCGCACGACGCGGGCTGCGCGGTAATATCGGTCGATTACCGGCTTGCGCCCGAACACAAGTTTCCGGTCGCCGTGAACGATGCCTTCGACGCCTTGCAATGGCTCGCGCGCGAGGCGTCCACGTTGGGGATCGATCCGGCTCGCATCGCGATTGGTGGAGACAGCGCGGGCGGCACGCTCGCGACGGTGTGCTCGGTGCTGGCGCGCGATGCAGGCATCGCCTTGCAATTGCAGATGCTGATTTATCCGGGGACGAGCGCGTGGCAGCGAAGCGAATCGCATGCGCGGCTTGCCGAAGGGTACTTGCTGAGCGCAGAGACGATTCAATGGTTCTTCGAGCAGTACGTGCGCGATGAACGCGACCGGGACGACTGGCGTTTTGCGCCGCTGGATGCGGCGGGCGGGCAGCCGGATTATCGTGGCGTGGCGCCGATGTGGATCGCGGCTGCGGATCATGATCCGCTTTACGATGAAGATATCGCTTACGCGGAGAAGCTTTCAGCGCAGGGCGTATCGGTGGAACTCATGCGGTATGAAGGGATGATTCACGAGTTCTTCAAGATGGGCGGGTTTGTTCGCGACGTGGCGCGGGCGCATGCGGATGCGGTGGCTGCGTTGAGGAAGGCGTTGGGTTGAGGGCTTGATTAGATTCTGAAAAGTACATGGCAGATTTATCGCCATTGCGATTACCTTGATAGTGCTCTTACTGTTGAAACGTGGGTCGCGGCGATCATGCGTCACGCCACCTCAAACCTGAACGCCCGCACAAAATCCCCCGGCCGCACGACCTTGTGCGAACCGTCATCGTCACTGCGTTCCTTGACATGCAGCTCAATACCATGCGTCAGCGGCAACACTTGCAACGCCGTCGTCCCGCGCGTGCCGTATCCATCGGTCTCGATAAACGCCGCCGACAACACGCGTTCACGCTCGATGGAAAGGCCAGTGGATGGCAAGACGTGATCGTCGGCGATACGCGGGTCACGCAAGGTTTCGATCAGCTCGTCGAGCGATGGCCGCTCATCGGCGTGAATCAAATCGCGTAAAGCATCGCGCTGGGCGACGAGCTTCGGCCACGGCGTATTCAGCAAGCTATTCGATAACCCATGCACGCCCGCCTCGAGCAAAACCGGCTCGGCATCGGCGCGATTGCCGTACCAGCCGAGCTCACGTCGTGTGAAATCCCCGCACAGTAAATTGAAGCCGTTGTACCGATGACCTTCCAGGGCAACGCGCTTCAGATACGTCAAAGGCTCGACGCGCTCGCCCGTCAAATATTCGCTGACCAACGCGCCACGCGTGGGCGCATCCGGCCGAATCTCGCTCGGCGCGCGATAGTTCGTCAGCGCGGCAAAGCGCCCGTCGCGCGTTACGCCAAGCCACGTGCCGCCGCCCGTCAAATCCCGGCCCGCGAGCACACCGGGCGCGTCGCTCCACCAATGCATCGGGTCGGTCTCGCGGCGGAAGAACTCGTCGCGATTCGCCGCCAGCGTCAGCAGCGCGCGGCCGTTGGCGAGCGCGGCCTGGGGTTGCCAGTCGAAGACGATCAGGCACATGGCGTTCAGGCGTCGGCAGGAAAGGCGTAGGGCAGCGGCACGAATTCGAGCGCGGGGCCATCGGCGGCGCCGACGTGCACCGAACCGTTATCCAGCGACGCCAGCTTGATCTCGACGAGACAATCCACGCCGCCGCCTTCGGCCGGCGCCACGTTGACAACCATGCCGCAAGGCTGACCGGGATCGGCCGAATGAAACAGCTCGGCGCCCGGCGTGGCCGATTCGCCGTGCGCGAGCGCCGTGCGTCGCTTGATCGTGCCGCGATATTGGCTGCGCGCGACGATCTCCTGTCCCGGATAGCAACCCTTCTTGAAGTTCACCGCGCCCAGCACGTCGAAGTTGACCATCTGCGGGACGAACTGCTCGGTCGTCGCCTGCGTGATGCGCGGCTCGCCCGCGTGGATGTCGAGCCAGTCCCACAGCGCCGGTCCCGCGCGCCGCAACTTCTCGCCGAGCTCGGGCAGTCGTGCTTCGATATCGGCCCTCGGGCCGACCCACAGGAAACGCGGCCGATGCGCCGCATCCGGCACACGAATCAGCGCGCCATGCGGACCTTCCACCTTGACATGCACGCCGTCGGGCAACGCATCGAAGATGCCGGAGAGCGCCGCGCGCACATCGCCCGCAAAGCCGACTGCCGCGAGTTCCGGCGTCGCGTCACTCAGTTTCGCCTTTGCGCGCAGCACGAACATGGACAGACGCTTTTGCACGGGCGTCTGGACGTCGTGCGAGATCAAGAGACGCACGGTATCGGCTGAACGCCACATGAGAAACGAACCCAGCAGGCGTCCCTTCGGCGAGCAATAGCCCGCGAGGCGCGCCGTGGATGCGTCGAGATGCTGGACGTCGTTGGTGACCTGGTTGTGCAGAAACGAAGCGGCATCCTCGCCCTTGATGTCGATCACGCCGAACTGCGTGAGCGTCACGAAAACGCCCGCTGTCTTCACGGCTTCGAAGTCGTCGGCGGGAATGGCGCTTGGAGCGGAACCGGGGGAAAGCTGGGTTTGGGAATTCATGGCGTCAAGTGCGGTCAATCCTGTCAGTCGGTCCGGCCGGTCAAACTGACCGGGGCGCAGGCGGGCAAGTTATTATATTGGTCTTATTCCTAGTGTGTCTGGCATGTCCCTTTTCAAGAAATGCGTCGTGGCGGTGGTGATCGTCGCGGTGCTCGCGGCGGCGCTCGCCGGTGGCGTTTATTACTGGGCCAATCGGCCGATGAACCTCACGCCCGCCGAACTCGACGTCACCATCAAGCCTCATAGCAGCCTGCGCAGCGTCAGCGCCCAATTGATTCGCGGCGGCGTGCCGGTCGAATCGGAGCTTTTCGTGTTGATGACGCGCGTGCTCGGGCTTTCGTCGCAGCTCAAATCCGGCAATTACGCGTTCAAAAGCGGCGTGACACCGTATGAAGTGCTGCAAAAGATCGCGCGCGGCGACGTCAACGAGTACGTGGCCACCGTCATCGAGGGCTGGACGTTGCAAAAAATGCGCGCCGAACTCGACGCCAACCCCGCGCTCGCGCACGACACCGCCGGCATGTCCGACACGGACCTCTTGCGTGCAATCGGCGCGCCCGAGGTGGACAAGGCATCGGCGGAAGGACTGTTTTTCCCGGATACCTATCTTTTCGACAAAGGCACGAGCGACCTCACGGTCTACAAGCGCGCGTACCGGATCATGCAGCAGCGGCTCACCGAAGCCTGGAACACGCGCTCGCCGAATTTGCCTTACAAGACGCCTTACGAGGCGCTCGTCATGGCGTCGATCGTCGAGAAGGAGACGGGGCGCGCAACCGACCGGCCGCTCGTGGCGGCGGTGTTCGCCAACCGGCTGCGGATCGGCATGCCGCTACAGACCGACCCGACCGTCATCTACGGCCTCGGTCCGGCTTACGGCGGGCATCTGAAGAAAAAGGATCTGCAGACCGACACTCCGTACAATACCTACACGCGCATGGGTCTGCCGCCCACGCCGATCGCGCTGCCCGGTGTGGCCGCGCTCACCGCGACGCTCAATCCCGCCGCGAGCAATGCGCTCTATTTCGTGTCGCGCGGCGACGGCAGCAGCATCTTTTCCGACAACCTGGGCGACCACAACAAGGCCGTCGACAAATACATCCGGGGTCAGTGAATGGCGCGGGGCAAGTTCATTACATTCGAGGGTATCGACGGAGCGGGCAAGACCACGCATCTGGAGTGGTTTCGCGAGCGGCTCGCCGAAAAACTCGCCGCGCACGCGCGCTCGGTCGTGATGACGCGCGAGCCGGGCGGCACCCCGCTCGGCGAAACGTTGCGCGGCATTCTGCTGAATCAGCCAATGGACCTCGAAACCGAGGCGCTCCTCATGTTCGCCGCGCGCCGCGAGCATCTCGCGCAGGTCATCGAACCGGCGCTCGCGCATGGCGATTGGGTGCTGTCGGACCGTTTTTCGGATGCCACCTTTGCTTATCAGGGCGGTGGACGCGGTCTGCCGCGCGACAAGCTGGAAGCGCTGGAACGCTGGGTGCAGGGCGGTTTTCAGCCGGACCTTACCGTTCTGTTCGACATTCCGACGGAGACCGCGAGCGAGCGCCGTTCGGCCGCGCGCGCGCCGGACAAGTTCGAGAGCGAATCGGAGGCATTTTTTAAGCGCACGCGCGCCGAATATCTGCGGCGCGCGGCCGAATCGCCGCAGCGGTTTTTTATCGTCGATTCGAGCCGGCCCATCGACGATATCCGCACGCAGCTCGAAGATGTCATCGCGAGCCTTTGATCCACGCTCAAGCAACGCCTAACCCACTGAACCGCCGATGATTTATCCCTGGCAAGCCAACGACTGGCAGCGTCTCCAGCAGCTACGCGCGAACTGGCCGCATGCGCTTTTGCTGCATGGCGAAGCGGGCATCGGCAAGCTGCAATTCGCGCAGTATCTGGCGAAAGGGTTGCTGTGCGAAACGCATCTGCCGAGCGGCGAGCCGTGCGGCACGTGTTCCGCTTGCCTGTGGTTCTCGCAGGGCAATCATCCCGACTACCGCGCGGTGTTGCCCGAGGCGCTTGCGGGGCTTGCGGCGGCAGGCGCGGATTCTTCCGCCGATGCATCCGCCGAGAAAGCCGAGAAAGCCGATGGCGACGAAGGCAAGAAGAGCCGCGCGCCGAGCAAGGAAATCAAGATCGAACAGGTACGCGCGCTGCTTGACTTCTGCAGTCTCGGATCGCATCGCGGCGGCTTGCGTGTCGTGCTGCTTTATCCCGCCGAAGCGCTCAATGTCGCGGCGGCCAACGCGCTCTTGAAAACGCTGGAAGAACCGCCTTCGGGCGTCGTGTTCCTGCTGGTGTCGGCGCGTATCGACCGCTTGTTGCCAACCATCATCAGCCGCTGCCGACACTGGCCGATGAGCGTGCCGCCCTTCGACGAAGCGCGCGCGTGGCTTGCGTCACGAGGTATCGACGATGCCGCCGGGCTTCTCGCGCAAGCGGGCGGCGCGCCGCTCAACGCGCTTGCGCTCGCGAGCGACGAAAACCTCGCGCTGCGCGATTTCACGTTGGCGCAACTTGCGGCCGGCCCGAACTGCGACGCCTTCGCGTGCGGCGAGAACCTGCAGAAACTGCCGGTGCCGCTGGTGCTCGGCTGGCTGCAACGCTGGCTTTACGACGTACTCGCCGAGCGCACGGCAGGCCGCCCGCGCTATTTTCCGGGCGCGGCCAAGGCGCTCGCGCGATGTGCCGCCAGCGCCGACCCGGCCGCGCTTTCGCGCTACATGAAAACCGTCACGCGGCAACGCGCCGTGGAGAATCATCCGTTGAACGCGCGTCTCGTGTTCGAGGAACTCTTCATGGGCTATCGCGGCATCTTCGCCTGAACCTGAACGCAATCACGCCATGAGTCTTCAATACCGCGACGCCACGCTGGACGACCTGCTCGCCATCGTCGCCATCTACAATTCGACGGTCGCCTCGCGCCTCGTCACGGCCGACCTCGATCCGGTTCCGGTCGAAAGCCGCCTTGCCTGGTTTCACGCGCACGGACCGGACAAGCGTCCGCTGTGGGTCGTGGAAGAGGGCGGCGAAGTCATCGCGTGGCTGAGCTTCTCCGATTTCTACGGCCGTCCGGCCTACGCGCGCACGGTCGAAGTGAGCATTTATCTCGACGAACGCGCGCGCGGCAAGGGGCTCGGCAAGCAGTTGTTGCACGAGGCGCTGGAGCGCGCGCCGACGCTTGACGTGGATACCGTGCTGGGCTTCGTCTTCGGACATAACGAGCCGAGCATGAAGCTTTTCGGCAGCTTCGGTTTCGAGTCGTGGGGCACGCTGCCGCGCGTCGCGGTTCTGGACGGCGTCGAGCGCGATCTCGTCATTCTCGGCTTGCGGCTCGGCGCGAGAGCAAAGGAGTAGCGAATGTTCGTCGATTCCCACTGTCACATCAATTTCGAAGGCCTCGCCGACCGGCTGCCCGAAGTGCTCGACAAGATGCGCGAGCAGAAGGTCACCCACGCGCTTTGCGTGTCGGTGGATCTGGAGACGCTGCCGTCGGTGCTCGATATCGCCGAGCGGCACGAGCACATCTTCGCATCGGTTGGCGTGCATCCGGACCACGAAGACGCAACGGAACCGAGCGTCGCGCAACTAGTGGAACTGGCGCGGCATCCCAAAGTCTGCGCAATCGGCGAGACCGGGCTCGACTATTACCGGCTGGAAGGCCGCAGCATCGCCGACATGGAATGGCAGCGCGAGCGCTTTCGCAACCACATTCGCGCGGCGCACGAGACCCGCAAGCCGCTCATCATCCATACGCGTTCGTCGGCGGAAGACACGCTGCGTATCATGGAAGAAGAGCGCGCGAGCGTGCCGGGCGGCGTGATGCATTGCTTCACCGAGACGTGGGAAGTGGCGCAAGCCGCGCTCGCGCAGAACTTTCATATTTCGCTTTCGGGCATCGTCACGTTCAAGAAGGCCGAGGACGTGCACGACGTGGCGCGGCGTGTGCCGCTCGAACGTCTGTTGATCGAGACCGACTCGCCATATCTCGCGCCGGTGCCGTATCGCGGCAAGCCGAATGAACCAGCTTACGTGAGCTATGTCGGACGTCACATCGCGCAGTTGCGCGAAGAGACGGACGAAGCGGTCGCGAAAGCCACCACCGACAACTTCTTCCGGCTGTTCAAGATCCCGCCGGGCGCGCAGGCCGTCTGACCGGCACGCTCGGCGAGAACCACTGTTTCAAAGGCAATCCAAAGGTTCACTATGAATAAATCCCCGATGTCTTCCTCGCGTGAAGCGGGACAAAGCAAGCGCACGAGCACACGTTCGAGCACGCGGCAAATGTTGGTCGGCGTGCTGCTCGCCGCGTGCGCGTTCGCGCAACCCGCGTTGGCCGAGTCCGTGGACGCGCTCATCAAGGACGTCAAGTTCGACGACATCTCCTCGGTCAAGAAGGCGCTTTCGCAAGGCGCGGACCCGAATACCGTCGACAACACGGGCGCACCGCTCATCGTGATCGCCGCGCGCGAGAAGTCGGACAAGGTAGGCCAGGCGCTTGCCGACAATCCCAAGACCGATTTGGAGAAGCAGGACCCGGCCGGTGAAAACGCGATGATGCTCGCCGCGCTCAACGGCGACGCGACTTTCGTGAATCTCCTGATCGCCAAGGATGCCGAAGTGAACAAGAAGGGCTGGTCGCCGCTGCACTACGCGGCAACCAACGGTCATGACGATATCGTGAAGATTCTGCTCGACCATTCGGCCTATATCGATGCCGGCGCGCCGAACGGCACGACGCCGCTCATGATGGCCGCGCGCGGCGGGCATCTGTCCACCTGCAAGCTTTTGCTCGACGAAGGCGCGGACTTGCGCGTGAAGAACCAGCTTGGCATGACGGCTGTGGACTTCGCGAAGAAGTACAACGAGAAGGACGTCGCGGAAGGCCTGCAGGCTCGCCTCGACGCCATGCCGGCGGCCTCGACGGGCGCCGCAAGCAGCACAAACAGTGCAAAATAACGTAACCACGGGGAGCGGGCGGCCAGGCGCGGCCGCCGCGCCCCTTCGAGCCGCCGCTCCACATAAAAGGAAGACCATGCTGCGGAAATTCGTCTTCGCCTGTGTTCTCGCCACGCCCGTCAGCGCGTTCGCATTCACTGGCAGCGATTTGAATCAACTTTGCACCAAGACCGACCCGAACTCCCGTACTGCCTGCGCGGCCTATATCGAAGGCGCCGCGGACGGCGTGTATAACACCATCGAGGCAATTGGCGGAACCTCCGGCCCGCAAGTCGGCCAATACTTTTGCCTGCCCGCCGAAGTCAAGCCGCAACAACTGACCGATGCAGTGCGCAAGTACATCGCGGCCAATCCCGACAAGTCCGGTTTCAATGCGACGACCATGGTGTCGCTCGGACTTGGCAAGGCGTTTCCCTGCAAGGCAGAACGTTGATCGCAAGGCTTCGAGGCGGGCAGCGAATTTGCTTGATGCTCGACGCCGCCCGCCTCTGCACTTGAAGACGTAGAAGCCGACCTGGACGCCGACTAAAGACGCACCCCGGCAGCACGAACCGCGCACGATGCGTCCGACATGGCGCATAGTGGCAAGGCTCGTGCACGCGGCCGCCGTATCCACCTTCCTGCGAGGCTGATCCCGCGACGCTCATGCTTTCTTTCGACCGCTTTCTCGATCTGGCCGAGCGCCCGCTCGGCACCTGGCCCGGCGCGCTGTGCGCCGCCGCCATCGCACTGATCGTCGCCATCGGGGTGCATCGGACCGGTGCGCGCGTCTTGACGCGCGTCGCGCGGCCGTATCCGCTGATGAGCACGGTGTTGCGCTACATCGACGCGCCCGCGCTCGTCCTCGTCATCATGCTCGCGTTCGGCTTCGTGATCTTCGAGGCGCCGGACATGCTGCCGCTCATCGGCGTATTGCGCGATATCGAAACCGTCGCGTTGATCGGCGCGCTCACGTTCCTCGCCGCGCGTTCGGCGAGCGCGGTGGGCGAGGCGATCGTGCAGGCGCATCCGCTCGATACCGACGACAATCTCAACGCGCGCCGCATCCACACGCAGGCGCGCGTGCTGGCGCGCTCGGTCATGGTGGTGATCGTGATCATCGGTTTTGGCGGGGCGCTCATGGCGTTTCCGAGCGTGCGGCAGATCGGCGCGAGCTTGCTGGCTTCCGCCGGTGTGGCGGGTTTGGTCGCGGGTATCGCCGCACGGCCCGTGCTCGGCAATCTGATCGCCGGCTTGCAGATCGCGCTGTCCCAACCCATTCGTCTCGATGACGTCGTCGTGATTCAGGGCGAGTGGGGCCGCGTCGAAGAGATCACGGGTACCTATGTGTCGATCCGCATCTGGGACCAGCGGCGGCTGATCGTGCCGTTGCAATGGTTCATCGAGAATCCGTTCACCAACTGGACACGCAATAGTTCGCAGATCATTGGCACGGTGTTTCTTTTCGTCGATTACCGCATGCCGATCGCGCCGCTGCGCGCGGAACTCGAACGCATTCTGGCGAGCGCGCCGGAGTGGGACGGCCGCGTGCAAGTGCTGCAAGTCACCGATGCCACCGAGCACGCCATGCAATTGCGCGCGCTCGTCAGTTCCTTCGACTCCGCGCTCAATTGGGATTTGCGCTGCCGGGTGCGCGAAGGCTTGCTGAATTTCGTGCAGGCGGCGTATCCGCAGTATCTGCCACGCGCACGGGCCGATCTCTCCACCGACAGCAAGCACGTAGACTTCGCGCCGCCGCTGGAACGGGCCAACACGGCATCGCCCACCACCGCGAATACCGCGGCGGACCCGGTCGCGAGCCGGGGCGAGCGCACGGGTCCCGATCCGCGCGCGAACTCGGCGGCATCGACCGCGCCGGTGGATGCGCTGAAGCGATAGAAGCGACAGAAATCTCAAGCGAAGCACCGCAACCGAATCATCGTAGTCAGCAAACGAAAAAGGAATACTCATGAGCCGTCTCGTCGTCGTATCCAACCGGGTCGCTACCCCGACCGAAACCAAAGGCTCTGCAGGCGGCCTCGCCGTCGGCGTGTTCGGCGCGCTGAAAGACAGCGGCGGCGTGTGGTTCGGCTGGAGCGGGGACGTGGTGAGCGAGACCGTCGCGAACCAGGGGCCGACGCTACAGCAGGACGGCGCGGTGACCTTCGCCACCGTCGGCCTGCCGAAGAAGGACTACGACCAGTACTACCGCGGCTTTTCCAACGCCATGCTGTGGCCGGTTTTCCACTATCGCAACGATCTCGCCGTCTACGATCGTGACGAATACGCGGGGTATCGGCGCGTGAATTCGTGGCTCGCGCACAAACTCATCAAGCTGCTCGAACCGGAAGACGTGATCTGGGTGCACGACTATCACCTGATTCCGTTCGCCGAGGCGTTGCGCAGCGCGGGCGTGACGAATCGCATCGGCTTCTTTTTGCATATTCCGTTTCCGTCGCCGCAAATTCTCTTGAACATTCCGCCTCACGAGGAGCTCGTTAAGTCCCTGTGCTGCTATGACGTCGTGGGCTTTCAGACCGAGGGCGATCAGACCGCGTTCCACGATTACATCGTGCGGCACGCGCACGGCACGGCGACGCCCGACGGACATGTCGAAGCGTTCGGTCGCAAGCTCACGACGGGCGTCTACCGCATCGGCGTGTTTCCGGACGAGATCGCCGAACAGGCCGAGCGCGGCGAAGCGCGTCAGGATGTCATGGACCTCAAGCAGAGTCTGGAAGGGCGCAAGCTCATCATGAGCGTCGATCGGCTCGATTATTCGAAAGGGCTCGTCGAGCGCTTTCGCGCGTTTGAGCATTTTCTGGAGAAGTCGCCGGAATGGCGCGGCAATGTCACGCTCGTGCAGATTGCGCCGCCTACGCGTTCGGACGTGGAGACGTATCAACAGATCCGCCAGAATCTGGAATACGAAGCAGGGCGCATCAACGGGCGCTATTCCGGCCTCGATTACACGCCTATCCGGTATCTGAATCAGCGTTACGACCGGTGGAAGCTGATGTCGCTGTTTCGCGAATCGCAAGTCGGGCTCGTCACGCCCTTGCGCGACGGCATGAATCTCGTCGCCAAGGAATATATCGCCGCGCAGAATCCCGACGATCCGGGCGTGCTCGTGCTGTCGCAATTCGCCGGCGCGGCCGCGGAAATGACGGGCGCGGTGATGGTGAATCCGCATGACATCGTCGGCACCAGCGACGCCATCTCGCGCGCACTCGCCATGCCGCTCGCGGAACGCCGCCAGCGCTACGAAACCAACATGACTTCGCTGCGCAAATACGATCTGGGCGTGTGGCGGGACAATTTCCTTGCCGATCTTCGTGGCAAACCGCGCAAAAAGCCCGCGCCGGCCATGAAAAAGAACCCGTAACCGCCATCCGAAACGATTGTTTCGGACCTGTAACAGAGCGATGAAAGTGAAATAGGCGGCGGTGCTAACGCATGAGCCATCGATAATGACATCACGTGCCAAACCAGCGCGCAAAACGAGCGCGCCGTCGCCTAGGGCAAACCTCGTTATCCAGACCTTACGGCCTACTGTCATACTCGACACACGTTCAGGCGACTTGCCCGAACGTTTAGGGAACTTGGCGCGACCTTTTCGCATGACGCGAGAACGAGCACTGCAGCGCTGACGCCGGCCGGCACGAAGTTCACGGCCGACAGGGAGACGAGAACGATGAGAATTGCCCAGATTGCCCCGTTGACGGAATCGGTGCCGCCCAAGTTGTATGGCGGAACGGAGCGCGTCGTCTCGTATCTGACCGAGGCGCTCGTCGAGCTCGGTCACGAAGTCACGCTTTTCGCCACCGGCGACTCGCAAACCAAGGCGAATCTCGAAGCCGTCTGGCCGCGCGCGTTGCGTCTGGATCCGGCCATTCGCGACCGTATCGCGCCGCACATGCTGCTGCTGGAAATGGTGCGCCGCCGCGCGGAGGACTTCGATGTCCTGCATTTCCACATGGACTACTACTCGTTCTCGCTGTTCAAGCGCCAGGACACGCCGTTTCTCACGACCATGCATGGCCGGCTCGATCTGCCCGAGCAGCAGCCGGTTTTCGATACTTTCAACACCGCGCCGGTGGTGTCCATCTCCGATGCGCAGCGTCATCCGCTACCGCAGGCGAAGTGGGTGACGACGGTCTATCACGCGCTGCCGGAAAAGCTCTACGAACCGCAACCGGTCAAGCAGGAATATCTGGCATTTCTCGGGCGCATTTCACCGGAAAAACGCGTGGATACGGCCATTCGCATTGCCGGGCGTTGTGGCTTGAAGATCAAGATCGCCGCCAAGGTGGACGCGGCGGACCACGAATACTTCGAACGTGAGATCGCGCCGCTTTTCAAGTTGCCGTACGTTGAATATATCGGCGAGATCAACGACAGTCAGAAGGCCGAGTTCTTATCGGGCGCACATGCCTTGCTTTTTCCGATCGACTGGCCGGAGCCATTCGGTCTGGCGATGATCGAATCGATGGCGTGCGGCACGCCCGTCATCGCGTTCAATCGTGGCGCGGTGCCGGAAGTGGTGGACGAGGGCGTCTCGGGGTTCATCGTCGAAGACGAGATCGGCGCGGTCGCGGCCGTGAATCGGCTGCATACGCTGTCGCGCGAAGGCGTGCGCAAGCGTTTCGAGGAGCGCTTCACCGCGCACCGGATGGCGCGGCAGTATATCGATGCGTATCAGTCCGTCGTGCGCGCGCAGAAGCGCTCGCGCTTCAAGCTGATCGATCGCGCGACGACTTAAGTCGGCAACGCGAAAGCACAAAAAAACCGCCGTGTGCCGCGACCATCAGGTCGCGACACACGGCGGTCATGCTTTGTCGACGCCAAAAGCAGCAAAACGCGCGGCCTGGCCGCGCGAGCACGCTTTTACATCTTCAGGCGCGTCACCTTCGTGCCTGCCAGCGATACGTCGGCCATCAAGCCGGCGTTGGTCAGCACGAACGCCTCGACCGGGCTGGTGGCCGTGTTCGTATCCACCGCGCCGTTTGCGCCCATCTTCACGAGTGCCACGGATGCATCCGCACCGGCAGACCAGCCGTCCGAATTGCGGAATTTGTCGAGCGCGTCTTGCGTCATGAACAGGAAGATCAGCGACTTCGACTGCGCGCCTGCCTGCAGGCCGAATGAGCCGGAGGTCGTGCTGTAGTAGCCGACCGTGCCGCCGCCCACGCGCAGTGAACCCTTGCCATATTGCGCGCCGACGATGAAGCCAGCCTGAATGACGGACGGAAACACCAGAATGCCGCGCGACTTGGCGACCAGTTCGCGCGAACCGGCGACGGTCGAATAGAGGCGCTGGATTGCGCTGTCGACGTCCGCGTCGATGGAGCGGCGGTCATCAGCAGTGCCTGCGGCCTTTTCCTGACCCGTGTTGGAATTGGTCGTACAACCCGCCAGCGTGAGGCCGCCAAGTGCCAGCACAGCCGTCGACTTGAGCATGAAGTTTCGTCTTTGCATCGTTGTTCTCCATCGTGGAATTTGGGAAACCCCATTAGATCGGGAGGGTGAGGTTCGCCAAGTTATAGCACAGCACCGTGCAACCACCAGACCCCGCCGGATGACCCGAAAAATTGCTTCGAACCAACCCGCGCGCAGTGCCGCCGCTCCCTTCGGTAACTTTGACTTGGCAAGCTTACTCCCAATCTGTCACTGATATCGTTGTTGCGTAGCTACACGACAAAAACCTTCGTCATGCGATACAGCGCAACGCTCACCCGGAAACCGCTCGATTGGAAAGACCTGACAGCGCGTTTTCGCCCGAACCGTTTCCGTATGGCTTGCATTTATTTCACCGCACGGCCGTCGATGTTACGCCGCGGCCGCTGTCACCAGTAGCAACGACCGTTCCCGAACCGGCTTCAAGGGTGACTCGTCGTTTTTACTTTGGGCGCGGGCGCGGCTGCCGAAGCGTTTTGCTCGCCTGGCGTGCGCCGTAGCAGTCGTCGAATGATGCCGATTACCATGCCGAGCACGAACAAAAATGCAGCAGGAACGACCCAGTAGCCGACGAACGCGTGCCAGAGATAACCCGCGAGCGTGGATTTGCGATGATCGTATTCGTCGAGCGCTTCCTGATGCTTGCCCGCATTGGCGCTGAGGATGTCGGCGGGACAGCCGGCGGCCCGCGCTTCGTCGGGCGCGCCATGACAGCGGGCCGCGGCGCCCGATGCGCGTTGGGCATCGGTCAGTTCCCACGTGGATAGCGACTTTTGCAGATCGACCGTGTTGTAGGCCATTTCGTCGCGTACTTCATTGACCGCGACGATCATCACCGGCACGAGCCAGAAGGTGATCGTGACGAGCCACCGCCTGAACCAGCGGTTCTTGTGTCTCCATGCCATCCATTGCCTCCGTGCGAGGCATGACGCCCCGCTAGACGAGCGGCGGCCGATGGCGTGTTTCTTCGAATATTGGGGGGCCGCCTTCGCGCCATCTTAGGAGAAAAAGACGACGGTGCGAATCATTTGCTTGGGTGCAGTGCAATATCCCCAAGCGGCAAGTGCAATATCCCCAAGCAGCAAGTGGCGAAGGATGGGCGCCGCGCGATGCCGCGCGGCGCATTACGCAATGCCAGCAATCAGCCTTTGTTGCTGAGGCAGCTCTTCATGAACGCCTTGCGGTCGTCGCCCTTCTTGCCGGATGCCTGACCATTGCACGCGGTCATCTTCTCTTGCTGGGTCATGGGCGCCGCGGCGGGCGCCGACGACGACAGACAACTCTTCATGAACGCCTTGCGCTCATCGCCTTTCTTGTCGGCTGCCTGCTTGTTGCAGTCGGTCATCTTCGATTGCTGGCTGTTGGCGGCGAACGCCGGGCTCGCGCTGATCGTGAGGCTGGAAACAGCGATGACTGCTGCAAGGGCGGTGGCTCGAATGATCATGTGACGCTCCCTGATTTGAATGAAGTTTGTTCTTTGGACGACGAATGCCGGATGCGCTCCTGACAAGCACGCGCCATCCGCCCGTGCCCGTGCATTATGGCAAACCGAATATCACTGATGTGTGGCATCGGGTGAAATCGGGAGGCGAGAGGGAATACGCCTTGCAAACGGCTTTCGCTACAAGGCGAAAGAGCGCGCGTATGCAGCTCGCCGTAAGACCGGCATGTTCATGGACGCCTCGAGAGTTTTTAGTGCAGCATTCAGAAAAGACGGCTGTCCTACCCACGGCCGCCACCAACGACAAGGAGCACGCGCATGTCCACTCCGCTATCCGATCACTACAAGGGTTTCGAAATCAAGGTGCAGGCTTTGCGGCGCGCGAAGGAGCGTGACGAACCCGACGACGGTCCGCGCCATTTCGATATCGTCACGACGATATCCCGCAGCGCGCACGGCGACAGCGGCCGCACCGCGATGTTCGGCGTGCCCGATCAGGAACCTTTCGAAAGCCCGATCGACGCGGTGCGCGCGGGCATCGACTACGCGCGCAAGATCATCGACAACGAGATCGAAGGCGAGTCGGTGGAAGACCTTTGAAACCCTTGACCGCAAGCACATTGCATCCGCCAACGGCCGCGGCTGGCGGCTTTCTTCTTGCGAATGCGGTCGAGCCATCATTTCGGCGCATGTTCAAAGCGCCCACTACACGTTAGCCCGATTGACCCGACGCCGCTTCGCAACGAGAATCGACGGCGGGCAAACGTTGAACAGCGTTGAAAGCAGCGACTGGACATTCGCGTTTGCCGACGCTCGTCAGGCTATGAGATTGACCAGAATCAGTTTCGCCCAGACAACTCAAAACGAAAGTACTGGAGGAGATCCATGAATCGAAACATCCGCCGCCGCGTGCTGTCGGCCGCCGTCGCGCTGATCGCGTGCTCCGCGCTGCCGTTCGCATCGTCGTCCGTCTTTGCGCAGACGCCGGCCAAGCCGAAAGTCGCGCTCGTCATGAAGTCGCTCGCCAACGAGTTCTTCCTGACCATGGAAAACGGCGCGAAGGATTATCAGCAACACAACTCCGGCCAGTTCGATCTCATCACCAACGGCATCAAGGACGAAACCGATACCGCCGCGCAGATTCGCATCGTCGAGCAGATGATCGTCTCCAAGGTCGACGCGCTCATCATCGCGCCGGCGGATTCGAAGGCGCTCGTGCCGGTGATCAAGAAGGCGGCGGATGCGGGCATCATCGTCGTCAATATCGACAACCGGCTGGACCCGGACGTGTTGAAGTCGAAGAATCTGAACGTGCCGTTCGTCGGCCCGGACAACCGCAAGGGCGCGAAGAAGGTCGGCGACTATCTGGCCAAGCATCTGAAGAAGGGCGATGAAGTGGCGATCGTCGAAGGCGTGACCACGACGACCAATTCGCAGGCGCGCAGCGCCGGCTTCAAGGACGCGATGGAAGGCGGCGGCATGAAGGTCGTCGCGCTGCAGTCGGGCGACTGGGAAATCGACAAGGGCAACGCGGTCGCCTCGCAGATCCTGAACGCGAACCCGAACGTGAAGGCGCTCCTGTGCGATAACGACAACATGGCGATCGGCGCGGTGTCGGCCGTGCGCGCGGCGGGCAAGGCGGGCAAGGTACAGGTGGTCGGCTTCGACAACATCACGGCCATCAAGCCGATGTTGAAGGACGGCCGCGTGCTCGCCACCGCCGATCAATACGCCGCAAAACAGGCGGTGTTCGGGATCGACGTGGCGCTGAAGGCGATTTCCGGCAAGAAGAAACAGTCGGAGCTGTCGACGGTCGTGGAAACGCCGGTCGAACTGATCACGAAGTAGGCATGACATGACGAGCTGCTGCCTGTCGTCGCACGCGGCGATGCAGCAGTCAGCTCCGCCCGCCGGAACACAGAGCGGGCGCAAACCTTCACTTCGGCATGAATGCGCGAGCCTCGGTCCATTCAAGTTTCGCGGCTTTCATGCCGATAAAGCACGAACGAGCGCGTTTGAACGTCGACGTAGGCTCTTGCCTGCGCGACGCTTTGCGCCAAGCCGTCGGGCCCCAAGCGGAACACAAAGCGAGGATGCGTAGCCAATTTCATGGCGCCCCTTTCGAGGAGCGAACGACGTGAACGATGCCAGCGTGCTGACAGTCAGCGGCGTCGGCAAGACCTATGTCGAGCCGGTGCTCGTGGACGTCACGCTCGACCTCGTGCCGGGCGAAGCGCTCGCGCTGACGGGCGAGAACGGCGCGGGCAAGAGCACCTTGTCGAAGATCATCGGCGGCCTGGTGAACCCCACGGCCGGCACGATGACGCTCGCCGGCAAGCCGTACACGCCGCAAAGCCGCACCGAGGCCGAAGCGCTCGGCGTGCGCATGGTCATGCAGGAGCTGAATCTGCTTTCGACTTTGTCGATTGCGGAAAACCTGTTCCTCAACCGCCTGCCGAAAAAAGGCGGCTTTGGCTGGATCGACCGCAAGAAGCTCGCGGAAGATGCGCGCCACGCAATGGCGCAAGTCGGGCTCGACGCCATCGACCCGGACACGCTCGTGGGTGCGCTCGGCATCGGGCATCAGCAAATGGTGGAGATCGCGCGCAACCTGATCGGCGATTGCCGCGTGCTGATCCTCGATGAACCGACCGCCATGCTCACCGCGCGCGAAGTCGATTTGCTGTTCGAGCAGATCGACCGCCTGAAAGCGCGCGGCGTCGCGCTCGTGTACATCTCGCACCGGCTCGAGGAATTGCGCCGCGTTGCCGAGCGCGCGGCCGTGCTGCGCGACGGGCGTCTCGTGCATCTCGGACCAATGGCCGAACTGTCGAGCGATCGGCTCGTCACGCTGATGGTCGGACGCGAACTCGGCGAGCGTATCGACCTGGGCGAGAGAAGAATCGGCGGCGTGGCGCTGAAGGTCGCCGGCATGACGCGCGGCAGCGTGGTGCGCGACGTCTCCTTCGAAGTGAAGGCGGGCGAGATTTTCGGGGTGAGCGGGCTGATTGGCGCAGGCCGCACCGAGCTCATGCGCCTGATTTACGGCGCGGATCGCGCGGATTCCGGCACGGTCTCGATTGCGCACGGCGGGCAGGCGTTGCGGCCCGTTGCCGTGAATTCGCCATCGGATGCGGTGAAGCACGGCATCGCGCTCATCACGGAGGACCGCAAGGGCGAGGGCCTGCTGCTTGGCTTGCCTATCGCCGCGAACGTTTCACTGGGTAATCTCGACGCGGTGTCGCGTCACGGCGTGATCGACACGAAGCGCGAAGCCGCGCTCGCGCAGACGCAGATCGACGCCATGCGTATCCGCACATCCGGGCCGGCGCAGGCCGTCTCGGAACTGTCGGGCGGCAATCAGCAGAAAGTGGTGATCGGCCGCTGGCTCGCCCGCGACTGCACCGTGCTCCTGTTCGACGAACCGACGCGCGGCATCGACGTGGGCGCGAAGTTCGATATCTACGGGCTCATGGGCGCACTGGCGCGCGAAGGACGCGCGCTCGTGGTCGTGTCGAGCGATCTGCGCGAACTCATGCTGATTTGCGACCGTATCGGCGTGATGTCGGCGGGACGGATGACGGGCGTGTTCGAGCGCGCCAACTGGACGCAGGATGCGCTGCTTGCCGCAGCCTTCGCGGGCTATGCGAAACGCGAAGCCATGCTGCACGAGCCGCTCGCGCCGGACGCGAAGCCGCCCGAACAAGACCAAAAAGTGGAGCACTGAATGACCGGTCAGACTCAAGCCAATCTGCCAGCCGATGCGCCGAAGAGTCCGAAGGGCATCGGCACGCGGCTGGGCTTTTCGAATTACCTCGGTCTCGTCGGCGCGCTCGCCGCGATGATCGCGCTGTTTTCGGTGTTGAGTTCGCACTTCCTCACCTACGAGACGTTCAGCACCATCGCCAACCAGATTCCGGATCTGGTCGTGATGTCGGTCGGCATGACCTTCGTGCTGATCATCGCGGGAATCGACTTGTCGGTGGGGTCGGTCCTGGCGCTCGGCGCATCGGTCGTGAGCGTCGCCGCGTTGAAGTGGCATTGGCCCGCGTTGCCGTCCGCGCTGATGGGCATGGCCGCCGCCGCGCTGACGGGCACGCTGACCGGGCTCGTGACGGTGGCGTGGCGCATTCCGTCGTTCATCGTGTCGCTCGGCGTGCTGGAAGCGGCGCGCGGCGTCGCCTACCAGATGACCAATTCGCGGACCGCGTATATCGGCGACGCCTTCGATTTTCTGTCGAATCCGATCGCTTTCGGCATCTCGCCGTCGTTCGTGATCGCGGTTGCCGTGATGATAATTGCGCACCTGGTCTTGACTCGGACGGTTTTTGGCCGATATCTCGTAGGAATAGGCACGAACGAGGAAGCCGTGCGGCTTGCGGGCGTAAATCCGCGTCCTTACAAGGTAATCGTTTTCGCGTTGATGGGCGCGCTCTCCGGGCTCGCCGCGCTATTTCAGATTTCGCGCCTCGAAGCCGCCGACCCTAACGGCGGCGCGGGGCTGGAGTTGCAGGTGATCGCGGCGGTGGTGATCGGCGGAACGAGTCTGATGGGCGGGCGCGGCTCGGTCATCAGCACGTTCTTCGGGGTCTTGATCATTTCCGTGCTGGCGGCGGGGCTCGCGCAGATCGGCGCGAACGAACCGACCAAGCGCATCATCACCGGGGCGGTGATCGTGGTGGCGGTCGTGCTCGACACGTATCGCAGCCGGCGTAAGCGGGCTTGACGGGGAGCGCCAGGCGAATTCGACCAAGGAGCAAAGGGTAAGGCAGTACGGCGCGCACGGGGCGCGCCGGGATGACAGGCAGCATGCAGCAAAGACCAGGGCGATCGGGGAAGCGGCAGCATTACGCCGTAGCTGACGGGAACAGCGAAACCAAAAAGCGCACGCGAGGCCAGTGCGCACCGAACGCCTATTTCAAATAAGAGAGCAGCAGCACAAAGATAGCGAAGGACGATGTATGGCGACGATAAAAGACGTGGCAGCCATTGCCGGGGTGTCGTTTACGACGGTGTCCCATGTGGTCAACAATTCGAGGCCGGTATCGGCCGATGTCAGGGCGAAGGTAGAACGGGCAATTCGTGAACTCGATTACGTGCCCTCGGCCGTCGCGCGTTCGCTGAAGGCGAAATCCACCGCGACCATCGGCCTCTTGGTGCCGAACGCGACGAACCCTTATTTCGCGGAACTCGCGCGCGGCGTCGAGGACGGCTGCGCGAAGAACGGCTATTGCGTATTCTTCTGCAATTCGGACGACGATCCCGCGAAGCAGCGCCACTACCTGCGCGTGCTGCAGGAAAAGCGCATCGACGGGCTGGTCATTGCATCGGCGGGTGAGGATTCGGTGCTCGCGCACAGCCTTTCCGGATCGCGCGAACCGCTCGTGATCGTTGACCGGAATATCGAAGGCGTCACGGCCGATCTCGTGCAGATCGACCACGAGAAGGGCGCGTATCTCGCCACGCGGCATCTGCTGCAACTCGGGCATTCGGAGATCGGCTGCATTACCGGGCCGGTCGCGACGGCGGTGAGCGCTATGCGTCTGCATGGCTTCATTCGCGCGATGGCCGAACGCGGTATCGAGATCGAGCCGAACGCGATCGTGCAGAGCGATTTCTCGGCGACAGGCGGTTACGCGGCAGCATCGCAACTGTTCGACTCGATGAAGCCGACGGCCATTTTCGCGTGCAACGACATGATGGGCATCGGTGCATTGCGGGCGGCCGCGGAACGCCATATCAACGTGCCGACGGATTGCTCGATCATCGGTTTCGACGATGTCGAACTCTCGCGGTACACGTATCCCGCGCTCTCTACCGTCGGACAGTCGGTGCGCGCGCTCGGCGAAATGGCCGCGCAAACGCTGATCGAGCGAATCACCGGCAAGCTCGCGGGCAATACGCGGCGGCGCGTCGTGGCGCCGCGTCTCGTGCGGCGCGAATCGACGGCGGTCGTGCACGAGGCGCGACGCGCCGGATAGAAGTTGGAAGCAACACAAGGAGCGTAATGAGCGACAAGTCAATAGCCAAGCAAGGCCGCGTCACCGTGGTCGGCAGTCTGAACATGGATCTGGTCGCACGCGCGCCGCGTCTGCCGAAACCCGGCGAGACGCTCGCAGGCCACGCGTTCGCGCAAGTGCCGGGCGGCAAGGGCGGTAATCAGGCAGTGGCGGCCGCGCGTCTGGGCGCGGAGGTCGCAATGATCGGCTGCGTCGGCGACGACAGCAACGGTGCGACGCTCAAGACGAGTCTCGAGGCGGAAGGCATCGACTGCGCCACGGTGGCTCTCAGCACCGACGCGCCGACGGGTGTCGCGCTCATCATCGTCGACGATGCGAGCCAGAACGCCATAGTGATCGTGGCGGGCAGCAACGCGCAGGTGACGCCCGAGAGCATCGCGTCTCAAGAGGCGCTTCTTGCGCGCGCCGACGTAATCGTTTGCCAGCTGGAAACGCCGCCGGACACGGTGCGCGCGGCGCTTGCCGCCGGCCGGCGCCTGCAGCGCACGACCATCCTCAACCCCGCGCCCGCCGCGAACGAGTTGCCGGCCGACTGGTTCGGCCTCATCGATTATCTGATTCCGAACGAACTCGAAGCCGCGACGCTGTCGGGCATTGCCATTTCCACACCCGACGATGCGCGCCGCGCCGCGCACGCGCTCCGGCAAAAAGGCGCGCGCAACGTGATCGTGACGCTCGGTGGGCAGGGCGTCTTCGCGCTGCTCGAATCAGACGGTAACGGCGACGACAACGGCCAGCACTTGCCTTCGCCGAAAGTGCAGGCTGTCGATACCACCGCGGCAGGCGATACCTTCATCGGCGGATTTGCCGCGGAACTCGCGCGCGGCTCGGCGGTGCTCGACGCCATCGGTTTCGGCCAGCGCGCCGCCGCGCTTGCGGTCACGCGTGAGGGCGCACAGCCTTCGATTCCGCATCGCAGCGAAATTTCCGCATAAGTGTTCAGTTTTCACTGAAAAGCGGCGCGTAGCTTGCGCCGTTCTTTTCGTCTGATGAAATAAATATCCTCAAGCCAGTCCCTTTCGCGCCGTTTACATAGTGAGCGAGCGCAGAAGCGCTGCTACGCGAATCGGTTGCGGCGACTCTCCGCGCGCGCCGGCCCTCACCTGGCTACGACCGCATTGACGAGCGGCATGGGACGACACATGAACAAGGCTTTGACCATCAAGGCGCGCATCGGCATCTCGATGGCGTTTCTCGGCGCGCTGCTGATCGCCATCGGGGCGCTCGGCCTCAGCGGCATGAATCACTCGAACACCGCGTTTCTCGATACCTACTCGAATCAGATGCCGAGCGCCATCGCCGTCGGCAACACCGAGATGTACGCCATGCGCGAACGGCTCGTGTTCGATCGCGGCGCGCTGCTCGCGGGCACGGCGGAAGTCGCGGCGACCATCGAGCGTTCACGCCTGATGCGCGAGCGCGCCGATGGCTTCTGGAAGCAATACACGGCGCTGCCGCAAGAGTCCGGCGAAGCGCGCCTCGCGGAAGCGGCGCAGGCCAAACGTCTCGAACTGCAGCGTGAGCTCGACAAGGGCCTCAAGGCCGTCGCCGCCAACGACCACGACGCGATCATCGCTTCCGCCAAGTCGATGCAGGCGATCTACAACGATTACGCCAACGCCAACGAAACGCTGCGCAAGTTTCTGTCCGAGTCCTCGCACAAGAGCTACGAAGACGCGCAGAGCCAGTTTCTGTGGTTCCGCGCGGTCGCGATGTCTGCCATCGCGCTCGGGCTGGCCGCGGCGGCGTTCGCGTGGGTTTCGCTCCGACGCGCCATCGCGCGCCCGCTCGAAGCCGCGCTCGGCCATTTCGAGGCGATTGCCGCGGGCGACCTGCGCCGTGAAGTCGTGGTCACTTCGCGCGACGAAATGGGGCAATTGCTCGAAGGACTCGCCAAGATGCGCGCAAGCCTTCTGACGACGGTTCGCACCGTGCGCTCGGGCAGCGAATCGATCGCGTCGGCCACACAGCAGATCGCCGCCGGCAATACCGATTTGTCGTCGCGTACCGAGGAACAAGCATCCGCGTTGCAGGAAACCGCGTCGAGCATGGAAGAGCTGACCGGCACGGTCCGTCAGAACGCCGACAATGCGCGTCAGGCAAGCGCGCTCGCGGCCAACGCGTCGGAGATCGCGGGCAAGGGCAACACGGTCGTCATGCAGGTCGTCGATACCATGGGCGAGATCAACCGCAGTTCGTCGAAGATCGCGGACATCATCACGATCATCGAGGGCATTGCGTTCCAGACCAACATTCTCGCGCTCAACGCAGCCGTGGAAGCGGCCCGCGCGGGCGAGGAAGGGCGCGGCTTCGCGGTGGTCGCGGGCGAAGTGCGCTCGCTTGCACAGCGTTCGTCGGCGGCGGCGAAGGAAATCAAGGAGTTGATCGATACCTCGGTGGCGCGCGTGCAGTCGGGCACCACGCTCGTCGATGAAGCGGGCCGCACGATGAACGAGATCATCGGCGCGGTGCAGCGCGTGACCGACATCATGGGCGAGATCGCGGCGGCGTCGGAGGAGCAGTCGAGTGGTATCGACCAGGTGTCGCTCGCGGTCACGCAGATGGACGAAGTGACGCAGCAGAATGCCGCGCTCGTCGAGGAAGCGGCGGCAGCGGCGCAATCGCTGGAAGATCAGGCGGGACGTTTGCGTCAGGCGGTTGCGGTGTTTCAGGTGAATGAGGGTTTCAGCGCGGATACGCCTTTGGCTTCGGTTTCGGTGAGCGCAGCCAGGCGCGTTACGCGCAAGCCAGCGGCTGTGGCGGCAAGCAAGCGCCCCGTCCCCGTCAAGCCTTCGCAGGCAGCAAAGCCGGCTGCCACGCCGGCGGTTGCAGCGGCGGCTGCAAGCGGGGATTGGGAGACGTTTTGAGCCCGCTGCGGTAACGGAACTTCGCCGTCGCGCGCGTGACGGCGCCAAGTCTAAAGCCGGAGGTGCGAACGCAAGACGCACCTGTCGCCATCATCGAGCGCGTCCCCGTACACTGATGCCACCGCATCATCTTGCATACGAGGACCATCGACATGACCGGATCGACACTCGCCGCACAGCTCGTGGAAGCGCGCCGGCAGCATCGGAGCATCGAGACGCTTGCGCCGCGCGACATTCCCGTAGACGCGCCCACGGCCTATGCCATTCAGCACGAGACGCTGCGTGCGGCAAACGCGCGCATCGGCGCATGGAAGATCGGCGCCCGCGCGCCCGATGCGCTCGCCGCAGGCGCACCGATCAATGCAGACCTCGTGCATGTATCGCCTGCGCGGCTCGCGTTCGACTCGTTTTTTCACGTACTGGTGGAACTCGAAATAGCGTTTCGCTTCGCCTACGCGCTGCCGCCGCGTAGCGACCCTTACAGCCACGCCGAAGTCCTCGACGCACTGGGCGGCATGGCCGTCGCACTCGAAATCGTCGATAGCCGCCTCGCGCAATGGCCCAACGTCGACCCACTCGCGCAACTTGCCGATTCGCAGAACAACGGCGCGCTCATCGTGAGCGGCATGGAGCCTTATGAGGTCGTATCGGCGGGCTTCGACTTCTTGACGCCGCGTATCGAATTGACGCTCGATGGCCTGCCGATTGCTCCGGCCGCGCAAGGCAATCCAGCGGGCGATCCGCGCGTCTTGCTGCCGTGGCTCGTCAATCATTGTTCGCGCATGGGACTGACGGTCGAACCGTTCTGGACTATCACCACGGGTTCTTATACGGGCGCTTATCGCGTGGAAGGTCCCGCGATGGTGCATGGCGCGATCGACCGCATCGGCGAGCTCGAACTCGTTCTTACCTGACGCTTGATGTCACGTCGCACCACGCGTTCATAGAGTCCACACGCCACGCGCGGTTATTGTCACGACAGCCGCGTTATTGCATCTGACATGCATGCGCGCACGTATGAGTCATGAGATGGAAACAACAGCGTGCGGCGCCCAACGATGCTGGCGGATGAAGGCAGGGTGAGAGTGACAAAAGCGCGGTCATGCGTACAGGCGGCGAGAACGCCGCGCAAGACCATGTGCAAAAGAGGAGATTGGGATGAGGATTGTAGGGCACCGAAAATAATTCGTGTAGCTAGCACTTCTTCTCAGATGGATAGCTTCGCAAGTGCGTGAAAAAAAATTCGAAAGGGTTTAGGATGAATTCAAGCGATGTCGTTTCGATTACGCGCGTTGCGCACGGCATAGCTTTCTGACTTCGGCGAGGAGGTAGCATGGATATCTACAGCAGTTTCGCGACCCGCTTCGAAAAAACCCGCGAGGAGGAATTCTCGCTCGAAGAGTATCTCGCGCTCTGCAAGGAAGATCCTGCCACATATGCAACAGCGGGCGAACGTATGTTGACGGCCATCGGGGAACCCGAGTTCGTCGACACGAGACTCGACCCGCGGCTTTCGCGTGTGTTTGCGAACAAGGTCATCAAGGTGTATCCGGCATTCCGTGAGTTCTACGGAATGGAGGAAGTGATCGAGAACGTCGTGTCGTATTTCCGGCACGCGGCGCAGGGTCTGGAAGAGAAGAAGCAGATCCTGTATCTGCTGGGTCCGGTGGGCGGCGGCAAGTCGTCGATCGCCGAACGTTTGAAGCAGCTTGCCGAGCGCGTCCCGTTCTATTCGATCAAGGGCTCGCCTGTCAACGAATCACCGCTTGGCCTCTTCGATTACGACGAAGATGGTCCCGTGCTTGAGGAGCAATACGGCATTCCGCGCCGCTATCTCAAGAGCATCTTGTCTCCGTGGGCCGTGAAGCGCCTGCACGAGTACAACGGCGACATCCGCAAGTTCCGCGTGGTGCGTCGCTATCCTTCCATTCTTCGTCAGATCGGCATTGCCAAGACCGAGCCTGGCGACGAGAACAATCAGGACATCTCCTCGCTCGTCGGCAAGGTGGATATCCGCAAGCTCGAAACCTATTCGCAAGACGACGCGGATGCATACAGCTATTCGGGTGGCCTGTGCCTCGCCAATCAGGGCATGCTCGAATTCGTCGAAATGTTCAAGGCGCCGATCAAGGTGTTGCACCCGTTGTTGACGGCTACGCAGGAAGGCAACTTCAAGGGCACGGAAGGCTTCGGCGCGATCCCTTTCGACGGCGTGATTCTCGCTCACTCGAACGAGTCGGAATGGAAGGCGTTCCGCAACAACAAGAACAACGAGGCACTGCTCGATCGTATTTTCGTCGTGAAGGTGCCGTATTGCCTGCGCTACGGCGAAGAGGTCAAGATCTACGAAAAGCTTCTGCGTAACTCGTCGCTGGCCGAAGCGGTATGCGCGCCAGGCACGCTCAAGATGATGGCGCAGATGGCCGTGCTCACGCGCTTGGCTGAACCTGAAAACTCCAGCCTCTTTTCGAAGATGCAGGTGTACGACGGCGAGAACCTCAAGGACACGGACCCGAAGGCGAAGTCGTATCAGGAGTACCGCGACTTTGCCGGTGTGGACGAAGGCATGACGGGCGTGTCCACGCGCTTCGCGTTCAAGATCTTGTCGCGCGTCTTCAACTTCGACTCGTCGGAAGTCGCGGCGAATCCGGTGCATCTCATGTACGTGCTTGAACAGCAGATCGAGCGCGAGCAGTTTCCGCCGGAGACGGAGCAGAAGTATCTGTCGTTCATCAAGGACGTGCTGGCTTCGCGCTACGCTGAATTCATCGGCAAGGAAATTCAGACCGCTTATCTGGAATCGTATTCGGAGTATGGACAGAACATCTTCGACCGTTACGTGACGTATGCCGACTTCTGGATTCAGGACCAGGAGTTCCGCGATCACGATACCGGTGAGAGTTTCGACCGTGCCTCGCTCAATGCGGAACTGGAAAAGATCGAAAAGCCGGCAGGCATCAGCAACCCGAAGGATTTCCGCAACGAGATCGTGAACTTCGTGTTGCGTGCGCGGGCGGCCAATGGCGGCAAGAACCCGGCGTGGATCAGTTATGAGAAGCTGCGGGTGGTAATCGAGAAGAAAATGTTCTCGAACACCGAAGAACTTCTGCCGGTCATTTCGTTCAATGCGAAAGGTTCGGCTGAAGAGCAACGCAAGCATGAAGACTTCGTCAATCGCATGGTCGCGAAGGGCTACACGCCGAAGCAGGTCCGGCTGCTCTGCGACTGGTATCTGCGCGTGCGCAAGTCGTCGTAAGCAGGACGCAGCATGCTGTAATGTAGGTCCGCGCCGCTCGGGACCGAAGTTTGCGCCGCAAGGTGTGACTTCCTGAGCGGCAAAGCGGGCACTTTGCGAGAGAGAGACGCTGGCATGCCCTTCGCGGCACGCCCAAGGCTCGCGCAGCGCCTCGCATCCTCGCCATCAACGCGGGAGACTGAATGTGCTGCACCAGATCATCGACCGCAGGTTAGCTGGTAAGAACAAGAGCATCGCCAATCGCGAGCGCTTTCTGCGACGCGTCAAGAACTACATTCGCCGCGCGGTTTCGGACGCAGTGCGCGATCGCAGCATCAAGGATATTCAGAGCACTCAGAGCATTACCATCCCCAAGAAGGATATCGCCGAGCCCTCGTTCCGTCATGGACCGGGCGGCAAGCGCGAGTATGTTCATCCGGGCAACGCCGACTATATTCGCGGCGACAAGATTCCGCGTCCGCAAGGCGGTTCGGGCGGCGGCGGCAAAAGCGCGAGCAACGAAGGCGAGGGCCAGGACGACTTCGTGTTCGAACTGTCGCGCGAAGAATTCATGCAGTACTTCTTCGACGATCTCGAACTGCCGCGTCTCGTGAAGACGCAACTGCTCGCGGTGCCCACGTGGAAGAACGTGCGTGCGGGCTGGGCGGCGGAAGGTACGCCGAACAACATCGACGTGGTGCGTTCGCTGAGGAGCGCGCTCGGGCGGCGTATCGCGCTCGGCATGCCGCTCACCGCGCAACTGCGCGAGATGGAACGTCAGCTCGAAGCACTCAAGAGCGATAACGCCGATCCCGAAGACATCGCGCGGTTGGAAGCGGACATCGTGATCCTGCAGGGCCGGATCACGCGTATCCCATTCATTGACCCATTCGATCTGCGATATGTGAATCGCGTCAAGCAGCCCACGCCGTCGAGCAAGGCGGTCATGTTCTGTCTGATGGACGTTTCCGGCTCCATGGACGAGCAGCGCAAGGACTTGTCCAAGCGCTTCTTCATTCTCCTTTACCTGTTCCTGCAGCGGAACTACGAGAAAATCGAAGTGGTGTTCATCCGCCATCACACGCGAGCCGAGGAAGTGGACGAAGACACTTTCTTCCATTCGACCGAAAGCGGCGGCACCGTGGTGTCGAGCGCGCTCGAACTCATGAAGAAAATCATGGACGAGCGTTATTCGCCGACAGAATGGAACATCTACGGCGCGCAAGCATCGGACGGCGACAACTGGACCGACGATTCCCCCAAGTGCCGCAAGCTCCTTTCGGACGACATCCTGCCGAAGGTACGTTATTTCGCCTATATTCAAGTTGCGCCAGAAGAGCAAAATCTGTGGGTGGAATATGCGCAACTTGCGCTCGGCGCGCCTGAACTGGCCATGAAGAAGGTGGACTCCGCCGCGGACATCTACCCCGTGTTCCGCGAACTCTTCGAAAAGCAACAGGCGGCTGCATGACGAAACAGAATGTGCAGAAGGTAGCGCGCAAGGCTCAACCGGATGGCACGGACGATCGTGCGGTTGCATCGACGTTGGAACTGGAAGAAGGGAAGGAAGCAGACAAGGAAGTAGTCGAAGACAAGGCGTCCGAGGAGACGCACAAGGAAGGCAGGATGAATGTTGCAGAAAAGCGGCCGCTGCCGTGCCCGTCCGACTGGACCGTCGAGATGATCGAGGAATATGACGCCGAGATATCGCGCGTCGCCAACCGATACGGGCTCGACGTCTATCCCATTCAGCTCGAAATCATCAGCGCCGAACAGATGATGGATGCTTATGCCTCCGTCGGCATGCCGGTGAATTATCGGCACTGGTCCTTCGGCAAGCACTTCTTGTCGACCGAGAAGAGCTATCGGCGCGGGCAGATGGGTCTCGCGTATGAGATCGTCATCAATTCGAACCCATGCATTGCGTACCTCATGGAAGAGAACACGATGACGATGCAGGCGCTCGTCATCGCGCACGCGGCCTACGGGCACAACTCCTTCTTCAAGGGCAATTACCTCTTTCGGCTTTGGACCGACGCGCACGCGATCATCGACTATCTCGTGTATGCGAAGAATTACATCGCCGAATGCGAGGAGCGCTTCGGGCTGGATCGCGTCGAGGAACTGCTCGATTCCTGCCACGCGCTGATGAATTACGGCGTGGATCGCTACAAGCGCCCGCAGAAACTTTCGCTTGCGAAGGAAGCCGCGATGCGGCGTGAACGCGAGCAATATCTGCAGTCGCAAGTCAACGAACTCTGGCGCACCTTGCCGAATCGCAAGGCACAATCTGCCGAGGAAATCGAAAGCCGTTATCCGCCAGAGCCGCAAGAAAACTTGCTGTACTTCGCGGAAAAGAACGCGCCGCTGCTCGAACCGTGGGAGCGCGAAGTCATTCGTATCGTGCGCAAGGTCGGGCAGTATTTTTATCCGCAGCGGCAGACGCAGGTAATGAACGAAGGCTGGGCCACGTTCTGGCACTACACGCTGCTCAACACGCTCTATAACGAAGGCCGGCTCGAAGACGGCTTCATGATGGAGTTCCTGCATTCGCACAGCAACGTGGTGTATCAGCCGCCTGTGACGAAGCCGTATTACAGCGGCATCAATCCGTACGCGCTCGGCTTTTCGATGATGAGCGACATTCGCCGCATTTGCGAAAACCCGACGGATGAAGATCGCGAGTGGTTCCCCGAACTCGCGGGCAGCGACTGGCTCGAATCGCTGCACTACGCCATGCGCAACTTCAAGGACGAAAGCTTCATCGCGCAGTATTTGTCGCCGCATCTGATCCGGGAAATGCGCCTCTTTTCGATTCTCGACGACGACATGCGCGATTCGCTCGAAGTCTCGGCCATTCACGACGGCAGCGGGTATCGCTATGTGCGGCAGGCGTTGTCGCGCCAATACGACATACATCATCGCGAGCCGAACATTCAGGTCTATTCGGTGAACACGCGCGGCGACCGCAGTCTCACGCTGCGCCACTTCATGACGGACAACCGGCATCTGTCGAACGACAGCGACGAAGTGCTCAAGCACATGGCGCGCTTGTGGCAGTTCGACGTTTATCTGGAGAGCGTCGATGAAAATGGCACGGTGAGAAAGCGCTTCGACTGTCGGTACACGCCGCCGAATCACGCGCGCTGATCGGTAGCTTTAAAGAAAAACGGCTCCTCGCGGAGCCGTTTTTTTCTTGTCCGAAGCAGGCTTCAGATTTCCTTGCCTTCCTCGTCTTGCGTGAAGATGTCCCAGCTTGCCATGAAGAGCGCCGCAACCAGCGGCCCGATCACGAAGCCGTTGATGCCGAAAAGCGCCATGCCGCCGAGCGTCGAAATGAGCACGACCCAGTCAGGCATCTTCGTGTCCTTGCCGACGAGAATCGGGCGCAGGACGTTATCCACGAGACCGATCACGACCACGCAAAATCCAACCAGCACGAGCCCTTGCCAGATCTGGCCGGTCGCGAAGAAGTAGATCGCGGCGGGCGCCCAGACCAGCGCCGCGCCGACCGCGGGCAGGAGCGAGAGAAACGCCATCAGCACGCCCCACAAGAGCGAGCCGTTGATGCCGAGAATCCAGAAGATGAGCCCGCCCAGCAAACCCTGCGCGGCGGCGACCGCGATATTGCCCTTGACCGTTGCACGCACGACGGTCGTGAACTTCGCGATCAGATGCTGCTTCGGCGCCGGATCGAGCGGCAAGGCGCGACGGATGCGCCGGCCGATCTCGCCGCCATCGCGCAGCAGGAAAAACACCAGATACAGCATGACGCCGAAGCTCACGACGAACTGGAACGTGTTCTGGCCAATGGACAACGCCTGCGCCGCCGCGAACTGACTGATCTGCGCCGCGCCTTCCATGAGTCGACGCTGGATGCCAGGGATATCGTCGAGACCGTAGCGCCCGAGCATCTGCTGCACCGAAGTCGGCAGCGCATGCAGCACGTGCTGAAAGTACACTCCGAAATTCAGGTCGCCGCTCTTGATGCGCGCGTAGACAAGCGCGATTTCCTGCACGAGCGTCACGGCCACCACGGCCAATGGGATGATGACGATGAGAATCGCCGCAGCCAACGTCGTCAGCGCGGCGAGGTTGCGCCGCTTGCCGAAGCGCACGGTGAGCCAGCGCTGCATTGGCTGAAACAGGATAGCGAGAATCGCGCCCCAGAAGATCGCGCCGAAGAAAGGCAGGAGCACCCACGCAAGCGCGAGCGTGACGACGAACAACAGGATATGAAAGAAGCTTTGATGGACGGACTGATTATTCATTGGGACCGGTTAAGCGGAAGGGGAGCGGGCAGCGCCGCTCGAGTTCGCGCATGCTAGCACGCGGCTGCCGACCTCATTCATGCACTGCATTGGAGCGCTGTTTCGACCGGCGGTTCGGTCAGCGTTCAACCATTGACACCGCTCTCGACTAAAATCCGGCTTTCATTCCTTGCGGACCGCTTCCGGTTTCAATCGAGCCGGATGCAAGAGCAATGCGCGTTCCACGTGCGTGCCACGGTGCGCTTTATGTGTCGAACAATGAATCCTGGTGTCGTCTACGCATTCGCGGCCTTCGCGCTTTGGGGCCTGTTTCCGATCTACTTCAAGGCGTTGCATTCGATTAGCGCGCTAGAGATGCTTGCGCACCGCATGGCCTGGTCGCTGATCTTCCTCTTCATCGTCCTGACGGTGCGGCGTCAGTGGCGCTGGCTCGGCCCGGTGCTGCGCGACAAACGTCTGCTTGCGCGCTTCGCGGCGAGCGCCGTGTTGCTATCGACGAACTGGGGCATTTACATCTGGGCGGTAAATGACGGGCGAATCGTCGAGGCAAGTCTTGGCTACTTCATCAATCCGCTCGTCAACGTGCTGTTCGGAATGGCCTTCCTGCACGAGCGGTTGCGGCCGATGCAGTGGTTCTCCGTTGTCATCGCCGCGCTCGGCGTGCTGTGGCTCACCTGGGTGAACGGCGCGCCGCCCTGGATCAGTCTCGCGCTCGCGTTGACTTTCGGCGGCTACGGATTGTTGCGCAAGACGGCGAAGCTCGGCGCGCTCGAAGGGCTCACGCTCGAAACCATGTTGCTGTGTCCTGTCGCGCTGCTTTATTTATTCGTGCTCGGCGCGAACGGACATAGCGGTTTCCTGGATGCGTCCGTGGGCATCGAGGTGCTTCTCGCGGCGGCCGGGCCGATCACCGCCGTGCCGTTGCTGCTGTTCGCGGCCGGCGCGCGGCGCATTCCCTTGTCGATGCTCGGCCTGATTCAGTACATCACGCCGACGCTGCAGTTGCTCATCGGCGTGGTGATTTATCAGGAGGCGTTCGGGCATGACCGTCTGATCGGCTATGGCGCGATCTGGGCGGCGTTGGCGATTTATTCGCTCGAAGGCTTGTATCGGGCGCGGCCGGGGCGAGGGTGATCAACGCAATGCGTCACCCCATCGGTACTCCACCGTCAGATCGTCGAGCTTCGCCTTGAGCTCGGCATCGATCGGCTGATCCACTGTCGCGAGCGTCTCGTCGAGCTGTTCGACGCGGCTTGCACCGATGATCGCCGAGGTCACCGCCGGATTCGCCAGCACCCATGCAAGCGATGTGCTCGCAAGCGACCGGCCGTTTTCCTTCGCCACATCTTTCAGCTTTTCGATGGTCTGGAACTCGCGCTCGTGCCAGTAGCGCTGCTGATACATTTCTCCCGCCTTGCCGACCGTCGCGGTAAAGCGTCCGTCCGAAGGCGCGGCGTCGTGCTTGTGCTTGCCCGTCAGCAAGCCACCCGCGAGCGGGTTATACGGAATCACGGCGAGCCCTTCTTCCACCGTCAGCGGCAGCAGTTCACGCTCGATCTGGCGAAACAGCAGGTTATAACGCGGCTGAACGGAAACGAAGCGGGCGGTGCGCAGTACATCGGCGCGACCTAGCGCACGTGCGAGCCTGTACGCCAGAAAATTCGATACCCCGACATAGCGTGCCTTGCCGCTTTTCACGATGATATCGAGCGCTTCGAGCATCTCGTCGAGCGGCGTGTCGCGATCGTCGTTATGCAGTTGATAGAGATCGACGTAGTCGGTGCCAAGACGCTTCAACGACGCATCGATTGCATCGAGCAGATGCTTGCGCGATGCGCCCTGATCCCATGTAAGCGGCCCCATCGCGTGCACGGCCTTGGTGGCGAGAATGTATTGATGCCGCCGGCCCTTCAACCAGCGTCCGACGATTTCCTCGGTGCGGCCCGCGAGGTCGTTCGTCGCGCCAAGCGGATAAACGTTGGCGGTGTCGATGAAATTGACGCCCGCCTCGGCCGCGCGATCCATGATGGCGAACGACGCGTCTTCTTCCGTCTGCAAACCGAAGGTCATCGTGCCGAGGGTGAGACGCGAGACGGTGAGACCGGTGCTGCCGAATTTGCGATATTGCACGATTGCGCTCCCGAGGTTGAATAGCGATCGACAGGATAGTCTTTATGCGTGCGGCGCGCTCGGGGCTACCCGGGCGCACGCCGCTATCAGCGCGCGGCAGGCGCGGGCGCGGCGGCGCGCGGCGCGTTGTCGAGCCGTCTGAACACGAGACCCGATAGCAACGTCACCACGCCCATGCACAGGAAGCTCAGTCTGAAACCGATCGCGCCTGAGCCGAACTGATGCTCGAACACCTGCACGAGCGACCCGCCGATCGACACGCCAAGCCCGATCGCAAGCATCTGCACCATCGAGAAGAGGCTGTTGCCGCTGCCCGCATCCTTGATGGAAAGGCCCTTGAGCGTGACGCTGTTCATCGCCGCGAACTGCATCGAATTGCAGGCGCCGAAGAGCGCGAGAATGGCGATCTCCACGACGAGCGGCAGCGACGGCGAAAACAGCGCAAAGCCGATGATCGACGCGCCCACCAGCGCCGTATTCACCAGCAGAAAATTGTCGTAGCCGTAGCGCTTGACGAGCCCCGCGATCCAGCGCTTCGACAAGGTGCCCGCGAACGCGATAGGCAGCATCATCAAGCCGGAATGCAGCGGGCTGTAGCCGAGTTCGAGCTGCATGAGAAGCGGCAACAAGAACGGCACCGCGCTCGACCCGATCCGGCACACCAGATTGCCGATCAGCCCGACGCTGAAGTTCGGCTCGCGAAAGAGCGCGAGATGAAAGAGCGGATTGCGCTTTCTGCGCGCATACGGGATATACGCGAAGGCCGAGACGGCGGCCACGACGAACAGCGCCGCCGACACGAGCCCGCGATGCGTTTGCACCGGACTATCCAGCGCCAACGAAAACGCCACCATGCACAGGGACAAGAGCCCGCAACCGACGAAGTCGAAAGGCGGCGCGTTCCTGATGGCGTCGTCGGGAAGAAAGCGCCGCACGGCATAAAGGCCGACCGCGCCGATCGGCACGTTGATCAGAAAGATCCAGTGCCACGTGAACGACTGAACGAACCAGCCGCCGAGCGTCGGACCGAGAATAGGGCCGACCTGTCCGGCAACCGAAATCATCGCGAGCGCGGACACGTAGGCTTCGCCCGTCATCGTGCGAAGAATGGCAAGGCGGCCGATTGGCAGCAACATCGAACCGCCGATGCCTTGCAGCACGCGCGCCATGACGAGTTGATCGAGCGTGTGAGCGCTCGCGCAGGCAAGCGAGCCGATCACGAACAACGTGATCGCGACGAAGTACACGCGCCGCGTGCCGAAGCGGTCGGCGAGCCAGCCCGAAGCAGGCGTGAAAAGCGCCATCGTGAGCGTGTAGGCAACGACGATGGACTGCATCGCGAGCGGCGCCGCGTGCAGATCGCGGGCGATTGACGGCAGCGCCGTATTGACGATGGTCGTGTCCAGCGCCTGCATGAAGAAGCCCACGGCGACGATCCAGAGTAGAGCCGTGTGCGATGACAGTTTGTTCATTTGAGGGGCGAAGTGGCAGGAAGCGGCGCGCCGCGAAAGCCTGACGAAAGGCTAGTGAAAAGCCCGTCAGCGCGCATTGTGAAATGTTAATGACTCCGCGCGCTATCGGGAAGACCGCTAACCGCATTGACTGTGATCGTGATTTCCGATCACAATGCCGCATGCTGAATGCCGTGTGGCTGACCACCTTCGCGACCGTGGCCACGTCGCACAGCTTTACCGACGCCGGCCGTCAGCTCGGTCTGCGCCAGTCGAGCGTCTCCGAGCACATTCGACGCCTCGAAGAAAGCGTCGGACGAAGGCTCCTCGTGCGCGATACCCATTCTCTCGCGCTCACGGCCGATGGAGAAGCCATGCTCGTTCACGCCCGCGTGATTCTCGAAGCGATGGCGCATGCGCAATCGCAGTTCAGTTCGCCGCGGCTGCGCGGACGCGTGCGGCTCGGTTCATCGGACGATCTGGCGCTCGGGCCGCTGCCGAGCGTGCTTGCCGCCTTTCGCGACACGCATCCGGATGTCGAACTGGAGATCACCATCGGCATGACGGGACGGCTGTATCAACTCGTCGATGCTGGCGAACTCGATCTTGCCGTCGGCAAGCGCCGTATCGGCGATGCGCGCGGCACGCGGCTGTTCAGCGGCCGACTGGAGTGGCTTGCAAAGCCAGGCACCATCGTCGATACGACTCAGCCCTTGCCGCTCATCTTGGTCGCCGAGCCGAGCGTGACGCGCGCTGTGGTACTCGATGCGCTCGCCATGGCCGGCGCGAGCTGGCAAACCGTCTGCACGAGCAGCAGCCATGCGGGCTGCATCGCGGCGGCGCGCGGCGGACTCGGGCTCACGGTGCGTTCGCATTTTCTGGCGGGACGCGGACTCGCGCCGCCTGTGAATCGCGAAGCGTTGCCGGGATTGCCGGAGGTGGAGTTCATCGCGTTCGGCGCGAAACATCTGAGCCGGCCCGCCGAGACCCTGCTTCAGTTGCTCGAAAGCAGCGACCTGCGCGGCGAATGGGACGGCGAATGAACGCTTCGACCAGAAGCGAAAGAGGGCAGGCGCGAGATGTGCGGCGGTTGTGCCGCAACAACGTGCAGCCGGTGCGATTGGCCTTCGCCGATCGCTTCTTATATATTGAGCGGCGTTCGAAGCGGCCAACCCATCTCGTGTCACGTCTTTGCTGTCTTTCATCTAGCTGTCTCGCGGGCCTGTCCATGAGGACATGGCGGCAGTTGCTCGTCTTCTTGGCGCTCGCCTTGCCGTTTGCGGGCGCGCATGCCGCCACGTATCTCACGAAGCATTGCGAAGACCTCGGTGGCAAGACGGTGCCCGCATCGATCATCGGTCTGCCGACGCGCGGCGCGCTGATCGAGAGCGCGTCGGTGACGAAGGCCGCCGCGCCGGGCAATCGCAACGGCGAGTATTGCCGCGTCACGGGCATCATCCGGGCAATCCAGGACAACACGCCCGACATCCGCTTCGAAGTGAATCTGCCGAGCCGATGGAACGGCCGCGCGTTGCAGATGGGCGGCGGCGGCTATAACGGCACGCTCGTCTCCGGCACCGAACCCATGCCTTTCGCGCCCGACTCGACGCCGCTCGCGCGCGGCTATGCGACCTTCGGTTCCGACTCGGGGCACTCGGGCAACGCGGGGCGCGCGGACTTTGCCGTGAACGACGAAGCCATCGTCAACTTCGGCTTCGCGCATCTCAAGAAGACCCGCGATGTCGCGCTCGCGCTCATCCAGATGGGCTACGGACGTTCGCCGGAGAAGACGTACTTCGCGGGCGGCTCGACCGGCGGACGCGAAGGCTTCACGGTCATCGAACGCTTTCCGAACGATTACGACGGCGTGATCGCCAATGCGCCGGCTATCAACTTCTCGGGCGTGCGGCTGATGGGCGTGAAAGTCGGGCAGGCGTCCTATGCCAAGCCGGGCGGATTCGTCGGTCTCGCGCAGCAGCGGCGGTTGTTCGAAACGGTCGTGCATGAATGCGACAAGCTCGACGGCGCGGCCGATGGCATCGTCGGCAATGTGGAAGCTTGCCGGAAGCTCGAGCCGCAGATCATCGCGTCGTTGCGCTGCGCGAACGGGCAGCGGCCTTCACTGCGCGACAGTTGTCTTTCCGACGCGCAGATCGAGACGCTCGAACTCCTGCGCGATGGCCTGAAGCTGCCGTATCCGCTCGCGTATAACGTCGATACTTATCCGGGCTACAACGTGTTTCAGGGCGTCGATTTCTCCGGCACGCTCGGTCTCGGCGATTCACCCACGCTGCTTTCGCCGCCAACCTTCGGCGCCAATGGCTATCTCTTCGCGCAAGGCGACGCGTATATCCGCCACTTCGTCACACGCGATCTCTCGTTCAACTCGCTCAATTTCGACCTGAACGATCCCGCGCGCTACAAGCAACGGCTCATCACGCTCGCCTACACGGTCGGCGCGATGAACCCGGACTTCGCGGCATTCATCGCGCACGGCGGCAAGCTGATTGCAATGCACGGACTCTCCGACGAAGTCATCAGCCCGAACCAGACCATCGCGTTCTTCAACGGGCTCATCGACAAGTACGGCCAAGACAGCGTCGATTCCTTCATGCGGCTTTACATGGTGCCGGGTTTTCAGCATGGCAACGGCGTGTTCATTCCCGCATGGGACGAACTGGGCGCGCTTGACGAGTGGGTCACGAATGGCACGGCGCCCGAGACGCTCATCGGCAGCGACATTGCGCCGGCCACCAACGGACGCACGCGGCCGATCTGCCGTTACCCCGGCTATCCGCGTTACCTGGGTAAGGGCAGCATCAATGTCGCGGCGAACTTTCGCTGTGTCTTGCCTTGAGTGCCCGTCTTGAGCGCACGCTCAGAAGCTGGTCGCGTTCGCGGCGCGCGGCATGAAGCGCGCGAGAATCCGCGCCCAAGTGCGCGCCTTATTCTTGCGATACGACGTCAGCGATATCTCGACCGCGTGCTCGCTCTCCGACGACAACCACACGCGTTCGCCGCGCTTCAGGCGCACGATATCGCCGGGCTTCATCCAGTAATCGTAGGGATCCTGATGACGCGTGAGCCACACGGATGCATCGGCGATACGCAAGTCGGCATCGCGTGCAAGACGCCACGACACCGTCTGATGCGGCGCGACTTCGACATACACCACCACGCGTGCGCCGCTCGCATCCAGCTTGCCCGCTGCCACGCCGTGCAACACGCCGCGTTGTAGCACTTCCGAACCTTCTTCCATCTCGCTCTCCATGTCGTGAGCCGAAGACGGAAGGCCAGCACGCATCAAACAAAAGGCCCCGTCTTTCGGCGGGGCCTTCGGAACCAACTTGTCTGCTTGAGCCTTGGCTGCTAGCGCACACGTTCTCCCGATGACCCGCCATGCTTAATGGCGTTCATTGGGTTTTTAATCGCGGCGATGGCGAGGACGAGGTCTGCGTGCATGGAATGGAGTATCAGTTGGAACCAGGCGCGCTGTCAATATCGAGACAGGATTTTCAAAGCCATAAAAAACCCGGACCGCGTTGCCACGGTCCGGGTTCTCTTCGTTCGAGTATCTCGATCGCGCTTAGTTGCCGCTATAACCCAGCGGCTTCGTCGTGTTGTTCTTCGCGATGTCCGCCAGCGTCGACACGATATAACGCGGCGACTCGGTCAGCGTGAGCGTGATGCCGCCGTTGTTGTACGGCGCGCTCGACACGTTGCCCATCGGATCGATCAGCGCCACCGTGCCCGCCGTGCCAGGCACACCTACCTGCAGCTTGTACGAGGTGTTGTAGCTCGAACTAAAGGTGCCGTCGGCCGCGGGCCACACTGCATTGTTATGCGTCCACAACGCGGTGATGATCTTGCCGCTGCCAAGCTGCTGGAATTGATAGGCGTACACGCCGGCCGGCAGGTTCTTGACCGGACCGAGCGTCACCGTGCCATCGAGCACGCGGGTCATCGTGGCGACTTGCATCGCGGCCGGCTTCGGGCTGATGTTGGTCGTGCCGAATGCCGCTTGCGGATTGTCGAGGTCGAAGAACGTGCCGTAGCCAGGTTCGCCCGGGAAGTCCGGGCCGAAGAAGACATAGGTTTGATCCGCGCCTTCGCCGAGCATGATGATATGCGTACGCGCCACCACCGCGCCCTGTGCGTACAGAATGTTCGGCGACGGATAGTTCGGGCCATAGCTCGAACCGATGTCATAGCTGATACCCGTTTCCGTCACGAACAGCTTCATGTTCGGCTTGTATTCCTTCGCCATCTCCGCGCGCAGGTTGCGCATCTCGTTGAGCAGCGAATTCGCGGCATCGGCGGGGTCCGGGTCCGTGTGATGACGCTCCGGCGGATGCGAGGGCGACGTGCCCGCATCGTAATAACCGTGCGTCGCGATGCCGTCGATATATTGCGCGTAACCCAAGGGCGCGAGACGCTTGAGGCGATCCGTCGTCAGCGATGGGAACGGCTCGGCCGGGCCCATCACGACCGCGTGCGGATCTTTCGCATGCAGGCCTTGATACGCGGCCTTGTAAAGCGCGACGAAGTTGGCATCCGTGTCTTTCCACAGGATGTACGGCTCCCACGTCACCTGATAGTAGTTCGACGACATCGTCGGATAGTATTTCTGGCGAATCGCCTCGGTTTCCTGACCGACGCGCGACAGGTAGTTCGAGAAGTAGCCGAGATCGGCCGGCGCATAGCCGTAGTCCGGGCTCAGGCCGTGACCGCTTGCCCAGCCGGGAATGCCGTCGAGCCGCACGAGACGCATGACCTTGCCCGACGTGTAGAACGGATCGAGGTTGTTCGCGCTCGGGTTGAAGGTGTTGCGGCCGTTCGGTTCCATCACCGACATCTGACGATCGTCGATAGTCGAGGAAATGCCGAGCGCCGACAGCATGACGCCGTTGTCGTTGAAGCCTTGCATGCCGAAGCGATGTTGTTCCTGCTTCGTGTAGGTCACGGCCGGAATCGTGCCGCTCAGATCCGGCGTCACGCCGAAGCTCGCGAAGCCATTCGGACGCGTGCCCGAGGTTTGCACCTGGCCGCCGCCATTGGCGAGCGTCGCGGACACGGCAAAGTAGCCGGCGAGCGTGGACGAGCAGGTGAGGGTGGTGGTCGTTGCAACCGAAGGCACCGCGAAACTGCCGCTCGCGACCGTCTTGCCGAGCGCGTCGGCGATAGTCCACTTGAGCGTATCGGCGCTGCCGGCGCGCGTGGTGACGGCGACCTTGAACTTGGCGTTGATCGCGAACATGCGCGAACCGTCGCCTCCGGGGGTATCGACGGTGATCTTGCCGTTGCCGGCCGATGCCGACGACACCGCCGGCGAAGCACACGTCAGACGCAAATTCGAGGCAGCCTTGGCAACCGCTTGTTCGGTGGCATCGGCTTCGGAGCCGGAGGCGGCGGAGGCGTTTGCCACGCCGGCGGGGCCGGCGCTAGCCGCGCTCGTGGAGGCGGGAGAACCGCCGTCGCTGCCGCCGCAACCGGCAAGAGCGAGAACGAGCGTCGAAAGCAGGAAAGGACTTTTGGTCATCGATTCAAAACGCATAAGCGCAGATAAAACCAGGCGTTATTTCGATTACGCCCAGCGATGCAAAAAGCATCTGGTTTTCGACAGGCGGGCTGGGTTCTGATACGCCATCCGACCGGCTTCGACATGCACGCATCCCGCTTTTGCTACACGAACGGTTGAACGCGCAAACGTTTGCTATATCGCTCGATATCGCGAGATAGAAGGGTGACGAAAAGCGGGTGGTCTGCTGGAACTAATGATGAGAAGAAATCGATGCAAGGTAACTATTGCTCGTTTCTAAGACATTTCCGACTCGTCGGAAGCAAATACTACTCGATGGATTGAATGGCGTTGAGTAATACTGAGTAACAAAATGTTACGTATGAGGATAGATTTTTGCTTGAATTCGCATGGCAAACCCACGCCAGCCTTGCCGATAGCGCCCCGACGGTTTAACTTGAGCGACGCTAAAAAACTTTTCGTGGAGGTGGATGTGGCTTATCTGCTACTTGTGATCGAGCCCGTGGAGCAACGCAGCCAACGCACGCCAGAAGAGGGGCGCGAGGCGTATCGGCAGATGGGAGAGTTCGCCGACAGCCTGAAAGCGCGTGGCGTTTTGCGCGCATGCGAGTCGCTGACTTCGCTCAAGGATGCGTCGCGGGTTTCGCGGGCATCGGCGGATGACGCGAGAATCATCGACGGACCGTTCGCCGAGGCAAAAGAAATGATCGGCGGATTTTTCCTGCTCGATTGCGAAACGCACGCCGAAGCAGTTGAAATTGCCGCAACGTGCCCGGCGGCCGCGTGGTGCACGATCGAGGTCCGCAAAGTCGGGCCGTGCTATCTCTGAGACGAGTTTCGCTGCTCCCGGGCGATTTCCTGTCGATCGACGGGCGCGTCAAACGTCGTCCCAATGAAGCCGGCAATTTCGCTCGTCTTCCCATTCGCGTCGGAGCCTTACGCCATGCATCAACAGATTTTCGTCAACTTGCCCGTGCGCGATCTGAAGCGCTCGATGACCTTCTTCAAGGAACTCGGCCTCTCGTTCAACCCGGCTTTTACCAATGACGACGCCGCGTGCCTCGTTATCGGCGAAAACATCTTCGCGATGCTGCTCGTCGAGAAGTTCTTCCAGACCTTCACCGCAAAAGCGATCGTCGATGCGCACGAGGCCACCGAAACGCTCGTGTGTTTGTCGTGCGAGAGCAGGGCGGAAGTGGACGACCTCGTCGCGAAGGCGTTGAAGGCGGGCGGGCGCGCGCCGCGCGAACCGCAGGATCACGGCTTCATGTATGGCCACGGCTTCGAGGATCTGGACGGTCACATCTGGGAACTCGTGCATATGAATCCGGAAGCGGCGTGAGCGAGCGTTCGGACGCCGGGCGGGCGGCTCAGTCGATCGCGACGCGCAAGACCATCGACGCGGTGTGGCGAATGGAATCGGCGAAAGTGATTGCGAGCGTGGCCCGCGTGGTGCGCGACGTCGCGCTTGCCGAGGAACTCGCGCAGGACGCGTTCGTCGCGGCGCTCGAGCATTGGACCGATGCGGGCGTGCCGGACAAGCCGGGAGCGTGGCTCATGACGACAGCGAAGAACAAGGCGCTCGACCGGCTGCGGCAGCACACGCTGCACGCGCGCAAGCACGAGGAACTGGGCCGCGATCTCGACGCCCAGGAGATGCACATCACGCCCGATTTCGTCGATGCCCTCGACGCGGCCCGCGAAGACGACATCGGCGATGATCTTCTTCGGCTGATTTTCACGGCGTGTCATCCCGTTCTTTCCGTCGATGCCCGCGCCGCGCTGACGTTGCGCCTGCTCGGCGGCTTGACGACCGATGAAATCGCGCGCGCGTTTCTGGTGCCGGAGCCGACCATCGCGCAGCGGATCGTGCGCGCGAAGCGCACACTGACGGCGGCGCGCGTGCCGTTCGAGGTGCCGCAGGCGGACGCGCGGGCGGCGCGGCTTGCGTCGGTGCTCGAAGTCATCTATTTGATTTTCAACGAAGGTTATTCAGCGACCGCCGGCGACGACTGGATGCGCCCCGCGCTCTGTGAAGACGCACTGCGTCTCGGACGCATTCTCGCCGAGCTGATGCCCACGGAGAGCGAAGTTCACGGCCTCGTCGCGTTGATGGAGATTCAGGCGTCGCGCACGAAGGCGCGTGTCGATGCCCAAGGACGGCCGATTTTGCTGCCCGATCAGGACCGCAGCCGCTGGGACCCGCTTTTGATTCGTCGCGGGTTGACGGCCTTGCAGCGCTCGGAGACCTTGGGCGGCGCGCGCGGCGTGTATGCGCTACAGGCGGCGCTTGCCGCGTGTCACGCGCGCGCACCGAGCGCCGACGCGACTGACTGGCTGATGATCGTCGCGTTATACGACGCGCTCATGCAAACGGCGCCCACGCCGGTGGTCGAGCTGAATCGCGCGGTCGCGGTGAGCATGGCTTATGGGCCGCAGGCTGCGCTCGATATCGTCGATGATTTGCGGAAGGAGCCAGCGCTCAGGACTTATCCCTGGTTGCCAAGTGTGCGTGCGGATTTGCTGGCGAAGTTGGGACGCAAAGACGAAGCGCGCGAGGAGTTTGCGCGTGCGGCTGCGTTGACTAGGAATGCTCGGGAGCAGGCGTTTCTTTTGAGGCGGGCGGAGGAAATGGGGTGATGTTGGGGTCGTGGTTGCTGTGTCTAATCTTTGAGTTTACATAAGATAAATTAGCGCAGTTTTTGCGTGTAGCGGCTAGATTGTAATGTCCGTATATGGACTCCTCCTCGTTTGCAAACACTCCGCGTGTCAGCCCTAGTATCGATCGCTCACGTATATCCGGTCTCATGAAGCTGCGCCTCAATGAGGCAGCGGACCCTGATGGGCTATTCGCGCGCTGATTCCCAATCGCTTTTACGGGCTCGAAGCCCCGGACATTAGCGGGTTCGATCAGCGCCGGTTCGACCTGTTGGCCATCATGCGGCTTGTTTTGCAATCTTAAAGAAGGTATCGCTAGTCGCGAACGACTTTACTGCGCAGCCAGCCTTGGCTGGTAATCTGTTTGCCGTGTGATCATCGCCCACGCGATCCTCGTAGTCTTGTTCGCCAAGGCGACCGCGGCAACGTTGGGATGCCGGCTTGCCGCAATACGCATGACCCAGAGACTTAGCGCATCAGTCCTGCGTTTGGCCATCTGGATCATCGCTCGAGCGCCGTGAATCAAGAGGCAACGCACATAAGAATCGCCTCTCTTACTGATTCCGAGAAGCCGTTCCTTGCCGCCTGAACTGTTCTGCTTGGGCGTCAACCCCAGCGATGCAGCCATCTGTCGTCCATTGGCAAATTGCCTGGCATCGCCCACTGCGGCCAACAAGGCCGTGGCGACCATCGGACCGACGCCACGCAACTGCTGCAGACGCACCGCTACGGGATCAGATGCCGCGATGGCAGTGATTTCGCGGTCTAGTTGTGCTATCCGATCGTCCAGTGAGCGCAGGTCTTCCCAGATCCCCGTGAGCAGTCGACGGAAACGATCACTCAGACCGCAGTTGGTATCTTCGAGCCAAACAGGAACTGCGCGTCGTAGCTGAAGTATCTGTTTGGGAGCCACGAGACCGTACTCGGAGGCCAAGCCACGAATCTGGTTTGCTTTCGCGGTTCGTTGCTCCATCAGTCCAGTGCGCACCCGGTGAGCTGCCTGCACGTCTTGTTGCCCGACCGTCTTGACGGAGACGAAACGCATGCCAGGCCGACTTATCGCTTCACAGATAGCTTCAGCATCGTTGGCGTCGTTCTTATTGCTCTTGACGTACGGCTTCACGAACTGCGGAGCGATAAGCTTGACCGTATATCCAAGCATCTGGAGACGCCGTGCCCAATAGTGAGCCCCGCCACACGCCTCCATTCCGATCTGTGCATGCAGGGGAACCGTTTTGCGCAGGATATCCAGCCATTCATCGCGTGCAAGCTTGCGACGCCAGACCGTCTTCTCGCGTCGATCCACGCCGTGAACTTGAAAGACATTTTTTGCGAGATCGATCCCGACGCGAATGATGTCCATCTTGTGTTCCTCCTGATTGACCGGTTGAAGACAACTGCAATCATGCGCCCTGTTCCCGCGGGGTGAGGAGGAGTCCATCCCATTGCTTTTAGCCAGATTCAAATGTCCGCTTCGAGCCGCCTAAGCTTACCCCGCG
>NZ_JALQDB010000012.1:0-91559 GCF_023631465.1 Caballeronia sp. GAWG1-1
AGGATCCATCAGCCGCGCAACCGTCGCTCGTGCTATGGCGAGCTGATCCAGATCGATGGCAGCGATCATCGCTGGTTCGAAGATCGCGCGCCGGCGTGCACGCTGCTGGTGTTCATCGACGATGCCACCAGCCGTCTGATGACCCTGCACTTCACGGCCACCGAATCGACCTTCAGTTATTTCGAGGCAACGCGCCGCTACATCGAGCAGCACGGCAAGCCCTTGGCGCTGTATAGCGATAAAGCCAGTGTGTTCTCGCTCAACCGGGGCTCGCGCAAGGCTGACAAGGGGGTCACGCAGTTTGGCCGGGCCTTGTACGAGCTCAACGTCGAGACCCTGTGCGCCAACAGCAGTCAGGCGAAGGGGCGCGTGGAGCGTGCCAACTTGACCTTGCAGGATCGGCTCGTCAAGGAATTGCGGCTGCGCGAAATCGACACGTGGGAGGCCGCGAATGCTTATGCGCCCCACTTCATCGCCGACTTCAACGACCGTTTCGGCAAGCGCGCGAAGAGCGACTTTGACGCGCATCGTCCGGTGCGTGCCGACGAGGATCTCGATTCGATTCTGACGGCACGCGAATCTCGTTGCGTCTCGGCCTCGCTGACGGTGCAATACGATCGCGTGATGTACCTGCTTGAAGATTCGCCGGCGACGCGCGCCTTGATCCATCGCTATCTCGATGTGTACGAGTACCCGGACGGGCGCATCGAGATTTGGGCGAATGGCGCGGCGTTGCCCTGTCGACGTTATGATCGCCTGTCCCATGTCGACCAGGGCGCTGAGGTCGACAACAAGCGTCTTGGACACGTCCTTGCGCTGTCGAGGCAGGTGCAGATGGAGCGCGACAATCGCCCTATCAAGTCAGCGCCCTCACGCACCAATCGGGGCGAAGAGGTGCGCCCGAAGATGCGCGCCAACAACACGCGCAAGCAACGCGAACTCAAGCAGATCGACCTGAACGCGATGATGCTCAGAAGTGCCGAAATGCGGGCAGCCTCGGTGGGGAAACTGTCTTCTTTGGAAGCAGGAACCGACCCCAAACCGGACATTTCAATTTAGCCGGATATCGGACATTTCAAATTGGCCTCGACATTGCGCGTCAGAGCTTAGTAGAGACGTCGCGTTTATACCGCAACATCCACCTATACTTAATAGCCGTTCTTCACCGAATAATTCAAAAATTGTCATCTTTTTCAACGATTAGTCGAAACCTTGAAACTCAGTGACATGGCAGTGCCAGACTACCTGGATGCGCTCATCGAGCGCGTCCGCGTCAAACGATAAGAGTCATCGCATGATCGAAAACTACCAGGACCTTCCGCCGAAACTATATGCCGGCGACATCGACGAATGCTTCGAGTTTCTCGATGCACGCCGCGCCACTGACAGCAACAGCGCCGATTATTGGCATTGGCGAGCGGTAACGCATTTGCGCGCGCAGCAATTCGAGAAGGCGCTCGACATCTGTTTTTATCTGACGCGCGAGTCGGATGTCTTCGGCTACCAGATTCACTGTCTCGCCGATGCCTGCTCCCACTTGGGATTGAAGGAAACGGCGCTCACCGCCATTGATTACTTCGGAAAGAAGCCGACGACGCCGGCCATCAGCGCGTTTTTGTGGCGCGTCTACGGCTGGCACTATTTCGGCGAGGATCAACGCGTACTCGATTTAAATGCGGATGGCGTCGACGAGCATTCCGTCTACGTGCTCGGCCATCACCAGGCACGCAGCCAGATGCGGCTGCACGGCATCGAGCACGGGGTTGCGGCGATGCATCGATGGTGGTCGTCGCCAGAAGCGCGGCGCGTGCTCTTTCCACATGTGAATCTCGACGGATACTGGAGCGGCCAGCGTGAATTGCCCGCGCGTATCACCGTCAAGTCGATTGCATCCGGTTACGGGGATCTTATTCAATGGGTGCGCTATCTAGGCGCGCTGGAAGTCATGGGAGTGAAAGTCGAGTATGAAGACAGCCGGTTCAGGCTCGTCATTCCCGAATCCGAACACGAGGCGCTTGCTGCCGCGATGCGCGCGGCCGGCTTCACGCGCGCATCGGCGGAAGGCGACATGTGGACCGATCCCTTCGCGCTCTTCACGTCCCTCTTCCCAGCGCTCGGCCATATGCCGTTCGGGCGCTATATCGAGCCCGCAGAGCCGGATGCGGCCGACGCCATTCTCGACACGATTTGGCATCGCGCGCGCGGCAGGCGCTGCGTCGGCATCTTCTGGTCGTCGTCCGAATCGCCGGACAATTTCGGTCATCGGAGCCTATGTTTGCCCGATCTCGACGCGCTTTTCGACCACTCCGGCGACATCTACTGGGTGATCATGCAGCGCGGCTTCGAGCGCAAGCGTTGGCTGGACGACCCGCGTTCACGCAATCTCAACCGTTTCACGACGCTCGATTCCAATACGACTTTCGCGCAATCCATCGCCCTGCTCGACCGGCTCGATGCGTTCGCCGGCAACGATGGCAGCCTGGCGCACATCGCGGGCGCGCTCGGCAAACGCAATTACTTGCTGCTCAATCAGGTCGCTGAATGGCGGTACGAACACGATCCGGCGGTAACGAAGTGGTATCCGGCCACGCGGCTCGTACGCGCCAACGAGTTGGGGGGATGGCGTGGCTTGGCGGATAGCCTGGGGCGTCTGTTGAATGCGGATGCGCGCTGATTTGCGCATCAAGCGAAACGCAGCGCCAACGTCTGCGGCACTGGACTGCGCCGGGTAAGCGCGCAAGCGGGCATTTCTTCGCTGGTTCCGCGAACGTACGTTTCCAGCTGCTCGATCGCGAACTGCTGTTCATCGATCAACTGCCGCACCATGTCGCCGATGGAAACGATCCCCATCAGCCGGCCGCATTCGATCACCGGCAAATGACGGACATGGCGCGTGGTCATGAACGCCATGCATTCGTCGGTGCTCGTGCGCAGGCTCACCGACAACACGGGCGCACTCATGATTTCGCACACGGTCGTATTGCGTGATGCCTTGTCCTGCAAGATGACTTTGCGCGCGTAGTCGCGCTCGGTGACGATCCCGCACACCGTGCCGTCCGCGCGCCCTCCCACCGTGACCACGACCGCACCGACGCCGGCCTTCGACATCAGCACGACCGCATCGAACACGCTCGCTTCGACGTCGATGGTATGCACCGTGTCATCGTTCTTGGCCTTGAGTACTTGCTTTACCGTTGCCATGCTTGATCTCCTTCGCGCAGCGCGCGGTTGGGTCGGATTGCCTGAAAAGTTGGAAAGACGGGTTCAGCCGAAGTCGAACAGATCGCCGAGAAACGACTTCTTCTTGCGTGAATGTCCATAGTTCGAGTGCGAGTCGCCATAGCGATGGTCGTCATAGCGCGGTCGCACGCGATGGTCGCGATCGTCGTCCTCGTCGCGCCACGCTTCGCGCCCTGCCGTTTGCTGCGGCGAGACCTGTTCGTCGCGCTGAATGAGCCGGTCGAGTTCGCCGCGATCGAGCCACACGCCGCGACAGGACGGGCAATAATCGATTTCAATGCTCTCGCGCGAGGTCATCAGGAGATCCGTCGCGGGACACACGGGGCATTTCATGTCGAATCCTTTCTTTTTGCTTACGATGACCCAAGCCTATCGCAGCATTCGACATTGAAAAACGTGAATTTTCAGAGGTGTCGGTTCGTAAAAACCGAAGTGAAGCTCTTTTTCAAGCGCCTGGCGAAGCGCACCACGCGCGCCACATCTGCCGATACGCCGCTTCCAGATTGCGCGTGAAGCGCGGTGCATCCATCATCGGCGAGCGTTCGAGCCTTGCGCGCAGCGTCGAGCGCAACTCGGTCAAACGCGGCAGATCGTTGGCGAGGCGAGTCACGACATCGACGTACGCCGCGTCGTCATGAACCACGAGCTCGCCGATGCCAAGATTCATCAGCAGGCTCAGACCCGCGCGGCTGACCGACGTGTCGCCCGCGCGCGATGGCACGGGCACGCCCATCCACAAGGCGTCGAGGCTAGTCGTGTGGCCGTTGTACGGATAGGTGTCGAGGCCGATATCGATTGTTTGATAGGTCCGCAGATAATCGACGCGCGACTGATATCCCACGTACCGAACGCGCGACAGATCGACGCCCAACGCGCCGAGACGCTCACTGAAACGTTCGCGCGGGCCCGGACCGGCTAGCAGAATGAAGCGCGCATTGGGCACGGCGGCGAGTATTGCCGCCCACATGCGCAACGTGCGCTCGGACGCCTTGCACGGATTATTCAGGCATCCGAATGTAATATGACCGTTGCGCCACGCTGGCAATGCATTCACGTCCGGTGCATTCGGCGACGTGACGCGCGGATCGAAACACCAGAACGTCTCGGGCAACCACACGGTTTCTTCGCTATAACGATCCGCGAGATCGGCCGTGTCGCGCGGATCGATCCACGGGTCGGTCAGGCGATAGCGGATGGCGCTGCTGCCCGTCGTGCCCGGATACGCGAGCCATTGCACTTGCACGGGCGCCGGTCGGCGTGCGAACAATAATGGCCGGCCGCGCGACATGTGCATCGTCAGATCGACCAATACGTCGATGCCATCGTCGCGAACGAGTTGCGCCAATTGCTCGTCGTCGAGCGCGTGAACGTCGCGCCAGGTATCGGCCATCGGACGGATCAGGTGTGTTATCGCGTCGGGCGTTTTAACACTGGAATAACAATAGATCTGGTACGCCGCGTGATCGTGTTGCGCGAAGACCGGCGCGGTGAACATGGCCTGGCAGTGTCCGTCGAAGTCTGGCGCGACGTAGCCAATTTTGAGCCGTCGCTCAGAATCGCGATTGTTGGTATGGACGATGTCATGGCGAAGCAGCGGCGCTTCGTGTCGCGCGGCGAAGCGCAAACATTCTTCGAGAATTTCGCGTGGCGTTTCTGCGTGATAGGTCAGCGCGTAGTTGAGATTTCGATGCACACATTCATCGTTCGGTCCGCAATCGACGGCGCGACGGAAGCTTTGGATTGCCTCTTCCATTGCGCCCATATCCTTGAGTACGCCGGCGAGATTATTATGAGCCTCGGGAATATCGTCTTGGATTGCTATTGACCTGCGCAGGATTGATTCAGCCGTTTCAAGGCGACCAAGACTTTGCAAAATGCGGCCAAGATTGTTATGCGCTTCGACGTGATCCGAACAGCATTCTATTGCCCGGCGATATGTCCGTTCAGCGTCGTTCAGGCGATCTTGATGACCATAAAGTATGCCGAGGTTGTAGTGGATATCGGCAGCATCGGGCGCCAGAATCAACGCCTCGCGGTATTCAGCCTCGGCATCGCAAAGGCGCTCCAGCTTTTGAAGCGTATAACCGAGTGTGGTTCTTGCCTGTACGTTATCCGGCTCCAGAATGAGAACTCGACGATATATGCGTTCCGCATCCTCCAACGAATCGAGTGCGTGGTAGGCATTGGCCAGCCCCATAAGCGCATTCGTGTCGTCCGGACAAATCGACAATGCCGCGAGAAATACTGCTTGCGCTTCTTGCACGCGTTGCAGCTTATGTAAAACCGCGCCGAGACCGACGTGTGCCTCCATGTAGTCTCGTCTGAGTTCGACGGCGCGCCGGTAAAACGCCTCAGCTTGCGCAAAGTCTTTCAGATCGTTCAAAACCTGAGCGAGATTAAAATTTGCTTCAGCAAAATCAGGGCGACACGCCACGGCTTGCCGCAAAGCCGCCTCCGCTTCCACGAGGCGTCCTGATTCACGCAATAAATTACCCAGATTGTTGAATGCGTCCGCGTAATTTCCTCTAGCAGCAATTGCGCGTTGAAAGGCAATTTCAGCCTCAGCCAATCGACTTTGACTCTTCAAGAGATTCGCGAGATTAAAATGTGCGTCGGCAAAATCGGCGTGCGCGGCACACGCCTGACGAAGCGCGGCCTCTGCCTCCACAAGACGTCCCTTTTTGACAAGCAGATTACCGAGATTGTAATGAGCCTCCGCGAAATCAGGACGAATGGCAATCGCCTCGCGATAGACAGTTTCCGCATCATCCAATCTGCCTCGCAGCATCAGCAAATTACCGAGGTTGGCATAACCGCCGGCGTATTGAGGATCTTGCGCTACCGCACGACGCCAATGCGACTCGGCCTCGTCGAGTCGATTCAGGCGATAGCAACACACCGCGGCGAGATTCAGCGCTTCGGTATCCGCATACGGCTGATTTATTTGATAACTCAGCGCTTCAAGCGCTTCAACGAACCGCTCGCTGGCGTAAAACGCCGCTGCTGCGCCGTATGAATCGGATTTGGCGGACATGCTCGGGCACGCAAAAGAAAACGGACCCAAAGATAACAAACCACCGGTCCGAATTCGTCAATAACTATAAAGAAACGTCCTCGCCTGCAAAGCGATTCCCCTACTCACGCCCTCTCGTGGTGCACCGCCCTTCGCTCCTTCGACTTGCGATCTATCTCAAAACCCCGCAAGCTCTCGCCTAAGCGCGAACCAACGCCGCGCATTGTCCAGAACCCGAGGCGCCCATGTCCGATAAATCGATGAGTGAAGAACGCAACGGCTCCGACACGCCCGACCTCCTCTATCTGCTTCAGGGCGCGGACGATTTCAGCCACTTCGTCTTCCCCGATAGCGAAGCGCTTTTCAAGAGTCTTGCGCGACGGCAAGCACCGCACACGCTTTTCATCACGTGCGCGGACTCGCGTGTGTCGCCCGAGATGATCACGCAGACGCGGCCCGGCGAGCTCTTCGTGTGCCGCAACATCGGCAATATCGTGCCGGCTTATGGGGAGATGCTCGGCGGCGTGTCGGCGGTAGTCGAATACGCGGTGCTCGCATTGAACGTGCGGCAGATCGTGATCTGCGGCCATTCCGACTGCGGCGCGATGAAGGGCCTCGCCTCGGGCGCAACCATCGCCGATGAAATGCCTACCGTGCACGCGTGGTTACGCAACGCAGAAGCGGCGCGCAGTGTGGTACGGGCGCGAAAACTCGAACACGAGCGCATGGTTCAGGCGATGGTCGAAGAAAACATACGCCTTCAACTTACGCATTTGCGTACGCATCCGGCAGTCGCGGGACGGCTCGCGCTTGGCCAGCTTCAAGTGCAGGGTTGGGTATACGACATCGGGCAGGGAAAGGTATCGATCTTCGACGAACACGGGGGCGGCTTCCAGTCGATTGCCGAAGCGCGCTTGCGCCTGCTACGAGAACAGGCGCGTTGAAAAACATGGGAATGGCGGAGTCAATATAGGGCTGACGCCGCAACGAACGATTACTGCACGCCCTTCTTCGACGCGAGATCCTGAGCCATCTTCAAGTGATCCTGGATCGTCGGCAACGCCTTTTGCGCCGCTTCCTTCAGCTTCGCGTTCTGGCCGCCGTCTGCTTCCTTCTGGAATAGCGCCACTGCCTCCTGGTGGCCCTGCACGCCAACTTTCTGGATATATGCGGTATCGAATGCCTTGCCGTGCAGTGCCTTGAGCGAGTCGATCGCGGAAGTATCCGAGTTGTCCTTGGGCACGGTCACGCCTTTGGGCGCCGCCATTTTCAGCTGCACGGTCAGCTTGGTATGGTCGACGATCATATGACGCGCGAAGCTCTTCACGTCCTTGTCCTGCGAGTGCGTCTGAGCAAGCTTGGCGGCATCGATTTCCGTCGATCCCGAAGATGACGCGCCCTGCACGAAATCCTTGTCCGGTTGCGTAAGGTCGTTGGCAAGCGTGGTGCTGGCAGCTTCGGTTTGTGCAAAGCTCGCGATTGGCGCGGCTGCTGCAAGCGCGGTGACGATCATAACGATATTGCGTTTCATGTGGCCTCCTGTGGCGATTGGTGCTACCTGTTGTCAGCAATGCAGGTGCCACTCAATGTTTTTCTGGCAGATTCGAGAATGCGTGAAGCGGAATGTCGCTTGCTCGAACTTGATAAACTGGTCGTTCATTCCATCTTCTGCCCGATAGAAGCCATGCCTGTCTACGATTACGAATGCGCCGACTGCGGCACTTTCGAAGCAAATCGCCGTATCGCCGAACGCGATGAACCCGCAGCCTGTCCACGCTGCGGTGAAACCAGCGCGCGCGTCACCATCGGCGCGCCATCGCTTGGACGCGGCGGTAACGGCGGCGCCAACGCGAGCGAAGATTCGGGGAGCTACGGCATGCGCCATCGCGGCGGTTGTGCGTGTTGTGGCTGATCGTTGCACGCGTGTCCACATGCGTTCGGGCACGGCCATTGCAAAAGCACGAACCCGTGGCGGGCGGCGTATGATGCACGGGACAGGCGCGTAGTTGTGCAGCTTGAGTCGAGTATCAGCGTCATTGCCGTTGCGCGACCTGAAGCGTGGATCACGAGCATTGCGGTCCACGTGCCTCAAACGAACAACCGGAGGTAATAAGGATGACGATAGAGTTCAGTGGGCGGCGTCACGTCGTGGCGGCAGCGCGAGTTGCGTTCGAAGCCAATGTAGATGGACGTGAAGTCTGGTGCAGCGTCTCTCTCGATGCGCTCAACGATCACTTCGGCAATACCGGCACCTCTTCCCATGCCATCCTCAGCGCGTTCGAAGGCGGACGCGTCGAAATCGAAGATTCAGCGCGGCGAGCGCTCGAACGCAATCACGGCCAGTCCGTGGAACTCGAAACCGGCGACTTCAGGAACAGTACGAAGCAATAGCAAAACGCGTACGCGTTGCATCGGGGCGGCGGCGCCGCCTCGGTGAACGAATCGACGCTCGATGCACTTATCAGTGCACGTAAAAACGCGTCACCGCATCGAAAAGACGCCACACGGGGCACGGCATTCTGAAGAATCCGTCATAGCCGGCGTTCAACAAAACGTCGCGTGGGTCGCTGCTCTCCTCGGCCGCGAACGCAATCAACATCTGATCCAGCGATGCCTCCCTGCCACATTCGCGCAACGCGCGTACAAGTGCATGGTCGTGCTTTGCCAGCACCTCGTGCGCCTCGTTCACGCGTGTATCGATGAACAATACCTGCGGCCGCCACATGTGAGCGAAATGAAGCGCGCTTTGCGCATCCGCAATCTGCACGGCATCGAAGCCACGCATGGCGAGCATCATCGCGAAAGACTCGCCGACATCGGACTCGGAATGCACGAGCATTACGCGTCGTGGATCGCTTTCCACGGCGGTACGCTGATTCCAGATTTCGCTGCGCCCGGGGCGCGTGTTGAAGGGTCGTCGGTTCATGTCGGAATGACGCAATGATAAGCACCGCGCCATTTACGTGAATTAGCAAGGACGAGGCCCGCACTTCGACAAAAGCTCAGCGGGCGGCTAGCAAGCCGACGATCAGTCCACCAATTGCCGCTAGTGCAATCGACTTCCACGGGTTGTAGTGCACGTAATCGTCGGCGCCTTCGGTGACGTCGCGATAGCGCATCGCAACGGCGTCCTTTGCGCGCCGCCCATGCTCGATGAACTTGTTCTTGGCCGCCTGCGGATGAAACCGGCTACCTAGATGCTGCGCCGTGACTGCTGCGGGCTGCGCGAGCACGGCCGGACTGTCGCCGCCTTCCAGCACGCTGCCATGCACGTGCCGCGACGGATGCGACGGATGCGCCGCGTGCGCCGGTCTGTGCGGCGCGCCGGGCGAGAGTGGAATCACGCCCTGATGCTGTTCGAGACCGGGCGTGAGCGCGGACCCGAGTGCGCCTTGCACGCGCCTTTGCCGAAGCGGCAGCGATTCGCCCGATGCCGCAACTCCCTTCTTGTTGCCGTTTGCATTGTCCATGGCGCTCTCCTTTTTACGTCGTCCCACCAAGTCATCAAGCCTGTCGTGAAGCCCATATCACCCTTACGCAAGAGTCGCACCGAATGGGCGCCGCGGCAACTCGCTCCTGACGATATGGCGCCACGCGATATCGACTCAATCGCAATCTGGCTCACATATCCGTGAGAATTGCTCGTTTGCGACGCCCACACGGCCAGCCTACGATTCGGCGAACAAGAACGAAGCGTTTATCGGTAATGCGGGCTTGATGCTGCATGATTCGTTTCACGCCGCGCAGAAGCATCCGCTCAACAAGCGCCGATACCATGGCTTCGCTCTTCCCTCTCTTGCGAAGCCCGCCATGAATCCCGTCAATCTCGTCCAGTTGTTCATCCTTGCCGCGCTGTGGGGCGGTTCGTTCCTTTTCATTCGTATCGGCGTAACGGATTTCGGCGTGGCGCCGTTGATGGCCTTGCGCGTCGGCATCGGCGCAGTGTTTTTGTTTGCGGTGCTCATGCTTCGCGGCCGCATGCGTCAGGCACTCACCACGATGCGCGAGCGCGCATGGCCGCTTCTGATGGTCGGCATTCTCAACTCGGCCGCACCGTTTTGCCTTTTCGCCTATGCGGAGTTGACGCTGTCGGCTGGCGTCACTTCCGTCATCAACGCGACGACGCCGCTGTGGGGCGCGCTCGTCGCCTACATCTGGCTCGACGATCGCCTGAGCAAGCTACGCATTGCGGGACTCACCATCGGCTTTGCGGGCGTGCTCGCGCTGGTTTGGGATCAGATGTTCGTCCACGATGCCGGCGCCGCGACCGTTGCACCGCTCGCCACTGCGCTCGCCGCCCTGGCCGCACTGGGCGCGACATTGTTCTATGGGATCGCCGCCAGTTACACCAAGCGGCATCTCATGGGTGTCGATTCGTTGATCGTCGCGACAGGCACCATGAGCGCCGCGACGCTCGTCCTGCTGCCGTTTGCGCTGTTCTGGTGGCCGACAGCGAGCGTGTCGATGCACGCGTGGGGCGCGGTGCTCGGATTGGGCGTGGCATGCACAGGCGTCGCTTACATGCTGTTCTTCCATTTGATCGCCGTGGCTGGGCCCGCTCGCGCGATTACCGTGACCTTCGTCATTCCAATCTTCGGAATTCTGTGGGGCGCGCTGTTTCTCGCCGAACGTGTATCGGTCGGGATGGCGGTGGCGTGCGGAATCGTGCTGATCGGGACAGGGCTTGCAACGGGCGTGGTCAAGCGCGTTGCGTGGCCGCGTGCACGACGCGCAGCGGCGGCGAAGCAGTGACGCCAGGAGCGCGTGGCTTTACCGCCAGAGATGGACGAGCGGGCCATCTTCGCCGGCCACGGGATCGTCATGGGGAAACGGCAACGCTTCCATCGCTTGTCGCTCCGCCTCGCTGATGCCTTCGCGGCGGATGTCCCACTGCTGTCCCGGCGGATAGGCGCCCACCACTTGAAAGCGCCGACCACTCGTCAAAAGACAGTGCCCGGTGCCGGCGGGAAGAACGATGGCATCGCCTGCGCGGATCGCGATGACTCGGCCTTTCGGCCCGCCGATGATCAATTCCGCCTCGCCAGAGATCACGCCGAGCGCTTCGTGCGCGGTCGAGTGAAAGTGGTGATAGTCGAAGACCCCGTCGCGCCATTGCGGCGGCCAGCCGTTTTGCTGAAAGAGAGATTCGAAACGGCCGGCGATGTCGAACTCGCGCGAGTCGATTGCATTACGCCAGACGAGAACCGGCGAGCGCGTGTTATTCGGTACCCAGCCGTTTTGCGCCAGCATGAAAGATTCGTAGCGCGCGTTGGCGGCAAGTGAGGTTTTGGTTTCATGGGACATGACGTGATCCTCCGGGTCTGACGACGGAGGAGCAACGTGTGTTCCAACGAAGTCATGGCGTCTCCTGCCGCCCTCACAACCATTACGCATCAATGCCCGTGCCAATGCCCATAACCGCCCACGCCGATCCCCACTGAAACCGCCGGCGCCGCGTAATAACCGGGGCCGTAGGCATAGCCATACGCCGGTGCATAGCCGTAAGCGGGCGCAGGCGCATAGCCGTAAGGCGGCGCATAGATGCAGCCGCCAAGCCCCGCCGCGATGACTATCGCAGTTGCAGTCGCGAGCGTTCGAACCGCACCTCGCTTACCGTGTTGTCGATTAATGTTTTTCATGATCGATGCGACTCCCCGTTCGTCTCGCTTACCAGCGGCGATATCCATATCCACCGTGATGCGCGTACCAGTCACGCCGGTTCCAGTACCGATAGCCGTCCCAATACCGGTCGCCATGCCATCCGACGATGACAGCAGGGCCATGCGCGACGACGACGGGCGCCGGTTGATAAGCGACCACGGGCGGCGATTGATACACGACCGGAGGCGGCGGAGGCGGCGCGGCATAAACCGGCGCGGCGGGCGCCACATATACAGGCGGAGGCGGCGCATAGACCGGCACCGGTACACCCAGATTGACGCCGACGCTCACACCCGCCAGCGCCGATCCACAAGCAAGCCCCGCACAAGACGCGATACCCAGTCCGATGAGACTCTTCGCGTTCATGTTTTCCTCGTCCGAAGCGACCGCGCATCGCAGCCATGAATCCATGTTAGCGACGCCTTCGCAGGCTTGAGTTACAAGCGCTGTAACAGATGTGAACGCTGAAATGAAGCTTGCAGTGCCCTGTTGAACCCGTCAGCGGGTTGCGCGCTCGTATCGTGCATGGGATATTTCCGGCTCGATAAAAAGGATGCCGGCCAATGGACCTCTTGCGCAGCATGCGAATCTTTGTCCGGGTAGCCGAGGCGGCAAGCTTTACCGTCGCCGCGCAGCACATGGACATTACGACCGCGCAAGCGTCGCGCGCGATCACCGAACTCGAGTCGCATCTGCGCACGCGTCTTTTGAATCGCACGACGCGCCGCGTCGCATTGACCGATGCTGGGAATCGCTATCTGGCGCGCTGCAAGGAAGTGATCTCGCTGGTCGACCTCTCTGAAGCGGAAGCCAGCGACGCGCAAGTGTCGCCAAGCGGCGTGTTGCGCATGCACGCGCCGATCACCTTCGGTCATCACTATGTCGTGCCGGCGCTTTCTCAGTATTTGGAAGAGCATCCGCTCGTGCGCGTCGAGTTGACCTTGTCGCAGCAGGTGCCCGACATGCTCGACGAAGGCTACGACGTCTTCCTGCAGGTCACGAGTTCGACGCTGCCCGACTCCGCGCTCGTCTCCACGCGTATTTGCACGATGCCGAGCGTGCTGTGCGCATCGCCGAACTATTTGCGGCGGGCCGGCATGCCGATGACCGTGGAAGATCTTTCGAAGCATGCGTGCCTTCAACTCGTCACGACATTCTTTCCGGTGGATCGATGGACGTTCGAAGGCACGCAAGGAAAGGTCGATGTCGAACTTCCGCCTGGCCGCCTTCGCGTGAATTCCGCCGATGCACTCGCCGTCGCGGTGGCCAATGGTCTGGGTATCGCGCCTTTGCCGATGTTGTCTGCCCTGCCCTCGCTTTCGAATGGCGCGCTGGTGCGCGTGCTGCCGGACTGGGAACTGCAAAAGATGACGGTGTATGCAATGTACGCTTCGCGCCAATACCTCGATGCGAAGATCAAGACTTGGGTAGCGTTTCTGCGTGATTACGTCGAGGCCAAACTGGAAGCTAGTTTTGGAGAACGGTACGACATCGACAGGTGAAGTAGATGTTCGAAAATCCGACCATTAGTTGCATGTTTGTGCTGAACGAGCCTGCACCTCGCAGGCTCGTCGTCTCAAACTGTCTTGACTTGCGTGGCCACTATCGGAAAAAGCTTGCCCTTGAACAGGGCCAGCACGGTCCCGACGATGAGACTCGCAAATACCACGTTCGCCACGATGAAAGATGCCGGAGCCAGCCAAAGCAGCGGACCTGCTGCGCCGCGTTCCAGCATGCGGATCGCCATCGTCGGCAACGCTGCCACGCCGAAGCTGAACGCCCAGTATGAAGGCGTGAACGATTGCTGACGAATCCACGGCAGGAGCCGCGTGAGCATCATTGCCTGATACAGACCGTAGCCGAGCAGCATGTAAGCGAAGAGATCCGGCACGCCATGCGTGATCGCGAGATACGACACGCCTCCCACCACCGGCGGCGCGAGCTGGATGCCGAGCGTGGGACGCAGCGCGTCGGGCAGCGGATCGTGTACAGCCGCGCGATGCATCACGATCGATTCGATCGCGAGCCACGAGAACACACCCGCCCCGAAGAACAACGCGCCGATCTGCGTCCAACCCAGACTCGCTGCCGCCGTTCCCGCGACGAAACTTGGCGCGACGGTCGGCAGATAGATGGCCGGCGTCGTCAGTTCGGGCTTCCGGCCGCCTTGCCAGAAGCGTCCGTGAAGATAAGCGCCTAGGCCGAGCTGACTCACCACGCCCGCGACGAACAACGCGATCGCTAATTCTCGCGAAAAGTTCTGCACCGCTTGCGCCGCGAGCAACGTCGATACAGGCGCGAGCGCGGCGAACGACGACTGCACGGGATGCGCCATCTCGGCGATGGCGGCGTCGCGCTCGACAAGCCACTTGCGTGCATACGCGATCATCAAAGCGAGCCAAACCGACAGCGCGCCCGCGGTCAAGAGCGGCGGCACGACGGCCGGAATCGCCCAGACATGCGCCGCCGCTCGCCATGCGCCCGCCAAGGCCAGAAGGCCCACCGCGATGCCGAAAAAAGCGACCGGCATCGGTTGACGCTTGTTCATACCATCATTGGTGTCCATTGCCCTTCTCCGTGAATGCGCGGGTAAGAACGCGTGCTGCGCTCTTGTGTCCGTCGATGGAGAAAGCTTAGGTCCGTCAGGCCGTTACGCGAATGTCGCAGCGTCTCGATTGACTACTCGATCGTCTCAAAGACAAGAGGTATCGGCGAAATGGGCTGTCTTTGGACCGTGGATTTGCAGACAGTGCCTGGCGCAGGGATGGCCAATGGCGAATGATGCGGATGGCATGCAAAGCACCACATGCAAAATGCCAAGCGCAAAGCACGATTCGCTCTACACACAGGAACAATGCAGCCGACGGCATCCCGCCAAGGAGGGACTGCGGCAAAACAGGCGTGGGCACCAAGTCCGCCGCGTGTCGAACGCAGAAAGCCATCACGTCACGATCCGGGACACGCAGTAACCTCCGCGCGGATAATAGACAAGACGGCATCATCCCAAACGTCACTGCGAATAACACCCTTGGCATTAGGTGCACCGCATGCAAAACACAAAATGCCCAGCGTCGCCGGCAACTTTGCCCGTTCTGCGCCACAGCCATCAAGCACGCCAGCGCACCGGGCCATGTCACCTCGAACTTGCACGATAAACAACCACGCAAAACATCGATAACGCCTGGAGAATCGAGAAGATGAAAACTTTCCCGCTGGGTCTGCCGTTCCGAGCGCTTTCAATCGCGACCGCCCTATTCCTTTCGGCTTGCGCACAGACCGGCCCGGTCGAATTCTCCGCGAGCGCCAACCCGCCCGCTTCCAACAACGACGGTCCCGCCGACTTCAGCGGCATGGACAACTCGATGAACGCCTGCAAGACGCAGTCGCGACAGGCAGGCGCGGACCGCTGCACACAGGTGCGCGCCTATGAATCCTGTATGAAGAGCAAAGGCTACATCACCGTTCTAGGCCCGGAAAACCCGCCGAACTGCGGACAGCCCGACTGGGAGCAGGACGTGCGCAAGTGGCTGCGTTGAGCCGAGCAGATTCATCGACGGCGCGAGGTCCATGTCCGCCACGCCCGTGTCGGCTAACGCCGCGCGCATCATTGCACCGACGAGCAACGACACGCTTACCACACGCTAAAGTCCCGCGACGCGCATGCCGTTATGCGGTGCATGAGAAAGAAACGCCTACACTCCCGCGATATGAACAACGCCTTCGCCGCAGCCGCCGAGGCGCTTGCCCTTTTTTGCCGGCTGCGCAACGTGGATGCCGCCGACTTGCCCGCCCAGGACGTGGATACACTGCTCGACCTCGCCTTCGAAGAAGCCGCGCAGCAAGCTGCCGCCCGTAGCGAGGCGCGCCGTCCCGGCTGAGCAAGAGTATTCACGGACGGGAGCATTACTTGCTTTTCAGAACGACATGGCGCCGTGGGCCACGCGCCGCGGAGGCTCCATGTCGAAGATACTCGGCCCGATTCTGGGCCCGCACGTAGCGAACGTCGCACGTCATCCGTTCGGCTTCGTCATGCGCACGATCAAGGCATTTCGCGCCAACCAGGGCATGCTGCTCGCGGGCGCGGTGGCTTATTACGCGCTTTTGTCGATCGTGCCGCTTCTGATCCTCATCGTGATCGTGCTGTCGAAATTCATCGGACAGAAGGAACTGCTCGACACGCTCTCCCATTTACTCGAATGGCTCGTGCCGGGACAGGCACGCGCAGTCGTGCGTGAACTCGCGAATTTTTTGACGCATCGGGCGGTCATCGGTTGGCTTCTTCTCATCACGATGATCTTTTTCAGCTCGCTCGCCTTCACCGTGCTCGAGAACGCCATGTCGGTGATCTTCGTGCATCGCGTGGCGATCCGCCGTCGGCACTTTCTCCTGTCCGCCTTGCTGCCGTACTGCTACATCCTGTTCTTGGGCGTCGGCATGCTGATCGTGACTTTCGTCTCGAACGGGCTTCAGGCGATGGGCACGAACAGCCTCTATTTCCTCGGCATCGAAATATCGCTCAAGGGCGTGTCGCGCCTTTTGCTGTATTTGCTCGGCTTCGCGGGCGAGGTTTTCGTGCTGACATCGATCTATCTCGTGATGCCGGTGGGACGTCCGTCGCTGCGGCTCGCGTTGATAGGCAGTGTGACCGCTGCCATTCTTTGGGAAATCACGCGCCACGTGCTTGTCTGGTACTTCGCGACGCTTTCGCAGGTAAGCGTGGTGTACGGATCGCTGACGACGTCGATTGTCGTGCTGTTTAGTTTGGAGGCACTCGCCACGTTGTTGCTCTTTGGTGCGCAAGTAATCTCCGAGTTCGAGCGCTTCGGCCTGCCTCAGGCCACCGAGCCGCAACCGTTCCACACCGGCACGGGCTGAACCTATCCGCCTGATGGTCCGATTGCATTTTATGTGCGCTACCGCACATAAGTTTGACTTTCTCGTCCGACAAATAGCGCTAAATTCCCCATTTCGATGCGCGGGCGTGAACTCTGCTACGGTAGTATTCAAAATGCGAGCGACACGTCCTGTAAATGTCGATGGCACGGTGCTGCTCCAAGCACTTCGCCTATAAAATGCGGCGCCAGCGCTCCATACGCGGGCATCGTGCAAAGCAAACTGAATTGCATCCATTGTTGAGCGCCAGGTAACGGAGGCGTTCGGCATGCTTTATTGCGGCGAGAAGGATCAGTCGGCTGTCGCTGCATAGCCATCGATCTTCAAGGCTGTACTCATCATCAGTTGGGCCATTCGTTTGAATGGGTGCGCCACGCGGGCTTTCATATCGCATGCGCGCCATTCCACTGTTATACGGCGGTGTCGAGCGTGTTGTGTAACGCTCGTTGGACACCGCCCGACGATCACGTTCCGGAGAGCGCTGTCATGCCTCACCACGCTGAACTACCCCAGGAGAGCATCGCGGGTCATGCACGACCCGCGAATGATCCCACTGTCATTGCCATGGAAACACCGCCGCTCGATTTGGAGGATGAGCCCGTGGCGCAGCGCGCACCATTGCGCTTTGGGCGTCTCGCCTTGTGGAGCGCGTCGGCGGGCGCGTTGGCCGTCGGCGTGTTGGGAACCATCGCCTACAGCATGTGGTTCTCGCACGATCAACGCGTCTATGCCGAAGCGATGTCCAGCGCACGCCAGACGTTAGGTGTCGATCAACCGACTTTTGTCGCGGCTCAGGTGCCTGCACAGGTGCAAACGCAGACGCAAGCCGTTGGCACAGTGGAAGCGGCGCCCGTCTCCGTTCGCGATGCGTCCATGAGCACGACTGCACCCGCCGTCTATGGCGCGGACACAGTGGATGCCGCCGCCATCGCCGCCGCTCCAACGCAAGCGGCGCCGACCGTGCAACGTCCGAGCGCGGTGGCCGCAACGCGACCTCAGTCGCAAACTGCCTCGGCGCGCGGAAACCGTGCGGCTTCGGCCCAAGCGAGCGCCGGGCAGACTCAGGCTGCACGCCGTCGCGCGGCGCGCGCCAGAACGGACACCGGCCTCTTCGCGCGCGTGGGCGCGTTCTTCCATCGAGTGAGTTATCGACGCAATGCAACAGCCGGTCAGCGAGAGGAATATTCCCGTCCGTGAAGCATCGGCAGCGCCACCGATGCCCGCGGATGAAGACGCCGTGGATCGGCCGCTGCCGCATCGCATTTTGAATACCGTTCAGGCGCTCGCTCGGCGTGCGGGCATTCGCGGGCCAGCTCCGCTTGCAGCCGTGGCGTTGTCGCTGCTGCTCATCGGCCTGCTTTTTCTTGCGGTTCAGGTCCGCACCATTTTCTCGGTGCAATTGCATCAGGAATACATCGGGCTCGTGCTCGAAGCAGTCGAGCGCGCCGATGCCGCGCGTAGCGCCTCGGTGGTGCTGCTAGGCACGCCGGCGAGCGATGCACAGCACCACATTGCGTACCGCCAGGCGCGCATCGAGTTTGCCGCGCGGCTCGGAAGCCTGCACGCGCTCATCGGTTCGAGCCCGGTGCCCGCGCCGCCAATGCCCGCTGACGTCCTCTCGCCTGCTGCCGATTTTCGCGCGGCCAGCAGCGCGCTCGATTCCGTCTATGCCTACTGGCGCACCGAGCGCGACCGCGCCAGCGCCGATCTGCGCGAGCGCATCGTGAGCGTGTCGCATACGCTCATCGCGTTATCGGCGATCGTGTTCGGCGTGTTGATCACGGCGATCGGAATGTATGCAAAACGCAATCGACAATTGGTCGGCATGTCGCATGAGTTCGAACACGCTTCACTGCACGACGCGATGACGGGCCTGCCCAATCGACGCAAGCTGTTCGCGTCGCTGGAGGAGTCGGCCGCGCGCCTTGCGAACGGCGCCGAACCGGCACGCATCGCCGTGTTGTATATCGATCTCGACGGCTTCAAGCGCGTCAACGATACGCACGGTCACCGTATCGGCGACGAGTTCCTGATTGCGATATCGCGACGCTTTCGCCAGACCGTGCGTAGTGGCGACGTCGTCGCGCGTATCGGCGGCGACGAGTTCGCCGTGCTCGTGCGCGAGTTTTCCGGGGACAAGGAGCTGGCCGCGATCGCGCAACGGATCATCGATTGCGTGACCGAAACCGACATGCAGATGCGTCTTTCGCTGGTGCGAGCAAGTATCGGCATCGCGAGCTACCCGGACCGGGTGAGCGACTACTGGCGCCTCGTCGCGGTCGCCGACGACACCATGTACACAGTCAAGCGTAACGGCAAGAACAACTACGCCTTCGCCTCTCTCGCACCCGCTGCATCTGCTTCCGCTTCTATCTAGGCCGCTGCACGAAGGTCTTCCTCGCCACCGAGCGCATCGGTCAGGTCGCCGAGCATGCGCGCGAGTTCGCCTGTCATCAGCGTGAAGTCGGATTCGAAGCGTTCATCGTCGTTGGTCGCGGTGGGATCGGCGGTCTCCTTGATGACGTCGAGCGCGCTGACCCGCTTCAACGTAAGCGATGGCGTCAAGACGTAGGAAACGCGGTCGTTCCACGTCATGGCAAGCCGCATGCACTGCTTGCCCGCTTCGATATGACGGCGCATGTCTTCCGCTTCCAGCGCGTGACCCACATAGCGGACCGTTGCATTGCCCTCGCCAGCAGAACGCAGCTCGGTATCGCGATCAAGCGTAAAGCCCGCGGGCGCTTCGCCTGTGAGGAGCCACTCAGTCATCGCGGAAACGGGCGACCGAGCCACGCGCACGCTCATCAACGGAAGATCGGTCACCGACTTGACGAGCAGACCGATGATGTCGTCGCATAGCGTCGCCGACGCAGCGTCGATCGCAAGCCAGCCATTTACAGGGTCGATCCACACGCGCGTATCGCGCCGGATGCTGAACGCGCGCGGCAAGAGTTCGTCGGTGATCTGCTCCTTGAGCTCGCGCATCTGCTTGCGGCCGGGTTTGAAGCCCTGCTGTTCTTCCACTTCGAGCGCGCGTTCCTTGGTGAACTGCGTCACGACCGAAGCGGGCAAGAGCTTCTTCTCGGCGCGATACGTAATGAGCATCTGTCGGTTGACGGCATAGACGAGCGAGTCGTCGCCGCGCGGCGAAACCCAGCCGCGCCGTTCGTTCTCGACGCTCGATGCAGCACTGAAGCCAAGTGGCGCGAGCCACTGCTGCAGCTTTTCAGGGGTGATGTTCCACGGTGCGGGCAGACGGTGAAGCTGGAGGTTTTTGAACCACATGGCGAGGTATCGATGCGTTCGGGAAAAGCGCGCCATTTTATACGACGTGGCGCAAGGTCGAAGCGCGTTACACTAGAACGGCTCAAAAACGCTTGAATGCCTCAGCAATAGGAGCACCGATCATGGATGACCTGGACGCGCAAGGCACCTTTCGCGGGCTGCCGTTGACCACCGAGCAGGACGCCGAAGTGCGGCATTACATCAAGAAGAAAAAGCAGCGGAACGAGCCGTGGGATACGCCCGAACTCAGCGCAATGATCAAGGACATGCTCGACCCTCCTGGCGATGAAGACGATACCGCCGACATCGACGATGAAGAGGAAACGCGCTCCGTGGCCGAGCGTGCATCGGCGTTCATCGACGAAGACATGGACCCGATAGAGCACAACGAGGAATGGCACGCCGCCATGGAAGCCGAAGTGATGAAAGGGCCAAGACGCTAAGGCGATTAATAACACCCAGGCCAAGGCAATAAAAAGCGCCGGTAATCAGCCGGCGCCGCATGTGCTTAAAACACTGTGAGCTTTAATGTCTGTGACGCATCCAGTCGCGCGGCGGATGTGTATCGAGCCAGCGTGCCTTCGGGACGTTGATATGCGGATGACGATGATGCATCACGAGAATCACCGCGGCGCATAGCAGCACGACAATGCCCACCATCAGGCTGATCATCGGTTCGGTCATAAGCAACCTCCTTAGCGGAACAAGGGGCGACGCTTGCACTGCTTGAGAGCGTGCGGCGCTTCCAGGCATCATGCGCTTAAACGAACTTCACGGCGCAGTGCATGCCGATGGAATTTTTCAAGCCAGCCTGAGGTAAAGCTTGGAGCGACCGAGCGATCCTTAAGCGCACGTTGCTTTGTATTGCGCAAATACTTCGAAGCTTGACGGAACGAGTCGCGCACGCTTGTCCTATGATGAAGAGACTTGAAGAGACGTAAGAGAGTCGCAAGAACGCTTTAGAAGAGCCGCTCAAGGACCGCTAACCGGAGACGTGCAACATGGCAACATGGAAACCCGACCCGAGCTTCTATCCTTCGCCTCGCCTTGCAGCCAAGGCTCCGCGAGAAACACTCGCCTATGTCGCGACATTCGACCCCGAGCGCAAGACGCCCGACAAGCTGGCGGTCGTGAATGTCGATCCCGATTCGCCGGACTATACGAAGATCGTCGGCGAACTCGCCATGCCCGATACCGGCGACGAACTGCATCACTTCGGCTGGAACGCCTGCTCTTCGTGTCTTTGCCCCAATGCGCCGCATCCGCATATGGAAAGGCGTTATCTCGTGGTGCCGGGGCTGCGCTCGTCGCGCATTCATATCGTCGATACGAAGCCCGATCCAAAGCAACTCAAGATCGTGCGTACGATCGAGCCCGATGAACTCGCCGAGAAAACGGGCTATACGCGTCCGCATACCGTGCATTGCGGACCGGGAGGCATCTACGTCACGGCATTGGGCAATGCAAAAGGCAAAGCGCCCGGCGGCGTGCTGATGCTCGATCAACAGAGCTTCGATCCACTAGGCCGATGGGAAGTGGACCGCGGCCCGCAACAGCTTGCCTACGATGGCTGGTGGCATCTCGGTTACGACACGATGGTGACGAGCGAATGGGGCACGCCCGATACCTTCGAGAGCGGCCTCGTACCCGAACTTCTTTTAGGCGCGAAATACGGCAGAAAACTGCATTTCTGGGACTTCACCAAGCGCAAGCATATTCAGGAAATCGACTTTGGCGACGAGTATCAACTCGTGTTTGAACTGCGCCCCGCGCACGATCCGACCAAGGCATACGGCTTCGTGAATTGCGTCATCAGCTTGAAGGATCTGTCCTCGTCGATATGGACTTGGTATCGCGACAAGGACAAGTGGGCCGTCAAGAAGATCATCGACATTCCCGCGGAACCTGCCGATGCCTCGGTTCTGCCGCCGCTTCTTCAAGGCTTCGGCGCGGTGCCGCCGCTCGTCTCCGACATCGATCTCTCGATGGATGATCGCTTCCTCTACGTGTCCTGCTGGGGCACGGGCGACATGCTTCAGTATGACGTCTCCGATCCCTTCTCGCCCAAGCTCACGGGTAAGGTCCGCATCGGCGGGATCGTGTCGCGCGCCACTCATCCCGGCGCTAAAAACGGTGCACTGAATGGCGGACCGCAAATGGTCGAAGTCAGTCGCGATGGTCGGCGCGTCTACTTCACCAATTCGCTTTATGGCGCGGTGGACGCGCAGTTTTATCCCGAAGGTATCGACGGCTGGATGGTGAAACTCGACGCCGATCCGAACGGCGGCCTTAGCACCGACAAGAACTTCTTCATCGACTGGCCGAAGGGGCACAGGCCGCATCAGATCAGGCTGCAAGGCGGCGATTGCTCGTCGGATTCGTTCTGCTACCCGTGACCTCCTCGTCGGCGTTATGGCTCACGGCTGCGGGATTGGGCGCCTTTCATGGACTCAATCCCGCAATGGGCTGGCTCTTTGCCGTCGCGCTCGGACTCTATGCGCATAGCAGGCGCGTCGTTCTGATCTCGCTCGTGCCGATTGCGCTCGGTCATGCGTTATCGGTAGGGCTCGTGCTGGTTGGCGCGCTTACGCTCGGGACCATGCTTGGACATGAGATGCTCGCGCGTGGTGCAGGCCTGGTGCTGATCGGCTGGGGCATATGGCGGCTGTGGCGCGGTCATCGTGGACGGCCTTCGGTTGGCATGCGCACGGGCCTCGCGGGCCTCGCGTTGTGGTCGTTCGTGATGTCGAGCGCCCACGGCGCGGGCCTCATGCTCGTGCCGGCGCTCTTGCCCCTGTGCTCGGGCAAGCTTGCCGGCGGCGCGCTCGAAGCGGGCGCCCTCGCGCTCGCCATCCACACGGCGTCGATGCTTGCCGTCATTGCCGTCATCTCCATGCTGGCCGTGACGGTGCATGAGCGTGTGGGGCTCGGGTTTCTACGCACGGGGTGGGTCAACGTCGATTGGCTCTGGAGTGTGGCCCTCATCGCATGCGGCGCGTGGCTCTTCGTGTAGTCTGGATTCCGCTGCTGCAAGACAGGCCTCAAGGGCCGATGCACGTGGCGGACGCCGGCAGAAGTTAGGCGCTAAAGGCCTACTGTCGTCGATTGCGTGACTCAGTGAGTCCCGGCAATATCAACCGACATAACGATAAAAATAAAAGAACGCGGCGCAGAAAATTCCAGGAACAAATGGCCTAGTCGAACGAGGGGGAGCACACCGATGCGCGAAATTTCATACGAAGAACAAACCGTCAAATCCGGCAATCCGCTAGCGCGTTATGCACATCGAACGCGCATGAACATGGCGATCGATTTGGTGACCGGACTATGTGCGAAACGCGGCACGGTGGTCGATTTCGGTGCTGGCCCTGGACTCTTTTTGCACACGCTCGGCGAAGCGCGCCCGGACGTGACGCTCGTCGGTCACGATCCGTACATGGCGCCCACCTTTCCCGAAGTCAAATACGCGGAGTCGCTGAACAACGTAACGCCGCAAAGCGTCGACGTGCTGACCGCCTTCGAAGTCTGCGAGCATCTCTACGACAACGAACTGGCCATGCTGCTCGATGACGCCGCGCGCATTCTCAAGCCGAGCGGCGCGCTCGTGATCTCGGTGCCGATCATGTACGGCCTCGCAATCGCGCCGAAGGTATCGAACTGGATGCTCCGCAGTCGTTCCTTCAAGTCGGAATACACGCCTTCCGAAGTACTCAAGTCGATGGTCGGCATGTCCGTGAGCCGGCCGATCAATCCGCGCATCACGCATAAGGGTTTCGACTTCCGTGAGTTGCGCGATCTCGTAAGCGTGGGCTTCGATATCAATGCCGTGCATATGAGCCCGGTGCCGCATATGCCTTGGTGGTTGAGTTCGCAATACTTCATGATCTGCAGGCCGAAAGCGCAAGGTTGAGGTATTCGACTGCTGGGCGATACGCCGGGAACGCGACGAATGCGGCCCGGCGTTTCACATGGCGAGCGCTTCTGCCAGGCAATTGCATTCGGCATGCAAAAGACTGAATGCAAAAGACTGAATGCAAAATGCGCTCTCACTCTTGCCGCGATACTTCTTCCGCATCTGGTAACGCGGCGGTCGTCCATCCGCCGCCGAGCGCCTTGATCAGCGCGACGCTGGCCGCCATGCGCCGCCGCTCGATACGCACCTCAGTGCGTTGATCCGATAACACGATAGCCTGCGTCACCACTACGTTCAGATACGTGATCGCGCCGTTCTCGTAGCGATTGCCAACCTTCGATAACGCGCGCTTCGCTGCATCGACCGCGTCGCGTTGCGCTTCGCTCTCACGGCGCAAAACCTCCAGCGCGTTGAGGTTGTCCTCCACTTGCCCGAAAGCCGTGAGCACCGTTTGACGATAATCAGCGACGCTCTCGTCGTAAGTCGCGCGTGCCGCATCGCGTGCCGCGGCACGGCCACCGAAGTCCAGTGCGGTGAAAGCGAGTTGCGGCCCGAGCGACCAGAAGCGGCTTGGCGCCATCAACCAGGAACTGAAATTGGTGGCTTCGAGGCCACCCGTCGCGGCAAGCAGCAGATTCGGAAAGAACGCGGCCGTCGCCACGCCGACGCGTGCGTTGGCCTCAGCGACGCGGCGCTCGGCCGCCGCGATATCGGGCCGTCGCTCCAGCAACGCGGAAGGCACGGAAAGCGGCAGCGCAGCGAGTGCCGCCGATGGGCGCGGCGCATGCCCTTCATCGAGCGGCTCGACATCGAGCGTGAAACTCGACGGCGGCTCGCCAACGAGAATCGCGATTGCATTCACGAGGCTCGCGCGCGCGGTTTCGAGATCGATCAACTGCGCCTGCGTCGAGCGCAACTGCTCCTCCGCCTGCGCAACATCGGACTCGGCCGCGATGCCGCCTGCAAACCGGTCACGCGTCAACGCGAGCGCCTTGTCGTAGGCTTGCAGCGTCTCCTTTAAAAGCCGCTCTTCCTCCACCGTGCCGCGCAACTCGAAGTAGTTACTTGCAAGCTCGGCCTGCATCGACAGGATCGCACTTTGCAAGTCGGCTGCGCTTGCCTGCGCTCCCGCACGTCCGCCTTCGACCGCGCGGGAAATGCGGCCCCACAAGTCGGGCTCCCACGAGATTTGCGCATCGACCAGATAGTCCGGCACGGTCACGCCCGCGCTCGACTTGTACAGTATGTTCGACGACGCCCGCGACTGATTGAATGCAGCATTCGCCGTGACAGTCGGAAAGTACGCCGAACGCGCCTGCGCGACGGCCGCCCGCGCGCCGCGAAAACGCGCGGATGCCGCCACCACCGTTTGGTTCGCGCTCGCGACGCGTTCCTCCAGAGCGTTCAATTGCGGGTCGCCGTAGATTTCCCACCAGGGAGCGCGTTGCGTGGCATCGCCGGGCTGCGCGGCTTTCCAGTTTTGCGGCAGTGTGTCCGCATGAACGGGCGCATCGGCGGGTTCTGCCGTTTTGTATGCAACGGGCATCGCCACGTCGGGCTTGCTGTAATCCGGCCCGACCGCGCATCCGCTTAACATTAACGCCAGCACCGCCGCCACACTTGGCATTCGGCATTTTGCATGCAGCATGCTCATGATGCTTCGCCGCCCTGCTTCGGTTGACTCGCACCAGGCGTGGCGTTCGCGCGTCCGATACGCACCGCCGCTCCATCGATGATCGAATCCGGGGGATTCACGATCACACGCTCATCGCCCGACAATCCGGCTGCGATCGAAACGCGCGTGCCGTAATCGGTTCCAAGCGTGATCGGCAGCAGCTTCACGCGATTGTTCGCATCGACGCTCGCCGCATGCACGCCATCCGGACGAAACAGCAGCGCATTGCCGGGTAGCGTGTACGACGCGCTAGCGTTGGTGAGATGAAAGCGCACTTGCGCATAGGCGCCTGCCAGCAATTCCCCGCTCGGATTCTTCACGCCGACTTCGACACGCATGGTGCGTGCAACCGGATCGACCGCTCCCGCCGTTCGCACCGTGACGCCCTCGAACTTGCGATTGCGCTCTTCGTTGAGGATCAGTTCCGCCGGCAAGCCGGGTGTCACGAGTCGCGCGTAGGCTTGCGGCACATCGACGAACACGCGCAGCGTAGTGGCATCTTGTATATGGAAGAGCTCGCGGCCGATCCCCGCGCTGCCCGCATCGATCAACTGGCCGACATCGGTGTTGCGGGCCGTCACGACGCCATCGAACGGTGCATATATCTTCTGGAACGAAACCATCTGCTCCAGTCGCGACACGTTCGCCTGCGAGGCGTTGAACGCAGCTTCCTTGGCGAGCATGTCGCCGGTCTTTTCATCTGTCTCCTGCCGCGAGACCGAGTTGTTCTTCGCCATCTGCACCCAACGATCGGCGGTGGTCTTCGCCAACAAATAATTGGCGCGCGCCGTCTGCGCATCGGCGCGAGCCTGGCGCAGCTGATCATTGATCTCGGGTGCATCGATCTCCGCAAGCAGCTGTCCTTTGCGCACCTTGGTGCCGATATCCGCGGTCCAGCGTTTCAGATAGCCATTGGTGCGCGCAAAAATCGGGGCATCGGAGAAGGCACGGATATCGCCTGCGAGCACGAGGTCCTGTGTCGGCTTCATGCGCGTCGGCTTGATGATTTCGACGGTCTGGACGCTGTGCTCGCCGGCATCGCGTTCCAGTTCCGCGTGCGCGGAATGGCGTGACCAGATACCCTGCGCCACCAGCAACACGACGACCACGAGCGCGATCACGAGCCACATGCGCCCGCGCTTGCGTGTCGATCGTTCGTTTGACTGCTCGTTCATTCGAACTCCGTATATATCGGCATCACGACTGGCCTTGCGGCTCGCCATCCAGGTGCTTTGCGCCGCCGCGCTTGGCTTCGATACGCTTATAGATCATCGAGAACACCACGGGCACGAAGAAGAGCGTGGCGATGGTGCCGACCATCAGGCCGCCGATCACCGCGCGGCCGAGCGGCGCATTCTGTTCGCCGCCCTCGCCGAGACCGATGGCCATGGGCACCATGCCGATCATCATTGCGAGTGCGGTCATCAGCACGGGCCTGAAACGCGAGTAGCCGGCTTCGAGCGCCGAGCGCATGGCATCGCCGTGTTCCTGCAACGCAGAACGCGCAAAGCTCACGACGAGAATGCTGTTGGCCGTCGCGATGCCGATACACATGATCGCGCCGGTCAATGCGGGAATGGACAGCGTCGTATGCGTGAGGAAGAGCATCCAGACAATGCCCGCTAACGCACCCGGCAGCGCGGTGATGATGATGAACGGATCGAGCCACGACTGAAAATTCACCACGATAAGCAGATACACCAGCACGACGGCGAGAATCAATCCAAACGCCAGGCCCGAGAAAGAACCGTTCATCGTTTCGACTTGTCCACGCATGTCGATTGACGAGCCTTTGGGCAATTGGCCGCGCGCTTCGTCGATGATGCGTTGAACGTCATCCGACACCGCGCCCAGATCGCGCCGCTCGGTGCTTGCATAAAGATTGATGGTGGTCTGCGCGTTGTAGTGATACACGACGGCATCGCGCGACCCGCGAGACAATGAAGCAAGCGCGCCAAGAATATTCGTCTTGCCGCTAGCCGATGTCACTGGAATATTCGCGACTGATTGCAACGAGTTCATATCGTATTGCGGCGCGGACGTAATGACGTTGTAGCTCACGCCATTCGCGGGATTGAGCCAGAACGTAGGCGTCGTCTGCTGACTTCCCGACAGCGTGATGAGCAGATTGCTTGCGACATCGCGTTGCGTAAAGCCTGCCTGAAGCGCCTTCGTACGATCTACTTCGACGTTGACGAATGGAAGATCGGAGGGCTGCTGAATGCGCGCATCGACGAGACCCGGCACGCGACGAATCTTCTCGAGCAAGTGATTGGCGAAGGCGCGATTGCCACGCACATCGCGGCCCGTGATGGCGATATCGAGCGGCGCCGGGACACCGAAGTTGAGAATCTGACTCACGATATCCGCAGGTAGGAACGAGAACGCCACGCCGGGGAACTCCTGCGGCAAGCGCTTGCGGAGTTGGCGGATATAGTCGTCGGTCGGCGCGTGATCTTCGTTGAGCGTGATAAGCACGTCGGCATCGGCGGAACTGATGGTGCCGGTGTTGCTATACGAAAGATTGATGCCCGATACCGGCAAGCCCATGTTGTCGATGATCGAATGCACCTCGCGCGACGGGATGAGTTGGCGAATGCGCTTGTCGACACGATCGGTCAATGCCGCTGTTTCCTCGATACGTGTGCCGGTTTTCGTGCGCAAGTGCAGTGCGATCACGCCCGAATCGACGGAAGGAAAGAAGTCACGGCCAAGAAACGGTGCGAGGGCGAGCGAGAGCAGACAGCAGATGAGGAACAACGACGCGAAGCGCGCGGGATGCGCGAGCCGAGCTTCGAGAAAGGCGCGGTAGCGTCCGCGCACCGCTTCGAAGCGCCTCTCGAAACCGAGATGAATACGCACGAAGGGGTTGCGCGAACCCTTCATCGATTCGACATCGCCACCCATGTGTTCGTGGTTGCGCAACAGATACTTCGCAAGCGTCGGAACGAGCGTGCGCGAGAAGAAGTACGACGCAATCATGGCGAAAACGACTGCTTCGGCCAGCGGCACGAAGAGGTAGTGCGCAACGCCGGTAAGCAGGAACATCGGAATGAAAACGATGCAGATGGAAAGCGTGGAAACGAGCGTTGGCACGGCGATCTGTTGCGCGCCATCGAGAATCGCTTGCTCCAGTTCCTTGCCTTCTTCGAGATTCTGGCTGATGTTTTCGATAGCGACGGTAGCATCGTCCACGAGAATACCGACCGCGAGCGCCAGTCCGCCGAGCGTCATGATGTTGATGGTCTGCCCGATCGCCGAAAGTGCGACGATCGACGTGAGCATCGACAACGGAATGGAGATGGCGATGATAAGCGTCGCGCGCCAGCTACCTAAAAAAAGCAGCACCATGAGCGCGGTCAGGCCCGCCGCGATCACGGCCTCGCGCAACACACCCTCTACCGATGCGCGCACGAACAGCGATTGGTCGGCGACCGGCTCTATCTTCAAAGATTCGGGCACCATGCCACGCAGCGTCGGCAACAGGTTCTTCACGCGCGACACGATATCGAGCGTCGATGCATTGCCGCTCTTGTTGATCGTCAGAAGCGCCGCACGCGTGCCATCGAGTCGCACGATATTCGTTTGCGGCTGAAAGCCATCGCGCACGTGCGCCACGTCGCGAATATAGATGGTGCCGCCAGGCCCTGTTCGGATTGGAATGTCGTTGAGACCTTCGATCGTATCCGGGCTCGCATTGAGTCCCACTTGATATTCGGTCGGTCCGATCTTGGTCGTGCCCGTCGGCAAGATCAGGTTTTGCGCGCTGATGGCATTCACGACATCGGTGGGCGCGAGATTCTTTGCCTGCAGCCGGCGCGAGTCGATATCGACCATGATCTGCCGCTGCTTGCCGCCATAGGGCAACGGCACGGATGCACCCTGCACTGTCGCAAGCTGCGTCTTGAGAAAGCTATTGCCGAAGTCGTAGAGCTGCTGCTCGGTGAGTTCCGACGATGACAACGCAAGCCGCAAGATCGGCACGGTCGACGCATTGAAGCGCAAGATGTTCGGCGGCGTGATGCCCTGTGGCAACTGACGAAGCTGCGTCTGCGAAAGCGCGGTAATTTCCGCGATCGCTTCATCCACGTTTGCGTTCGGCTGAAAAAATATGCGGATGACCGCAATGCCTGGGAGCGATTCCGATTCGATATGTTCAATATCGTTGACCGCCACCGAAAGCCCACGCTCGTAATTAAGCGTGATGCGGCGCTCCATTTGATCGGGAGGCAAGCCCGTGTATGACCAGATTACGCTAACGACCGGAATGTCGATGTTCGGAAAGATATCGGTCGGCGTGCGCATGATCACGAGCGGGCCGATGATAAGCAGCAGCAGCGACAGGACAATGAACGTGTACGGGCGCTTAAGCGCGAGTCTGACGATCCACATCGAAGTTTCGCTTGCCCCGTTTGATGTTCGCTATTTCGAATACTTTTCGCTAAGCGCCAACTAAAGCGCTGAAAGCATCCGTACGATGACACAAACAAAGCTTACAAAACAATTTGTGCAAACGCTTGCGAGGGTTTATGCGTAAAGAATTCTTCCGATATTTCCTGAATTGTTTTTCTAAAGCCACGCTAAGACGTGTCTAGCGTTCGTCGAAGCTCACGACTATGCGTTCGCTAACCGGATGACACTGGCACGTCAGCACGAAACCGTCATCGATCTCGTGTTGCTCGAGCGTGAAATTCCGGTCCATCTTTACCTCTCCCTCAAGCACTTTTGCGCGGCACGTGCAGCACACGCCGCCTTTGCACGCATAAGGCAGCGCCAAACCCGCTTTGAGTCCGACGTCGAGCACACTCACGCCTTCATAGGGCAAACGCAGTTTGCGCCTTTTTCCGTCGATGACGAGTTCAAGGTCGGCCGCAGGCGTGTTCTCGGTAATTTCGACGGCCGGAACGCCCGCTTGCGGCAAGGGTGTGCCGAAACGCTCGACATGGATCTGTTTCTGTGCGACGCCCGAACTCTTGAGCGCGGCTTCAGCCGCATCCATCATCGGCCCAGGACCGCAAATGAAGGCTTCATCGATTTCTTGCGGAGGCACCAGCGTTTGCAGGAACGCACGGCACTTTGCTTCGTCCAGCACGCCGTTGAAGAGCTCGACATCCTGCAAGTCGTCCGAGAGCACGTGATAGAGCGAAAAGCGGCTCATATAACGGTTCTTGAGATCTTCGAGTTCTTCGGCAAACATGATCGCATCCACGCTGCGATTGCCGTACACAAGCGTGAAGCGGCTCGTGGGTTCCATATCGAGCGTGGTCTTGACGATGGCGAGCACTGGCGTGATGCCCGAGCCACCTGAAAACGCCACGTAATGCTTGGCGTGGTCCGCGTTCAGATGCGTAAAGAAACGGCCATCGGGCGTCATGACTTCGATCTCGTGGCCGGGCTTCAGCGTGTCGAATGCGAAGTTCGAAAAACGCCCGCCGCGCACGCGCTTGATGCCGATACGCAATTCTCCATCACGATCGTAGTCCGTGACACCCACGCAGATGGAATAGGACCGGCGCGTCTCTTCGCCGTCGATATGCGTCTTCAAGGTCACGAACTGCCCTTGCGTGAAGCGGAACGCGTCGCGCAGCAGTGGCGGTACATCGAACGAGACGGTGACCGCGTCGGCCGTTTCAGGACGAACCTCGCGAATGCGCAGCGGATGGAATTGCGGAGTGGCCATGAGCGTCGAATCGATAAAAAAGAAACGGATCAGTACGGCTTGAAGTAATCGAACGGCTCGCGGCAATCGACGCATCGGTACAGCGCCTTGCACGCCGTCGAGCCGAATTGCGCGAGCTTTTCCGTATGCGTCGAACCGCAACGAGGACACGCGACCGGCTCCTGCTTCATAGGCTTATATGGCACGAAACGCAGCGGTTGCTCCTGATTCGGCGCAGCAGTTCCACATTGCCCCGTCGGCGGCGCGATGCCATAACGTCGTAGCTTGTCGCGCGCTTCATCGGTGATCCAGTCGGTGGTCCATGCCGGCGCGAGCACCGTCTCAATGCGATGCGCCCCGAGCTTCGCGGTATGGATTGCATACGCGATGTCCTCGGCGATCTGCGACATGGCAGGACATCCCGAGTAAGTCGGCGTAATCACGACCTCGAGCACGCCGTCCGCGCCATGACGCACGTCGCGCAAGATGCCCAGTTCGCGTATGGATACGACGGGGATCTCCGGGTCCGGCACGGCTTCGAGCACGCACCATACGTGTTGCAAGAAAGTATCGGCGTGCATGGTGTTCACCAGCTTGCGCCCGGGTGCTGACGTGCGAGGCTTTGCATCTCCGCGAGCAGATAACCCATATGCTCGGAGTGTTCGCCGAGTTTGCCTGTGCTGACATGCTTTACATCGGCGGGCGCGGTGAGTGTGGCTTCGTTTAAAGCGTCGTCGAGTTGTGCGCGCCATGCCGCTTCGGAATCGCTCGCAAGCGGCGCGATGCCTGCTTGTGCAACGGCGCGCTCGATTGCATCGATCGCAAAAAACTCGCGTGTGTAAGGCATCAAATAGTCGAGTGCAGCCTGTGCGCGTCGATGCGATTCCTCCGTGCCGTCACCGAAGCGCACGAGCCAGTCGCGTGCATGATGCAAGTGATAACGCACTTCCTTGATCGACTTCGCGGCAATGGCGGCAAGCTGCGCATCGGCCGATGCCTGCAAGGCCGTCCATAGTTCAGACATCAACGCCGAATAGAGGAAGTTGCGCACGATGGTCACTGCGTAATCGCGCTCGGTTCGCACCGTGCCCGCGAACGGTCCATAGTGCGGCAGCTCGGCAATCGTATAGTTGGCGAACTCACGCTCGCCACGAAAGTACGCGTAGTCGTCTTCGGTTTTCTGCGTGCCGGTCATCTCGGCTTCGAGCGTTGCCGCATGCGAATAAAGCAAGCGCGCCTGTCCGATGAGATCGAGACTCATGTTAGCGAGCGCGATGTCTTCCTCGAGCGCGGGACCGTGGCTGCACCATTCGGCGTTTCGCTGACCGAGGATCAACGCGTTGTCGGCGAGGCGCAGGACGTAAGCGAGATGTTCGCGCGTCGAAATGAGCGTCGTCATGTCCCGCCTTTACATGTGATTGATTTCGTCCGGCAGCACGAAGAACGTAGGATGCCGATATATCTTGTCGATCGCGGGTTCGAATAATTCGCCCTTGTCCGCCGGGTCCGATGCCGTGATAGCCGATGATGGCACCACCCAGATGCTCACGCCTTCCTGACGCCGCGTATAGACATCGCGCGCCATTCTCAACGCAGCGCCCGCGTCGGGCGCATGCAGGCTGCCGCAATGCTTGTGATCTAGACCCTGCTTGCTACGCACGAACACTTCCCAGATCGGCCATTCCTTGCTCATCGTCGTCTCCTTCATGCGGCCTGTTTCTGCTGATCCTGCGCTTTGCGCGCTTGTTTGTCGGCATAAGCGAGCGCCGCTTCGCGCACCCACGCGCCATCGTCATTCGCCTTTACGCGAGTCGCAAGCCGTTCCTTGTTGCACGGACCGTCACCATTGACCACTCGCCAGAATTCGTCCCAGTCGATCTCGCCGTAGTCATGCGCACCGCGCGCTTCGTTCCATTTGAGATCGGGATCGGGCAACGTTACGCCGAGAATCTTCGCTTGCTCGACGGTGGCATCGACGAACTTTTGCCGCAGGTCGTCGTTCGAAATGCGCTTGATGCCCCACGCGAACGACTGGCCGCTATGAATGGAATCCTTGTCGCTCGGTCCAAACATCATCAGCACGGGCCACCACCAGCGATTCACGGCTTGCTGCACGAGGTCCTTCTGCGCTTGTGTGCCTTTCATCATCGCGAGCAGGGCATCGAAGCCCTGCCGTTGGTGGAACGACTCTTCCTTGCAAATGCGGATCATCGCGCGCGCGTAAGGGCCGTAAGTACAGCGGCACAGCGGTATCTGATTCATGATCGCGGCGCCATCCACGAGCCAGCCGATCACGCCCACGTCGGCCCATGTAGGCGTCGGATAGTTGAAGATGCTCGAATATTTGGCCTTGCCCGCATGCAGCGCGTTGGTCAGTTGGTCGCGCGAGACGCCGAGCGTTTCAGCCGCGCTGTAGAGATACAAGCCGTGGCCGCCCTCGTCCTGCACCTTGGCGAGCAGGATCGCCTTGCGCTTCAGGCTAGGCGCACGACTGATCCAGTTGCCCTCGGGCTGCATGCCGATGATCTCCGAGTGCGCGTGCTGAGATATCTGCCGCACCAACGTCTTGCGATACGCCTCGGGCATCCAGTCTTGCGGTTCGATCTTGCCATCCGCCTGCATCACCGCATCGAAATGTTGCTGTTGCGACGACGCCTCGGCTGTCGCGTCCGAAACCGCGGGCTGACCCGGAAGATCGAGGGATTGCGTGTACATGCGAGACTCCGCTCTATTTTGAGAAGCGATGCAGCGAGTATATCGATTAACCGACCGTCCGGTTGATTAATTTTAAGATGAACGTCTTGAACGCCGATAGGCTAGGTTAAACCCTAATGTTGTATGCCAGTGAGTGGTATTTTTAATTCAAGCGCATCCATGGATTGTTGCCATCCCTAGAAAGATCCTTCAACGGATCGATAGATGATCCGCGACTCAGCCCTCTCTACACTCCGTGCAAACGCTGTCCCGAAAGCTATTCGAAGAGCACGACCTATCCACCACGGAGCCGACATCCATGAAACCGTTCTTCTCTGCGATTGCCATCGCCGCTACTTTTGCCGTCCCCGCCCTTTCTTACTCGCAAACGGATGCGCCGCTTACTCGCGCGCAGGTTCGCGCCGAACTCGCGCAACTAGAGAACGCCGGCTACAACCCGGTCGCAGCCGATCCTACCTATCCGTCGAACATTCAGGCAGCCGAAGCGCGTGTGGGCACGCAATCCATTGCGCAAGCGTCAACGCAGTCGAATGACTATGGTTCGGTCACGGCTGGGTCGTCGCAAGCTGGTCGCACGACGAGCACTCAACCTCGCGCGTTCGGCACGTTTTTCGGGCAGTAAGCGCTGGGGTTGTCTGCGCTTGGCGTGTGCTTGTGTTGCTTGGGGCGTCATTGGATGCAGAATGCAAAGCCAAGGTACTTTGCATTCAAATGCACGCGGCCTATCCGTGCTGGCAATCTCATTTCGCGCTTCGCGACATTGCGACACGAGGACATTCATAGCGGCGGCGCCACTCGATCTGCCTCTTACAAGAACAGTAACGAGCAAACGCCGAGCGCGCGGACAACTCAGTTGGCAGGGATCGTCACGACCGGCGCTTTCGATGTGTCCGTCACTTCGGCTAGCGCCATCAGGTTCTGCACGACGGTAAATGCGTACTTCGAATCGAAATCCCTTCTGTCGATCCAATAGTTCGTTTTATCGTAGGGCACGCTGACATACGCATCCTGCGGCGGCTTCTCGCCCACTTGCACGATGATGGTCGGACGCGTCTCTCCGCCGATCAACCCGATGGTCGGCTTGGTTGCTCCCGTGTCCACCTGCTCGTCCGGCACGGTGATCTGCGCGCCGATATCGGTCAGGATCCCAAGCACGGAACGCGTGACCATCGGAATGCGATCATGATCCGCCGCCTGGCCGTAGACGAGTTCATACGTCTTCATCTTCGGGGACAACTTGAGCAGCTTGCGCACGAGCGTGAGATCGCCGACGGTCTGCTTGTTAGTGCCGCTGCGCGTTGCGCCGAGCGTGATGAACACGCCGCCATCCTTTCCATTACGTGATTCAATATTCAATTCGCCGGCCAGTTGCAGACGGCGCAGCGCTTGAATCAGCATGAAAAATTCAGGCGCGCCTGATCCATTCGGGCCGCCGAGCGCCGTGCCGTTCTGTAACCCGCCGATGGATTGCGCCGTGATGCGCAAGAGCAGATCGACCGGAATGCCGCTTTCGGCAAGCGGCATCACGAGCGCGGGTGCGAGCGGGCGGATGTATGCGCTCGCGTAGGCGTCGCCCGTGGTAGGGGTGAAGGTGAAAGTCGGATGGTTCGAATACGACACGCTTCCGGTGGCTGCCGCGTAGTTCGGCACGCTGCCAGAACCCGCATTGAGCGTGGCGCCAGCGGTGGTATCGAACGTGTAGGCGGCAATGATGCTGCTCACCGTGAGGAATGAAGGCGAATCCGCGAAGCGCAAACCGACGATTGCGGCAAGAATTTCGCGCTTCTTGGCATCGCCGAGTGCGCGTGAATAGTCGACCTGATCGGCTTTTAGACGGCTCGGGCCGATGCCCGCGCAGCCTGCCGCCAGGAAAGATGCAGAGAGTACAGCTATCGATAGGGCTTTCCGTGTCATGGCTCTCGGGGGAATTGACGGGGAGGATCGTCGGCATGTCGCCGCGGAACATTCGGGCGGTTGTCGCAAATTTCATACCTTTGCCAACCGATTGCATGTTGAATGCGGTGGACCGGATGCCTGGAACCTGCGCCATCTTCGCGTCGCACGAACGTGGCTTTCCTTCGGAGCGTCGCATGTTACTGTTAGACACGCCCTAACGATTTGCATTTTGCATGCGGTCGACCCAATGCATACTGCCTCTCCGCTCTCGCCTTGCACGAAAGCGTCTCTCTTCCGGCGCCGTACACGTTGGTGCCTAATGCACCCGGCCGGCACACAAGCCGTCGCGAAAGCCGCGAGCGATCACTTGGAAGCGTCGTTGCCAAAACTTTGCGATGACACCGTCCCCGATGCCGCCGCGCCATGCGTCCCACCGCGGATATGCCGATTCGCGTCCGCATGCTGCGCGACCAACCGATCGAGATGGTCCTGCGCGAAGCGCGGACCATCGTCGCGTGCGAATGCCGGTGCACCGAGTGTTGCAGCGCATGCAAAACCGATCATGGCAAGAAACGTTTTCTTCATGATTCACCCCCGCAATAGTCGACGGCCCGATCACGCCCTATCGCATCGGCCGTGGATCAAGGATCGCACATTCACGTCGATCCGTCCGTGCGCAAGATGCATGGGTCCCCCTCGTATCCGCCAAAATACAGCCGCTCCATGCCCGCGCGCCGTTTACGCGTATCCGATGCTTGCAGCTTGCCCCGCGATTTCCTATCCCTTACTCAAGGCGCTTTTGTCAGACCGCTGACAACGTATGAGAGCGTATCGAGACTTGGTAAGGAGACCCTTCATCATGAATCTCGCCATCTTTTTCGACGGCACCTGGAACGAACCCAACGATCGCACCAACGCATATCTGCTCTACAAGCTCGCACCCGAGACGGACGAGCAAGAAACGCTCTACGTTCAAGGCGTCGGGACACAAGGTAACGGGCTGTTCGCGCTGGCCAGCAAGTTCCTCGGCGGCGCGTTCGGCGACGGGCTATCGGAAAACATCAAGGCCGGTTATGCGTGGCTTTGCGAACGCTACAATCCGGGCGCATCGATCTTCATTCTCGGCTTCAGTCGCGGCGCCTATTCGGCGCGCAGTCTTGCCGGGCTGATCCGCAAATGCGGGCTCGCCACCGACACGGGACAAGATTCGATCGATCAGGCATACGGCATCTATCGTGATCAGAATGCGAGCGCCACGGATGACGCAGTCGTCGCGTATCGCAAGCAGTTCTCGCGCGATGTGGATATCGCATTCGTTGGCGTCTGGGATACGGTCGGCGAACTGGGCATTCCAGTCGGCACATTGCCGGTGCCGGGATTTTCGAGCTACTACAAGTTCCACGATACGACGCTGTCCAACACGACGAAGGCCGCGTATCACGCGATCGCGGCCAGCGAATATCGCTCGCTCTATGCGCCGACGTTGTGGACGCAAGGTTCCGAGGATCGTGGCAACTTGCCGCTCGAGCAGCGCTGGTTCATGGGCGCGCATGCCAATGTCGGCGGCGGCTACCTGAGTCCACCACGCACCCCCGAAGATCTGCTACCGCTGATTCCCGCCGAATGGCTGCGTGAAAAGGCGGCATCGCATGGCCTCGTGTTCGACAAGCCAATCGATATTCCGTTAGCCGCTTACGCGTGCGAGCCAATCGATTCATACGCCGAGTTCACCAGCAAAAGCGCCGTGCTAAGGGATGTTTGCGAAAAGGCACCGCGTGTTGCAGGTACGGCGCTCAACGAGACGATCGATCCAAGCCTTTCCAAGCGGCTCGATACGCCCGGCTTTCTGGACATCTATCCGCAACTCTGCGCACAGCTTCGCAGGCTGCCAGTTGGTCAATAAGCAAGCAGTCGATCGATCAGTAATCCGATCAATTGGCGATACCCGCATCAGGACTATCGCCTATTCGGTTTGATCGACGGGAGACCGTAATGAGCGTACCGTCCACACCGCAACTCCGCGCAGGCGAGCGCGAAGATATCGAGCCGAGCGATACGGAAGCCGGGCACGGCGATCCCGGGCCGCGCGCGGCCGAGGATCTCGCCAAATGCGAAGCACTCATCTCACGCGCTGCCGCAACCGGTACGATCCTCGACAACGCCGACGTCGACGCGGTGCGTAACGCGCGCTGCGCCTTCGATTGCGGCGTGTGGAATCGCGCTACCGCCAGTGCGTTTTATGGTGCGATGAGCCGTATCGCGGCAGCGTCGCATTATCCGGGCAGCAGCATCGTCGCCGATCTCGATCACTGCCGCGACATGGTCTCGTATGGCGCACAAAACGGCAAACCGCTCGATGAACACGATGTCGAAGCCATGTCGAGGGCACGCGCCGCCCAGCAAAACCGCACGTGGAACGCGGAAACGGAGAGCGCCTTCTATGCCGCGATGAGCCGTATCGCGCATGCGGTGACGCCTGTCGTCGCCGCGACTGCCGGCAACGAAGCACGCGAAGGCGCGCGTCGTGCAATCCGCATCTATACGCGCTCGGCGATTGCGCTCACCGTGCTGGTGGTGTCGTTGTCGTGCCTGCTCTTCGTGGGCAATCAGATTTCGAGCGATATCGCCAACGTCGTGAAGAGCAACGACGCGGCCGCGCTCACACTGCACAACCAGTTGCAGGCGCATGCGGTGGCTATCGGCGAGGCTGTCAAAAAGAAGGACGATGCCGCTCTCATCGCACTGCAGAACTCGCAGCCCGCTCTGCAGATCAAGGAGGAACTGCAAAACTTCGCGACCAATAACCGGCAGCTTTTCGCGGACGTGTCCCGCATTAGTGCGTTGACCACCGGCCTTGGACTCGGCGTCATCCGCAGCCCTTATAAGCGGCCTTGCGACGATCAAGAGAGCGTGCTTAATTTTCAGAGCGCGTACCGCACTTCGCATTCGCGTCGATACACCGGCGGTAATGTAGACAGCGACTGGCAATGCAATCCGGACGTCGCCCGGAAGGTTCTCGAAATCACACTGCCGCTACTGGCCAAGCCGCGCGCGCAGACCGGGGACGAGCATCCGCCGACCGATCTCGACGCTGTCGAGCAAGGGTTTCAGAAGATCGCCGTCTATCAGGACATCCGCGCGATGGCGCTGTATGCAAACGACATCATTCTTTCCATTGTGGGTGCTGTGACCGGCTTCTTGCTGCCCGTGCTGTATGCATGGCTCGGTGCGTGCGCCGCGATCTTGCGGCAGTTGAGCGCGGAGTCGTCTGCCAGCACGTTTCATCCCGAGCATTCGAAAGTGGCGAATCGCGCACATGTGACAAGCGCGATCATCGTCGGCATTTCCATTGGACTCTTCAGCAAGCTATTGGAGGGCGGCAAGGACGTATCGCCGCTCGCGTTGGCGTTCATTGCGGGGTACGCGTCGGACAAGTTCTTCTATTTCGTCGATCGCCTCGTCGGCGCGATGTTTCCCCCGCGCGACGCACCGCCGGCCCGGGGGCATGCTTCTGGAACGCTGTCTGGCGGTAAGACCAGAAGTTCGGCTGGCAGCGCCGCGGCCCGGTCTGTCGAAGGTGGTGAATCGCCGCGAGGGCACGCGTGATTTTGCATGCTGCATGCCGCATTAAGAATGCAGCATGCAAACGCTCATCAGAACACCTGTGGTGGCGTTCCATCGGTCAAACCACGCGGCAGCGGTTCATCGATCGCAAATTCCACGTTCGGATAATCCTGCAACCGCCCGCTCACTTCCGTCTCGCCTTCGCTCGTGAACAGTCCATCGAGATAATCGAACGACAGCTCTTCCACCAAAGCCTTGAGCGCCAGTTCCGGGCTGCGCTTGGGCTCCACGGAAATCTCGCCTACATCGAGACTCGCCCAATACTCTCCGTCTTTGGATTCGATCGCGCCGATGTCGATAACCTTGCCGTCGACATTCTGTGCCAGTACGCGCTGTTCGACGGCGAAAAGGCGAAACAACTGTTCATCGAGTGATTCGTCTTTGGTGGTCATGTCCGTATCTCCGTTACAGGCCCTTGAGCGAGACTCAATGCCGACGTTTGCATGCGAAATACCATTCGCAGCAAAGGCTGCGCCAGCAAGCCCGCAACCCGGCAACACGGCATCAACCCGACATCGACCACGTAAACGAAAAAACCGGACGCCGAGGCGCCCGGTTTTCTGCATGCAGCTTTGTACAACCCGCTCGGCAGCCCGAAAGCTTAGAAGCGGTGAATGATACCCACGCCTGCCGCGAACTGGCTGCGCGAGGTCGACGGAGCGCTTTGGAAGCCGTCGCCGATCGAAGCCGTGGCGTTGATCTGGCGATTCGTCGCGCCCGCAGCGGTGAACGTCGGCGTGCCGAGCGTGCGGCCGTTGGCGCGCTGGAATGCTTCCAGTGCATACAGACCCGTGCGCTTGGACAGCGAGTAGTACTGGCTCAGGTTGAACTGATGGTAGGACGCTGCATCGTCGATACCGTTCGCCTTGCTTGCCCACGTGTAGCTGTAGCCAGCGGCAAAGTCCCATGCCGCCGTTGCCTTCCAGTGCAGCACGGTGCCAGCCGTATTGAAGATCGCCGTGTCGGTGAACTTCGAGTTGATACCCGGGATGTACTGAACGTTCGTGTACGTCGCCGAAATATCCCACTGGCTGTTGAACGTGTAGCCGCCGCCAACCGCGAAGCGGTTCTGAGCTTGCGCGCCCTGATAACCGTTCGTGACTGCCGAGATGCCCGACTGGCCGCCCGTGTTGGTCGTCGAATCCGCGCCGTACACGCCGCCGCCGATCGTCGAGTTGTTGATACGCGTGAACGCGACCGTCGCGCCGATCGGGCCTTGCGCGTACTGCAAGGCGCCCGACCACGTCGATCCGCGATAGGCGCTATCCGGCGTGCCAGCCAACGAGTACGAGCCGCTTGCCGTGAAGCCGAAGAGTTTCGGCGACGTGTAGACGATCGAGTTGTTCGCGCGGTAGATCGTATCCAGTTCGTCCAGATCGCCCGGGTGCGCGCCGAAGTATCCGGTCAGCCAGTTCGTCGGGCTATACGGCGCCATCAGCGTGTAATACGACGTGTATTGGCGACCGAGAGTCAACGTACCGTAGGTGGGGTTCGTGAGACCGACCCAAGCCTGGCGGCCGAACATCGCGTTGGCGTATTGCTGTCCGCCATTGTTGATGTTGAAGCCCGATTCCAACTGGAAGATTGCCTTGTTGCCGCCGCCGAGATCTTCCGCGCCCTTCAGGCCGAAGCGGCTACCCGCCCAGATGCCCGATGCCAGCTTGACGTTCGAACGTCCGCCGCTGTTGGAGCCAAGTGCGCCCTGGCTGCTCTGGTAGACGATCGAGTCATCGACGATACCGTAAAGCGTCACGCTGCTTTGAGCGAACGCCGGGACTGCTGCGGCAAAGGCGGTGGCGGCGACGATGGCAGCCTTGGTCAAGCGGAAACCCTTCATTTCTTCTCCTGTGTGCGAATGGCGAATCTTCTGATCTTTAGTGAGCCGGTAACGGATGCCGCTTAGCGCTGAACCGCCTGTATAAACTCGTAACATTTGATCGCTGGCAAGTGTATGGCTTACGGATGCAATGCGAAAGAATCAGGCAGATTCGTGTCTTTTTTTTGCACTGTGTGGTTAACCAGTATTTTCTGGCGCGCAAATATTGGGCATCCGGTCATGAAACTGACCGGTAGCTGACAACTGCAGGACGGATATCGAGATGTGAAGAGAGCGGGGAAAAGTTGTGACGAAGCCGGCGTGATCGCCTGAAAGCCTTACTGGGTAAGGCTCAATGTGAAAATTTGATACGCGGAGAAGGGAAGCGTGCCCGAGGACTCGGCCTGGGCCGAAGACACGACTGAAAGGATTTGCACAGTGCCGACCACGTGGCGCGACTGAGTTTGACCACGGCTTACGGCCCGACGAAGGCCGTTACGGTGCCGAAGGAAATATGTAAATCACTAATCGATTGTTGGGAAAGCCGCATGGATGGTCACCATGCGGTTCATGAAACCGCCCGCGGATGGCTCAGTCGTCGATCTTCGAGCGCAGTTCGCGCGCTGTTTCCAGCAAGCCTTCATAGCCCGAACGCGCATGCGCGGGCAAATCCGGGTCGCCGACGAGCGTGCCGAGCGTCTCGATGATGCTGTAGAGAATGCCCTTTGCCGCGCCGGCCGCCATCCTGCCTGCCGCGACGGATTCATCGACGTGTGAAAGCGCCGCATCGAAATGCTCGACGCCAGGATGCGCTTCGCCAACCGCCGGGTCGGTTGCGCGCGGATCGTTCAGATTGCGCGGATCAGTCGGGTCGCCGTTCATGTGATGGTCCTCCAGACGAATGGCCTTCTTCTTGTATAGCGCCATGGCGATGCCGCCGCAATCGGTGGCATCACGACGTCGGCAAGTCCATCACCGGCTGCATGAAATGGATGCGCTTGGCATCGCCATAACCGGCGCGGTGCGCCACGCCATGCTCGGTCAGCAAAGCGCGCAATTCGAGAATGACCGGAAACACTTCGTGGTTGTGATCCGCGCCCTGCCTGTCATGCGCTTCCTGCTCGCGCTCGACGATCCACCGGTCTTCCTTGAAGATGCGCTCGGTGAACCACACGAGCAACGGCCACGCGGCATCGAGCACGCCGGGAAGTTTCGGGCGGCGGATCGACAGCAAGCCGAAGGTGCGGTTGGTGCGCTGTTCGGCATCGAGCGGGACATAGGCGATCCACAGGTCCATTACCATCGTCTCGTCCTTCGTGTGGATCTTGAGCGTCTGGTACGGATACTCGGTGCGAATCGTCATCACGTCCTTGTGCGAATCGTCGGCCTTGGTGCCGCGTTTCTGGCCGAACACGAGCGCCTCCCCGATAGGCTGCTTGCCCGCCTCGCGCGCGAAGGTGTAATCGACTTCAATCCAGTCGTCGCCGCGACGTCGTCCGACCGAGCGCGCGCGCATGCTGCCCATTTGCCGCCGATGCAGAAACTGATGGTTCATATCCATCAGGTTTTCATGCATGAAGCTGTAATGGCACTTCACGGGCTTGCCGAAACGGCGTGTCTTGTAGGCTTTGTCGCTCGCCGAGACGAGGTTGGGAAACTTGGCTTCGTCGGCCTTGGCCGGGTCGCCGGTGAAGACGAAGATGAGCCCCGCTTCCTCGCGGCACGGATAGGAACGCACGCCGTTGGGCAAGCGTTCGCGGCCGAGATACGGAATGTCGGTGCAACGGCCGGTGCAGTCGTAAGTCCAGCCGTGATAGCAACAGCGGATGGATTCGCCATCCACGACACCCGCCGACAACGGCACTTGCCGATGCGCGCAGCGGTCCTCCAGCGCGAACACTTTGTCCGACTCACTGCGCACGAGCACGATGGGATCGCCCGCGAACTTCACGGCGTGCGTCTTGCCGCGTTTGACCTCGCGCGACCATGCAAGCGGATACCAGTGATCCGGATGAATATCGACGCGGCGCAGATCGCGCGGCGCTCTTGTTGTTGTATCGACCGAACCGGCTTCCTGTTCGCCCTGCGGCAACGCTGCGTGCATGTACGACGCCTCCGGAAAAGGAGATCGGATTGAGCGCCACGCATGATGCGCGGCGCGATGAACGACCTTTGGCAGTCTACACGGCGCGGCCCGATTCGGTGCGCGTGCAGCCTGCGTTTCGTCAATGTGGGCCATGTCAAGCCGGTTCGGTCAGTCTGACTCGCCGAGATGGGCGTGCAGATAATCGATCAGCGCGCGCGCCTTCGGCGGCAGAAAGCGATTAGGCGGATAAAGCAGCCACACCGGTCCCCGATACGCGCGCGCCTGTACCTCCCAATCGACCAGCACGGCTTGCACGCGGCCGCTCGCGAGCGCTTCGCGCGCCGCGAACTCCGGCAGAGTCGCAATGCCCATGCCGTTCTCAGCCGCGTCGAGCCGCGCGCCCGCGTGATTGGCGATGTACCGGCCGTGCACCGCGACCGTCGCCGTCTCACCGCCGCGCGCAAACCGCCAGCGATGATCGTCCACGGTCTCGCCGAGCGGAATGCAATCGTGACGCCCAAGATCACGCGGATGCGCGGGCTCGCCGCGCGTCTGAAGATAACGAGGCGCCGCGCACAGCAGCCATCGCACGCGGCCGATGCGCCGTGCCGCGAGACCTTGCGGCGGATCGTCGGTGGCGCGGATGACGAGATCGACGTCGCTCGCGAGCGGATCGATGTCGTGATCGCTGAACACGAGCTGCAAATCCACTTCGGGATAAGCCGCGAGAAAGCCCGGCACGAGCGGATGAATCACCGACTTCGCATATGCCGTGGGCGCCGATAGCGAGACCTTGCCCTGTGGCTTGCCGGATAGTTGCCCGGCGGCATCCACCGCGCCGGACGCGGCCGCCGCCATGTCGCGGCAATGCCGATACACCTGATATCCCGATTCCGTCACGCGCACCTTGCGCGTCGAACGTTCGAGCAGGCGCGTGGCGAGCGCGTCTTCGAGCCGCTTGATTTGCCGGCTCACCGTCGATGGCGTGCTACCCAATTGCCGCGCCGCGATCGAGAAGTTGCCGGCATCGACCACGCGTGCGAATACCGCCATGTCCGGCAGCAAGTCGAAAAGATCCGAAGGGTTCATTTGTGCATCCGCGACAATTAATCTGTGCGTCCAGACCCGATTATCGCGATGAACGCATCATTCGACAATGACGGCTTGCTGCTGGGCACTGCCAGTCAGCACTTACCGGAGACGTCGCATGACCCTCGCATCGCCTGTTCGCCGCCTGCTTCCTGTCTCCGATTTGCTGCTTTTCGTGGTGGCGATGGTTTGGGGAAGCAGCTATGGCGTCGTCAAAAACGCGCTCGTGTTTTATCCGGTGCTGGCGCTCATCGCGTTGCGGTTCGGCATTACCTTCGTGCTGTTGAGCGTGAACCTGCGCCACTTGCGCCGTGTCGACCTGAAAACGCTCATGGGTGTGCTGACTTGCGGCCTCTTGCTGCTCGCCATCTTCCTCGCGGAGACCTTTGGCGTGATGCTCACGCGCGCCGCGAACGCCGCGTTCCTCATCAGTCTGTGCGTGGTGATGACGCCGCTCGTCGAATGGGCGATGCTGCATCGCAAACCCGGCGCGACCGAGTGGCTCGCGGTCGCGGTGTCGCTCGGCGGTGCGTGGTTGCTAGCTGGCGATGGCGCGTTCAGCTTCAATCCCGGCGATGCGCTGATTCTGGTCGCCGCCGTGCTGCGCGCGCTCTCGGTGTGCGTGACCAAGCGCGTGATGCGCGCCTCGCCGCTTCCGGCGCTCACCGTGACGGCGGTGCAGGCGGGCGTCGTCGCGAGCGGCAGCGCGTTGCTGGCGTTCTTCTTCGTGCCGTCGCAATGGCAGCCCTTGCCGTCGTTCGCGGGACACGGCGCGTTCTGGGGCTCGGTGATGTATCTCGTGATCGCGTGCACGCTCTTCGCGTTCTTCGCGCAAAACTATGCGATTGGCCGCAGCAGTCCGACGCGCGTATCGCTTTTGATGGGCAGCGAACCCGCGTTCGGCGCGCTCTTCGCAAGCGTCTGGCTGGGCGAGCATGTATCGGCAACGGGATGGATCGGCGGCGGCCTGATCGTCCTCGCCTCGTTGATGGCGACAGTGCCCTGGCGCGGATGGTTCGCGGCGCGGTCGGGCCTCGCAAACCGATCGACCTGATCTAACCGCGCCGAAACACCAGACTGAAGTTATTCGCCGGCATCGGCACGACTTCCTCGAGCGCAAAGCCCACCGATCTACCCAACGCCTCCACCGCCTCCAGATTGCGCACGCCCCAGCGCGGATCGCGTGCGCGCAACTCCGTGTCGAACGCTTCGTTGCTCGGAGCGGTATGCGCGCCATTGCGCCGATACGGCCCATACAGGTAAAGTACGCCCCCCGCCGGAAGATGCCGCGACGCGCCGCGAAACAGCGCTTCGGCGGCCTCCCACGGCGCGATGTGGATCATGTTGATGCACACGACCGCCGCGATTCCCGCGTCCTCGCCGATGCGCCAGTCGTCCTCACGCACATCGAGCGCGAGCGCCGCGTTCAGGTTCGCGAGGCACGCATGCTCGCGCCACGCGTCGATGGATGCGCGCGCGGCGGCATCCGCATCGCTTGGCTGCCACACGATGCCGGGCAACGCCGCCGCGCAATGCACGGCATGCTGACCGGTGCCGCTCGCGATCTCCAGCACGACGCCAGCGGACGGCAGCACGCGCGTCAAGACCGATAGAATCGCATCGCGATTGCGTTCGGCGGCGGGAGCGCGGCGGCGCACGCGGGCATCGTCATCGGGGGAAGTGGTCGTCATTGAAGAGCGCGGTTGAGTTTGGATTCGTTGAGCGTCAGGGCTTCGGTGGCACACGCTTAAAGAGTTGGCGCGATTCCTGCTGCCCGCCCCGTCGCACGAGCGTTGCCAAGCCCGCCGCGCGCCGGAGTTATGAAGCGCGCACGCAACCCCGTGTATGCTCCCGGAAGATTTCCGCGCGGCGCTCAAGCTTACCCGATGAGCAGCCGGTTGCCCGCAGCGCGATTCAGATAACGCGAAACCATGGAGCTGACCATGCCGCACGACCCAACCAGGGATACGCCTTCGGGCAACGCCCCGCAGCACGCTTCGCCGGCAAATGGCCCCGCCGACGGCCCAGACGACGAAATGATCGCCTTCGCGACCGAAGTCTTCGAAGTCGCGCGCAAAGGCGACGCCGCCATGCTCGACGCGCTGCTTGTTAAGGGCCTGCCGCCGAACCTGCGCAACGACAAGGGCGACAGCCTCGTCATGCTCGCGAGCTATCACGGCCACGCCGATGCCGTGCGCGTGCTGCTGCAACACAAGGCCGACCCGAACCTGCGCAACGATAACGGCCAGTCGCCAATCGCGGGCGCGGCCTTCAAGGGCTACAAGCCAGTAATCGAGACGCTGCTCGAACATGGCGCCGATGTCGAAGGCGCATCGCCTGACGGACGCACGGCGTTGATGATCGCGGCCATGTTCAATCGCGTGGAGATCGTCGAATATCTGATCGCGCGTGGAGCCAACCCGGATGCGCGCGACAAGGGCGGTTTCTCCGCACGCGACGCCGCCGAAAAAATGGGCGCGCCGGACACCGCCGCGCGTCTTGCGCAGGCGGCGAGCACGCATACACGCCCGTCCGATGTGTGACGGCGCGCATGACACGCCCTTGGCACGGCCCGCGCTGAATGCACGGTAACGAATCCGCCCTCTTGCATGGCACCGGAGCGAGGCGCGCAGTGCCCGCTCCGATCGACAGGTGACACGGAACCATGGAGCTTTTGTGATGACAGGCGGACTCTCGCATCGAAGCGATGCGTCGACGACCGGCCTCGCCGCGCTCGGCCTCGTAGCGGGGATGCTCGCTGTGCGCCTCGCCTGGCGCGCTGTCGCATCGCTGATGCGGCACCCTGCGCGGCATGAACGATTCCCGCTTGCAACGCTCGCGGTGATCTTCGCGGCCTTCGCCTTGTCCGCCTGCGGACTCTTGCCAGTGCAGACGCCCGCGCCCATCGTCGAGCATTCGTATATTCCGACGCCGGACGAAACCGAGAGCACCGAGCCCGAGGAACCCGCGCCTGTCGCCGCCGTGCCCGAGCCCGCATCGACGCCGAAGCCCGCGCCCGCGCCGAAGCCCAAACGCCGTATCGTCAAACCGAAGCCGCCGGAGCCGGTGATCGTGCAGCCGCAAGAGGCGCCCGAGCCGCCGCCTCCGCCCCCGCCGATCATCTCCACGCGTATCCTGCAGCACGATCAGCTGCACGGCCTGCTCGATGCCGAAGTGCAGCGCGCCGATGGCAAAATCGTGGGCCGCGCGGTGGACCTGTATATCGATACCGCCGCCAAGCCGAAGCTCATGATGGTGAACCTCGCAGGCTTCCTCGGCGTAGGCGACCGGAAAGTCAACTTCCCGTGGACCGCGTTCCGCTTCGCGCCCAACTCGAAGACCGCGCCGATCACCTTCGTGCCGCCCGCGCCCGCCGTCAAGGGCAAGCCCGCCGACCCCGCGCCGAAGCCGCAACCGGTCGCGGAAGCGCCGCCGAGCTACCTGCAACTCGTCGATTCGACCGTGACCCAGAAGACCGGCGCGCGTATCGGACGGGTGGTCGACGTGCTCGTCGATTCGCAAGGCGAGCCCGAAGCGCTCGTGCTCGACCTGAGCAATTCGCTCGCGGAAGACAAGCGCCATGTGGCCGCGAACTGGGGCGATCTGCATGTCGTGACGCGCAACAAGCAAGCGAGCTTGCAGATGGACTTCACCGAAGCGCAACTGAAGGCCTCGCCGACATACTCGCCCGAGCAACCGATCAAGATCGTTTCGCCGGTCGTAGCCGCGCCCGCCGCGCCTGTTTCTTCGCCGGCGGCCACGGCATCGGCGGGCGCGCCGGCCTCGAACTCGTCTACCGGCACGACCGCGTCCGGGTCCGTGGCGGCGCAGTCGTCGGCATCGTCCGGCGCGCGCCCAAACAAATGACGCAGACGACACACATGACGCAAAAGACGCACATGAAGATTCACGAGATCGATAACCGAATCACAACATGGTAATTGCACGAAGTCTGCGCGCGCTCGACTGGCTGAACTTCTTCGTCGCCAACGTGCAGACGGGCTTCGGCCCTTTCATCGCCTCTTATCTCGCTGCCAACAAATGGACGCAGGGTGAGATCGGCCTCATGCTGTCGGTTGGCACCATCAGCGCGATGGCGAGCCAACTGCCCGCGGGCGCGCTCGTCGATGCCATGCGCAACAAGAAGTTCGCCGCGCTTTCGGCCATCGTCGCGATCATCGCGAGTGCGTTGTTGCTCGCAGCGAGTCCGACCTTCATTCCGGTGTTCGCCGCCGAAGTGCTGCACGGCTTCGCGAGCTGCATGCTGGTCCCGGCGATGGCCGCGATTTCGCTCGCACTCGTCTCGCGTGCCGATCTCGGCGACCGGCTCGGCCGCAACGCGCGCTGGGCGTCCATAGGCAGCGCGCTGACCGCCGCGTTGATGGGCGCGTTCGGAGAATATCTGTCCTTGCGCTCGGTGTTCTTTCTCACGGCGGCGCTCGCGTTGCCGGCAATCTTCGCCTTGCGCATGATTCATTACGATGCGCCGCCCGTCGTGCCGCGCATGCCTGCGGGCAAGCCGAACCTGACGCCGGAAGGCGAAGAGCGCGAGTCCTTGCGCGAGCTTCTGAAAGACCGGCGCCTGCTGATCTTCGCGGCTTGCGTGGTGCTGTTCCATCTCTCGAACGCGGCGATGCTGAATCTCGCCGCCGGCGAAGTCACCGCGCACATGGGCGACAACGTTCAACTGGTGATCGCGGCGTGCATCATCGTGCCGCAGTTCATCGTGGCGGCTCTCTCGCCGTGGGTCGGGCGCAAGGCGCAGCATTGGGGACGCCGGCCGGTTCTGATCATCGGCTTCTGCGCCTTGCCCCTGCGCGCGATTCTCTTCGCCGGCGTCAGCAGCCCTTATCTGCTCGTGCCGGTCCAGATGCTCGATGGCATCAGCGCGGCCGTCTTCGGCGTGATGCTGCCGCTCATCGCCGCCGATGTCGCCGGCGGGCGCGGGCATTACAACCTGACCATCGGCTTCTTCGGGCTGGCAGCGGGCGTCGGAGCAACCTTGTCGACCGCGGCCGCAGGCTTTGCCGCCGATCGCTTCGGCACGTCGATGAGCTTTTTCGGCCTCGCCGCTGCGGGCGCGCTCGCCGTCTTGCTCGTCTGGCTCGCGATGCCGGAGACGCGCGGAGCGGAGAAAGCCGAGGCCGGCACCGCCGAACCATCCGTCAAGGTTTGATAGTCACTTCAATGGCTTGAGCATGCCGAGAAGCGTCGGCACCAGTTCGCTCACCGTCGGATGAATGTGCATGGCGCGCTGCAGCGTCTTGTAGGAAGCGTCGGCATTCATGATGTCGATGAACGTATGAATGACCTCGTCGCCTTCGATGCCGTAGATCTGCGCGCCTAGAATCCGCTCGGTGCGGGCATCGACGAGCGCCTTCATGAAGCCATCCGTTTCACCGCGTTCCTTCGCGCGGCCTACGCGCGACATCGGCATCGTGGCGATGAGCGCCTCACGCCCGTCCTTCCTGACCTCCGCCTCGCTCATGCCGACACGCGCGAACGGCGGATCGACGAACACGGCGTAAGCCATGATGCGCGTATCGACGCTGCGCGTTTCGCCATCCAGCAAGTTGGCCGCGATAATCTCGTAATCGTTCCACGACGTATGCGTGAACGCGCCCCGTCCGTTCACGTCGCCCAGCGCCCATACGCCCTCGACGCGCGTACGCAATTGCCCATCCACTTCGATGATGCCGTGCTTGTCCGGCTCGATGCCCGCGTCTTCCAGACCGAGATCGTCCGTGTTCGGCGTGCGGCCGGTGGCGAACAGCAGATGCGAGGCATCGATCGTTTCGCCCTCGGTGACGATTCGCACGCCGCCGTTTTGCGTTTCCACGCGACGCGGTTCCGTGCCGAAGCGAAACTCGATGCCTTCGCGCTGGAGCACGTCCTGCATCGCAAGCGCGACGTCCTCGTCTTCGCGCGCAAGGATGCGCTCGCCACGTACCAGAAGCGTGACGCGGCTGCCGAAGCGTCGGAACATCTGCCCGAATTCGAGCGCGATATAACTGCCGCCCACGATGACGAGATGCTCGGGCACTTCGGTGAGTTCGAGAATCGATGAATTCGTGAGATACGGCACGCCGTCGAGCCCGTCGATCTTCGGCACCGACGCTCGCGTGCCCGTGTTGATGAAGATCATGTCCGCGTCGATGTCCTGCTGCGAGCCATCGGCGGCTTCGATTTGCAGCGCATGCGGACCGGTGAAGCGCCCGTGTCCCTCGAATACGGTGATGTCGTGCGTGTCGCGCAGCCACGCCTCGATGCCATTGCGCGAGCCGGCGATGACCTCGTCCTTGCGCGCCTTGACGCGCGCCATGTCCACTTTCACGTCGCCGCCGACGATCACGCCGTACTTTGCCGCCGTGCGCGCCACATGCGCGGCGCGCGCGCTCGCCACATAGGTCTTGGTCGGCGTGCAGCCGACATTCACGCACGTGCCGCCAAAAAGATGCCGCTCGATCACGGCGGTTCGTTTTCCGCTCTGTGCCAGCCGCACGGCGAGCGGCGAGCCGCCCTGACCTGTACCGATGACGACCGCATCGAAGTGCTGTGACATGCCTTGATCTCCTGAATGCGCACGCTGGACCGGTGTCGCCGAACCAAATGGATACAGCATGCAAAACGCAAATTAGCCAGCCAATATTACGCGGATCGTCGGGCTCAAGCAGGTTTGCTGCAAGCATGGGCATGTGACGTGCTTGCTGTTGTCTTCTCAGCCGCTTGCATTGATCCTGCATGCAGAATGCAAACGAGGATCCAGACGGCTCCCCGCCATCCTCGAAACAATCGAACAGGGCTTCCATGACCGAGACGATGTGGTTTCTCATCGTCGGCGGCGTGCTCATTTTCATGGGGCTCGCCAGTTCGACATTCCGGCATTTGCCGATCAGCACCGCGATGTGCTACCTCGCCATTGGCTTCGTGCTGGGGCCGGGCGCGGCGAACATGCTGCATTTCGATCTCGCGACCGATGCCACGGTTTTGCGACGCATCACCGAAGTCGCGATGCTCGCGTCGCTCTTTGCCATCGGCTTGCGTCTGCGCGTGCCGCCCACGGACCGCATCTGGATACTGCCGCTACGGCTCGGCGTGGTTGCGATGGTCTTGACCGTCGCCCTGCTCACCGTCTTTTGCGTGTATGTACTCGGCTTCAGCTGGGGGCCTTCGCTGCTGCTCGCCGCGATGCTCGCGCCGACCGACCCTGTCCTCGCTCATGATGTCCAGGTCGAAAAGCCTGGCGACATCGACTTGTTGCGCTTTTCGCTGACGGGCGAAGGCGGACTGAACGATGGCATCGCGTTGCCCTTCGCGCTGCTCGGCATCGCGGTATGCCGGTTCGAAGCGTCGCCTGCAGCGGTGCTGCATTGGAGCTTCGCATTGCAGGCTTTATGGGGCATTGCCGGCGCGCTCGGCAGCGGCTGGTTCCTCGGGGAACTGGCTGTGCGGCTCGTGGCTTATCTGCGCACGCGCCACGGACAGGCGCTCGGTCCGGAAGGTTTTTATGCGCTAGGACTGATCGCCTTGTCGTATGGCGTGGCCGAATTGCTGCACACGTATGCGTTTCTCGCCGTGTTCGCGGCGGGACTCGCCATGCGACGCGTAGAACAGAAAGCGAGCGGCGACAAGTCCGCGCGCGAAGCGGTCGGCACGATCGACGCCGACGATGTCGGCGCCACTGCATCCGATCCGGCCCGCGCGCACGCCTTCATGGCCGAGCGCGTGCATGGCTTCACGATCGAACTGGAACGTATCGCCGAAGTCGCGATCATGCTGATGGTCGGCGCCGTGCTCGCCACTATCTGGCGCGAGCTGTTCACGTGGCAAGCGGCCTTGCTGATCGGCTGCTTGTTCTTCGTGGCGCGGCCGCTGTCGGTGGAGGCATCGCTCATCGGATCGGGCGCACATGGCGCGCAACGGCGGCTGATGAGCTGGTTCGGCATACGCGGTGTCGGCTCGTTCTACTATCTCTTGTATGCAATCGAGCAGGCGCCGAAGGACGTGGCCAAGCCGCTCGTTCCGCTTGTCATCGCGGTGATCGTGGCGTCGGTGATCATTCATGGCGTCACGGCGACGCCCTTGATGAAGCGGTATCAGCGTGTAATCGATCAGGCTTGAGGTGTGGCAGCGTGCATGCAAAATGCCGAAGTGGCGCTGTCTTCATGTCCGCTATTGCCTCGCAGACCGACGAGGCGTATCTGAAGTGGCTGGTTCAGAGCGTCGCCATCCGCGGCGCGCTCGAAACCATATTCGCGCCTTGATAGAGCCTTCCAAAACGGTTATTCAAAAACGCCGCGAGCGGCACCTGCTCCTGACGCACGAACCCGCTTTGCGGCAGCACGCCTTCGCGGAACAGATCGAGCTCGGCACAGATGGCGCCCGCCGTCGTGATCTGGATTGCGCTCATCGGCATGCCGCCGACTTCCTTGGCAAAGACCTTGCGCGTGAACACGTTCTGCACGAGTTGTCCCGATGGGCCGCCGCGCATGCCCGTTACCGTGACGAAGATCAGCACGACGTCCTGCGAAGTCGATGGCACCGCGCGCTTGAGCATTGCCTTGAGACCGTCGCGATCGGTCGACATGCGCAGATCGTCGAGGAGGAACTTCATCAGATCGCGATGGCCGGGGTATCGAACCGACTTGTAGTCGAGCGATTCCACCTTGCCCGCCAGCGTCTCGCATAGCGTGCCGAGCCCGCCCGAAGTATTGAAGGCCTCGTACTCGATGCCATCCAGCGAGAAATGTTCGACGCCTTCGAGCGGCTGGACCCATTGCGTGCGGCCATCGCGGATCGCTTCGCATGGCTGACAGTACTCGTTGATGAGTCCGTCGATGCTCCATGTCAGGTTGTATTTGAGCGCATTGGTCGGAAACTCGGGCAGCGCACCGACGCGCATTTTCACTTCGCGCACGTTATCGAGCCGCTCGGCCAGATCATGCGCGACGATGCCGATGAAACCCGGCGCGAGCCCGCACTGCGGCATGAAGGCCACGTCCGAACCCTCCGCGATGGCGCGAATTGCATGCGTTGCGCGCACGTCCTCGGTCAGATCGAAATAATGGACGCCCGCCGCCTTGGCCGCCGATGCAACGCTGATGGCAAGGTAATACGGCAACGCGTTGACGAGTGCGTCGAAGCCGTGGAGCGCCTGACGCAGCGCGGGCGTATCGGCGGAATCGACGCGGCGAGTCGCGATTCCCTCCGCTTCGAGCGCGGTGAGCGCCTGTTCGTCGCGATCGAATGCAACGACTTCGAAGTCTCCCGTGTCACGAAGCAAGTGGGCGATGCTCTTGCCGATCAATCCGGCGCCGACTAACGCTACTTTCATCGTTGTTCTCCTAGTGTATTTTGCATTTTGTGTCGCCTGGGAAGGCATACTGAATACAGTTTAGGGACCGACGAATATTGATCCTAGACGCAAATTGATGCGTATCGACGATAATTTTCGACGTTTTGACGATGTATCGCTGCGTTTTGTATCGTCCTAACTCGAACGGTCGATTTTGCGCGCCAGAATGATCGAGGTGGTGGTGCGCTCCACACCTTCCAGTGCGCCGATTTCATCGAGCAAGTCGTTCAGGCGATCGGGCGAGTCCGCACGCAACCAAGCGACGTAATCGAACTCGCCGCTTACCGCGCAAAGCAGTTGCATCTCCGGCATGCGCGCGAAGCGTTTCTGCACGTCGCGGCCGAACTTTGGCGCGAGCTTGATGCCGACGTAAGCCTGAATACTAGCGTCGAGCACGTCTTGCCCTAGCCGTACGCCGTAGCCCGCTATCACGTTGTTCTTTTCGAGCCGCGCCATGCGCGCGATGACTGTGGTGCGCGCCACGCCCAGCTGACGCGCGAGATCGGCAACGCTTTCACGCGCGTTCGTCTGCAATAGCGCGACGAGGTTACGGTCGATGTCGTCGAGCTGGTCGAGGCGCGGGGGTCTCATGTCGTCCTTCTCGCTGTGATGTTTGGCGTTTGTATTGCGTTATGCGTTTTGTGTACCGCATGCGGTATGCAATCGGCCGCAAGCAGGATTATCGCCGACGTCACCGCCCGATCTTGCTTGAGCTTCCTTAACAGAATTTTCCAGAGAAGTATCGGATGTAAGCAGTTGTGGCAATCGAGGTGAATTGTCAGGCAGGCGTGTTACTAATAACCGCCGACGACGTTTCTGCCTTGACTGAGATCAACCAGCAAGCGCGCTTTCTCTTAATTCGACTAAGGTTTCGGAATGAAAAAAACATTTTTAGCACTGGCGGCATCTTGCATGCTTAGCGCCGCGTTCGCACAGACCGCGGCGCCCTCCGCGGCATCTGCCTCCGCCACGACGGTGGCATCGGCGCCCGGCGCCACGAAGCGCGAAGCTCGCGTGGAAGAACGTATCGCCCAATTGCATGCAAGCCTCAAGATCACATCGCAGCAGGAAGATCAGTGGTCGAAGTTCGCCGACGTGATGCGCGACAACGCGCACACGGTGGGCGATCTATACCGCCAACGCGTTGCACAACGCGACACCATGTCCGCGCTCGATGACATGAAGCAATACGAGCAGATCACGCAGGCCAATGCAGACGGCACGAAACGCCTGGTCGAGGCTTTCGAGCCGCTTTACGCAAGCCTTTCGCCGGAGCAGAAGAAGCTTGCCGATACGAGCTTCCGTCAAGAGCATCATGATCGCGCAAAGAATGCACGCGCTCGTCATCCGTCGCGCGCGGGCGCAGCACAACCGGCATCGACGACGAAGCCTTAAGCCGCAGCGCGTAAGCGCTTGAATGCTTGGCATTCGGCGGCTTTGCCAAAACCCGCATCGGGCGTCATCATGGCGAACGAAGCGGGTTTTTCGTATTCTGGATGCAAAATCATCCGATTGCCGTTACGATCCCGCACCGCAACCGCGTTGGCCGACCAATCATGCTCCATCTATCCCGCCTCGATCTCACAACAGATGCTGCCGCGCGCCGCGTCGTCAAGGACGAAGCCGTGACCGTGGAATTCGCCGCTGCGCCTGGCGAGCTGATGAGCCTGGAAGGCCCGAATCGCTATGCGCCCGATGACGCTATCGTCACTGGCGCGACGGGTGAACGCTGGGTCGTGTCGCGTGACCGGTTCGATCCCAAGTACGTGCCGGAAGGCGGCATCGCGCATGGCGAGGCTGGAACCTACCGCAACAAGCCGAGCGTGGTTCTTGCGCGGGAGATGCATGAGCCTTTTTCCATCGCGCGGTCAGACGATGGCGACGTGCTCACCGGCGACGCGGGCGATTGGGTCATGCAGTATGCGCCGGGCGACTATGGCGTCGTGAAGGCGGCACGCTTCGCCAAGGTTTATCGCGAAGTTTGAAGGCGCTATGCAGGGACGCGGCACGCAGCATGCAAGTTGCTGCGTTTGACGGGGATGGCCTCAACGAGCGTGCAGATCACGCGGATGAGAAAGCAAAGTGCGGGAGCGTGGCATACGGAATTCAAATCGCACGTATGCCGAAGACAGCCTCAACCAGGTTCAATAAATCCACGCAGACTTTGTATGCGAAATGCCAAGGCGTGGCATACAGAATTCAGATAGCCGCATCCGACGCGGACAGCCGCATAGCGCACGCACATCCGGGTGCAAGATGCGAAAGCGAACAGCCAACTCGCATCTGAATTAATCGCCCATTCCGTCCCACCTCGCTCAAATCTCGAATACAAAACGCAACCTGTCGGCACACAGAAGACAACCTGCCCCTTCACGCGAAATCCTCTCCCATCTCGATTTCAAGCTGCCGCGGGACCGCCTCGCCATTCGCGTATGCTTCTTCCAGCGAACCCAGCGTCGCCTCCACATAGGCACGTAACACTGCATAGCTTCGAGCATGCATCCTCACCGGCATGGCTCGATACCGTGCCAGCGCGGCAGCATCGAAACGCACGTCGATGGCAATGCGCCGCGCCGTCGAACCGAAACGCATCGCGATGTAATGAATCGTCAGCGAGGTACGGCCTTCGTCGTCGAGGCGCTCGGCGAATTGCGTCTGCTCGGGGAAAAGATCGCTGATGACGTGCGCAAGCATGTCGATGTCCGCGCTCGGGCAGTCGTATTGGTAGTCGTCCATGGGTACTCGATGAATCAGGATTGGCGCGTGACTGCGGCGCGATAGTAGCGCACGAGCGCCACGGTGACGATCACGCCGAGCACGAGATACACGGCATCGGCGGCGGCGAGCGGAATCAGGCGCGCTTGAAAGAGCGCGGCCGGCATGCCGACGAGCGCGTGGGCCGCAATCAGCACGCCAAGCGCATGACGCGACCGTTCGCGCAGCATCTGCCACATCAGTGCCGAGAAGCCGAGTTGGAAGGCAAACGCACTCGCCCGCTCGACCACGAAGATAGCCGCCGACACAGGCGAGAGACTCATCAGCACCAGGTGAATACGCGCTACTGCATCGAGCGGCGCGCTTTCGAAATGCGCATCGAGCGTACCGTTGTTGGCCAGGATCGCATACACGATCCATTGCGCCTGTACGAGCACGCCGACGATCCACGCCTCCGCGCCACCATGTCCGATGCCGTAACCGAGCGCCGGACCGGGACGATCGAGCGCGCCGGGCTCGCGCGAGATGAGCCACTTCATCGCCAGGAAGCGGCCCACTTCCTCGCACAGGCCCGCAGTGATGGCGCCATAGACCACGAAGACCGCGGGATTCATCAGCCACGCGGACGTGGCCGGATTGCCCAGCATGAAGCCATGCAGCGCGCGCTCGATCACCATGGCGAAAAGCGCAAACACGGCAATGCCGAGTATCGCCTCGCGCGGCACGAGCTGAAAACGCGGCCTCGCGAGCTTATACAACACAACCGGCAATGCAGCGATGATGAGCGTGGCGAATCCGACGCACAGCAACGTCGATAGACTGACCATTCAGGTTCCTTGTGATGCTTCGTGTCTCGCTCTCGTCGTCGATGCGCGCACGACGAGTTCTCCCGGCAACAGACATTCGCGTGGCGGCATGACCGCGCCGCCGAGCCGCTCATGAAGAAACTCCACCGCGCGTCGGCCGATATCGTAAGTCGGCTGCCGCACCGTCGTCATGCCGGCGAGTTGCGCCCATTCGGAATCGTCAATGGACATCAGCGCGACGCCCGCTTGCCAGTCCGCGCCGTATCGTTCCTTGAGATGCACCGCGACGCGCAGAGCCACCGGACCGTTCGCCGCGAACAACGCGACGCGCCGGTTCGCCGCGCGCGCACCTTCGATGCGCCGATCGATTTCTTCGAGCGTGGATGCCGCATCGGCGAGATCGATCACGAGCGTCGCGCCGTTTGCAGCACGCGCGCTCACGCTTTCGCGAAACGCGGCCTCGCGCAAACGCCGCGAACTGACATGCGTGACGGGCTGCACGATGAAGAGCAATTCGTCGAAGCCTTCATCGATGAGATGTCCGGTTGCCAGTGCAACGGCCGCCGGATTGTCGAGCCCGACCATATCGGTAACGATGCCTTCCACCGAACGATCGACCAGCACGACCGGAATACCGCCTTGCGTGAAGCCTTGCAACAACGCTTCCTTCACGCCGAGCGCATTCACGATCACGCCTTCGACGCGATACGTCGTAAGCAGTTGCAGATAACGCCGCTCCATGTCGACTTCATTGGCCGCGTGACAGATGAGCGGCATGTAGTTGAGCGCATGGCACGCGGCTTCCACGCCTTGCAGCACTTCGACGGAGTACGGATTGGTCAGATCGGCGAGCAGCATGCCGATCAGTCGATTGCGCCCGCGCTTCAGGCCGCGCGCCATCTGATTCGGTCGATAGTCCAGCCGCGCGATAGCCGCCTCTATACGCTCGCGCAAATCGGGCGACAACACGCCCGTCTCGCCGTTCAGATAACGCGAGATGCTGGTCTTGCCGGTGCCGGCTTCGCGCGCGACATCGGTGATGGTCGCGCGGCGCGCCCCGAAAACGCGCGGCCGGTTGCTTGAAGTGGGATCGTCGGACATGGTGGTCGTGATGGCTTGACGAACGCCCGACATCGGGCGAGCGGTATCGACATCGTTGTCGTTGGCCTCGGCATGCGCATGTTAGCGCATCGTGGCTGCCCGGCGATCCGATCCGCGTTCAGCGCTTGAGGACTTCGCGATTCACGATGTTCTGCGTGAGCGTGCCATCGAGCGCGCCGATGAGGTTCTCGGCGGCGTTGAGGTTCATCGCGTGACGCGTTTCATGCGTGGCCGAGCCAATGTGCGGCAACGCGACGACGTTCTTCAGCTTGAGCAAGGGCGAATCGACGGGCAGCGGTTCCTTGTCGAACACGTCGAGGCCTGCCGCGCGAATCGTGCCGTCTTTGAGAGCGTCGATGAGCGCCGCTTCATCGACGGTCGGTCCGCGTGATGCGTTGATGAGAATTGCGCTCTTCTTCATTTTCTTGAGCTGCGCCGCGCCGATGATATGACGCGTCTGAGCCGTGAGCGGCACTTGCAGAAGCACGAAGTCGGATTGCGCAAGGAGGTCGTCGAGTTCGACACGCTTCGCGCCGTAGTCCTTCTCTGCTTGCTCGTTGGAACTGCGATTCGTGTAAAGCACGTTCATGCGAAAGCCCAGCGACGCGCGTCTTGCCACCGCGCCACCAATGCGACCGAGCCCCACGATACCAAGCGTCTTGCCCTGCACATCCACGCCAAAACCTTCTTCGCCCAGGCTCGCTTTCCAGTTCCCTTCCTTGACCCATTCCGCGAGTTCGACCACCCGGCGCGCGCTGGCGAGGATCAATGCGAAGACCGTATCCGCGGTCGATTCGGTGAGCACGTCAGGCGTATGCGTGAGCACGATGCCGCGTTTGGTCAGGTCGTCGACATCGAACGCATCGAAGCCTACCGAGACCGTCGAAAGCGCCTTCAGACGCGTCGCGCCTTCGATCATCGCGGGCGTGATCTTCGCGCTCGCACCGATGGCGCCGTCGGCATCCTTGAGCGCCGCGACGAATGCATCATGATCGGCCGGATCGACATGCACGACGTCCGCATGCTCGCGAAGGTACGCTTCGACATCGGATGGCAAGGACTTGTAGGCTACGATTTTCTTTCGGCTCATGGAGTTTTCAGGCCTTTGCAGGCTCATGGTAAGAGTGGATGACGGCCGCTACGTTCGTGCTTTCCATTAAAGCATAGACAGCGGCAGCGCTCTGGAGCTCTGGACATCACGACCCCACGGCGACGCGCGGACTCACAACCGTTGGCGGCTTCACGGCCAGCGTCAACGCCACGGCCACGAGCAAGGCGGCGCTCATGAAGACATATGACGCAGCCGGCGATCCAGTGGCCCCGTTCAGGTATCCGACGACATAGGAACCCACGAACGAACCGAGCGCGCCCATGCTGTTGATGAGCGCCATGGCACCGCCCGCGACGTTCTTCGGCAGCAGTTCAGGCACGATCGCGAAGAACGGCCCATAAGGCGCATACATCGCCGCGCCTGCAATAACGAGCAAGACGTACGAAGCCCAGAAGTGGTTCGATCCAAGCAGATACGAACCCGCGAACGCCACCGCGCCGATCAGCAGGAATGGCCATACGAAGGCCTTGCGCGCCTGCAGTTTGTCGGAGGCCCAGGAAGCGAGCAGCATGGCGATGGTCGCGGCGAGATAAGGCACTGCGGAAAGCCAGCCCGTCTCGATCATGCCGAGCGTGGAGCCGCTCTTGAGGATGGACGGCAGCCAGAGCACGAAGCCATACACGCCGATGCTCCAGCAGAAGTATTGCGCGCACAGCTTGATGACAGCGGGAGACTTGAATGCCTCGCCATAGTTCTTCACCGGCTTGATCGCCGCTTGCTCGGCGCGCAAGGTGGCATCGAGATCGCGCTTTTCCGCGTCCGTGAGCCACGTCACCTGCGCGGGTTTGTCCTTCACGATGAACCACCAGATCACCGCCCACACCACCGCAGGCAAACCTTCGGCGATAAACATGTGCCGCCAGCCGAACGAATTCACGAGATAGCCCGAGACGACCGACATCCACAGCACTGTCACCGGATTGCCGAGAATTAGAAACGTATTCGCGCGTGAACGCTCCGACTTGGTGAACCAGTTCGCGATGAAGACGAGCATCGCGGGCATCACCGCCGCTTCGACGACACCGAGCACGAAGCGGATCGCCATCAGCGACGGTATGTTGCTCACCATGCCCGTCAGCGCGGCGCAACCGCCCCATAAAATCAGGCTCCAGAAGACGAGCTTCTTCACGCTGCGGCGTTCGGCGTAGATCGCGCCCGGAATCTGAAAGAAGAAGTAGCCGAGAAAGAACAACGCGCCGATCAGCGACGACAGTCCCTTGCTGATGCCCAGATCCTGATTGATGCCCGCCGCCGACGCAAAGCCATAGTTCGCGCGATCCAGATACGCAAGGCTATACGTGATGAAGACGATCGGCATGATCATCCACCAGCGGCGCACGGCGAGAGTCGGGGTTGAAGATGCTTGCATGGTTGTCTCCGAACACAGTTCGATTGAGTCTCTGAGGATCACGCGGCGTCGAGGGCAGCGCCCACATCCTGAGCTTCGAGCACGTCGAGCGCGGCGCGCGTGGGCAGGCCCTCGCTGTCGCCGATCACCTGAATCGCCAGGGCGCCGATGCGGTTGCCGCGCGCGATTGCATGCCGCACGTCGCGGCCTTCGAGCAGCGCGCTCACTACGCCGACCGCGAAGCCATCGCCCGCGCCGACGGTATCCACGACCTTCGCGACGGGCACCGCGGGCACGATGCCGGCATCGCCATCGACGGTGCGGAAATACGCGCCGTATGCGCCCAGTTTCACGACCACGCCCTTCGCGCCCTGATCGAGATAAAACTTCGCGATGTCCTCGGGTTTCTCGTAGCCCGTCAGCGTCAACCCTTCGCTCACGCCCGGCAGCACCCAGTCGGCAAGCGCCGCGAGCGCATTGAGCGATTGCGCCATCGCGTCGCGCGACGGCCAGAGTGTCGGACGCAAATTCGGATCGAAGGAAATAGTCTTGCCTGCTGCACGCATTTCGCGGGCCATGTGGAAAGCCAGTTCACGCGAAGTCGCGGAAATGGCTGGCGCCACGCCCGTCAGGTGCAGATGCCGCGCGTTGAGCACGTAATCAGCGGCGTAATCGTCAAGCGAAAGATGGCTTGCGGCCGAGCCCTTGCGGAAGTATTCGACTGCCGGATCGCTGCCGTCGTCGCACTTGCCCTTCAACTGGAAGCCGGTCGGATAGCGCTCGTCGATACTCACGCGGCGCGCATCGATGCCTTCGGCCGCGAGCACATCGAGCACGTATTGACCGAAGGAATCTCGCCCGACACGGCTCATCCAGCCCACCTTGAAGCCGAGCCGCGACAACCCGATAGCCACGTTCAGATCCGCGCCCGCGACGCGTTTGGTGAACTGGCCGACCTTTGCCAGATCGCCGGTTTCGGCGGCGACGAACATGGTCATCGCCTCGCCGTACGTAACGATGTCGAGGGCGTTTCGTTGTGATTGCATGCGGTACCTTGTATTCAAAATGCCGTGATACACGCGACCTGAACGGCGGCGTCATCGGCGTCGAGAAAGGGATATTCGATTCCGCGTGGCACGTCACGCGGCAATTGCGCGAGGAGCGCGGCGAAGTGCGCATCGTCTTGCGACGGGGCTATGGCGAAACGTCGCGCGCCCTCGCCTGTCACTGCCTTGCAATGGATATAGGCCACGTGCGGCGCGAGACGCACGGCGGCATCGAGCGGGTCTTGCTCCGGCCAGCGCCAGTTGCCCGTGTCGAAGGTCATCGCAAGCCCGTCTTGCGCCTGCGCGGGCAAAGCCGCGAACAACGCCTCGAACGCGCCGATCGTGCCGCCCGCTTTCAACTGGCCGTTTTCGACGACCACCCGCGCTGGCGACGACGCCACCGCGTTCAGCAACCGATCGAGCGTTGCCGCATCGGTCGCCACGCCGCGTTCCGTGCCGCCCAATTGCAGCTTCACGATGCGCGCGCCCAGCGCATGCGCCTCGCCGATGGCCTGGGCGAGCGCACTGTCATCGAGAGCGCCATCGTCGCGAAACAAGGTTGCGGGCGTCGAGTGGACGGCCCACAAACCGAGTGCGCGGATGCGCGCGCCGAGACGCGAGAGCGCGTCGAAACTGGCATCGGATTCGTCGGCGAAAAGTTCGCGGCGCACTTCGAAACCCTGGGCGCCAGCGCGCGCGGCGGCTTCGGCGCACACCGCGTGACCATCGGTGCGAACCGTGTCCAAGCCGAAGGCGCTGGCGACTACGACGACATCCGGGCGCATGCCGATTTTTGAAACATCAGATGAAATCACGCCTCTTTTCCATTGAAAACTGACAAAAACTAGTGGTTGGAACCGGTTCCATTACTGCTGTTTGAAAAGGACGCCGCGGCGCCCCAATGAAGACGAATAGTGCTCTTGGCGGTGCGCGTTGCGCCATAGTGGAATTCCCTAGCCGAGAATCGAGGCGTCCTGGCAGAGTTCGAGAAAGCGCGCGGCGACACGCGAAGGCGTGTCGGCATGAGGAAACAGGATTGAAAAGCGGCGCGTGAGCGACGCCGGGCTGACGTGTACGCGTTGCAGCATGCCGTCCTCGTGCCGGATCGACATTGCCGAGACGAAGCCGATACCCATGCCCGCCCGCACCGCTTCCTTGACGCCCTCGACGCCCGCGATTTCGAGCGCGACGCGCACGGCCACCTTGCCCTGAGCGAACGCGCGCTCGACAATCTGCCGCACGCCCGAGCCGCTTTCGCGCAGCACGAGCGGATAGCCGCCGATTTCATCGAGCGTGGCGTCTTGCCTTTCGGCGAGCGGATGACCGCGCGGAACGATAGCCACGATCTCGTCTTCCCGCCAGGCGGTCACCGTAGTGCCCGACGGCAACTCGCCACTTGGCTGGCCTTCGATGAGCGCGATATCGAGCGAACCGAGCGCAGCGACGATTTCCGCCGTGTTCCCGTCGATGGTCGTCAGCGTCACGTCGGGATAGCGCTTGTGGAATGCGGCGATCAGATAAGGCAGCAGGTAGCTCGCGGGCGTCGTGCTCGCACCGATGCGCAAAGTGCCGCGCTCGAGCCCGCGCAACGCGTCCCGCAGCGCGTGTGCTTGCCGGAAGCTCTCGCGCATACGCTCCGCGTGGACGAGCAGCTGTTCGCCGGCTGCGGTCAGGCGAACGCCCCGGCCGTCGCGCAAATAGAGCGATTCGCCGAATTCGTCCTGCAAAAGCCGAAGCTGCCCCGACACGGCAGGCTGCGACAAATGCAGCGCAATAGCCGCGCGGCTGATATTGCCGTGCTCGGCAACGGTAGCAAAGGTTATCAGCTGATCCGGGGTCATCCTGCAAAAATATCAGATCAACCGATACATTGCATCCTAAATCACGATTTTTCATATGCATATGAGTGATTTAGGATTAGCACATCGCAACGCAATGTCAAAAGGACGCCCCCATGTCCGCCGTACCCGCCGCACCGTCAATCGCCGAAGCATCGTCCACGCGTGGGCAGCTCAACGGAATTCTGTTCGTCGCGCTGTTTGCGGCAGCCGTGACGCATCTGTCCGCGCTGCCGTTCATCGCTGGATTGGGCATCAGCCCGTTGATCGTCGGCATTGCCGCGGGGACGATCTACGGCAACGCGCTGCGCCACGGCATGCCCGAAAGCTGGGCGGCGGGCGTGAACTTCTCCGCGCGCAAATTGCTGCGCATCGCGGTGGCGTTCTTCGGGCTGCGCGTGAGTCTGCAGGAAATCGCGCACGTCGGGCTGTCGGGTTTCGCGGTATCTGTGCTGGTGGTCGTGAGTACGCTTGCCATCGGCACATGGTTCGGCATGAAGGTCATGAAGCTCGACCGCGATACCGCCTTGCTCACGGCCGCCGGCAGCGCCATCTGCGGCGCCGCGGCCGTGCTCGCGTTCGAATCGACCTTGCAATCGAAGCCCCACAAGAGCGCGATGGCCGTTGGCAGCGTGGTCCTGTTCGGCACGCTCTCCATGTTCCTCTATCCGCTCGCGATTCACGCAGGCTGGTTGCATCTCGACACGCTCGGCACGGGCCTTTTCTTCGGCGGCACGATTCACGAAGTCGCGCAGGTCGTTGGCGCGGCAAGCAACGTGAGCCCGGAAGCGGCGCATATCGCGACTATCGTGAAGATGACGCGCGTCATGTTGCTCGTGCCGGTCCTGCTCGTGGTCGGCTTCTGGATCAATCGCAAGCGTCATGATCAAAGCGCACAAAGCGGCACGGGCAAGCTCGCGGTGCCCTGGTTCGCCTTCGGCTTCCTCGCGCTCGTGGTGGTGAATTCGCTGCACGTATTGCCCGCCAGCGCGACCAGCACGCTCAACACGCTCGATACCTTCGCGCTCACCATGGCGATGACCGCACTCGGCATGGAAACGCGCATCGCGCAGATTCGCGAAGCGGGTCCGCGTGCGATTGCAACCGGCGCGATTCTGTATGCATGGTTGATCGGCGGTGGACTTGCGATCACGTATGGCGTGGAGCGTCTTTTCGGCTGATCGTATCGATGCTGGACACAAAAAAGCCGTCGACTGAACCGACGGCTTTTTTGCATTCGAAGCCCGCTTTCGCGGCTTACGCGTGCTTCAACGCTTGTTCGAAATCGGCGATGAGATCGTCGATATCCTCGATACCCAGCGACAAGCGCAGCATGCCGTCCGAAATGCCCATTGCGCGGCGTACGTCCGGACCGGCTTCGTGGAAGATGGTCGGTGCAACGGGGATGATGAGCGTGCGTGTATCGCCAAGACCGGTCGCCTTGATCGGGATCTGCAGCGCGTTGACGAAGTCGATCATGCGTTCGGGATTGCGCAACTCGAATGACAAGAGCCACGAGCCGTTTTTGAACAGACTCTTCGCGACTTCATATTGCGGATGACTCGGCAAACCCGGATAAAGCACGCGACCCACCGCTTCGTGTTTCTGCAGGAACTGCGCCAGTGCGAGCGCGTTATCGCTGCTCTTGCCGACTCGCAACGCCAACGTCTCCGCGCCCAGCGCAATCTGATGCGCCTGCTCGGACGACAACGCCGCGCCCATGTCGCGCAGACCCTTCTTGCGAATTTGCAGAAGCCCTTGCTCCTTCGCGGGCGAGCGCCGGTAGTCATCCGCGATATTCGGGTACGTGCTCCAGTCGAAGACGCCCGTGTCCGTGACCGCACCGCCGAGCGCCGCGCCGTGTCCTGCAATCGTCTTCGTCAGCGAGTTGACGACGAGGCTCGCGCCGACATCCTTCGGCCTGAAAAGCGCCGCGGACGTGATGGTGTTATCGACGACATAAGCGAGCCCGCGTTCGCGACACAGTTCGCCGATACCTTTCAAATCCGGGATCTGCGTGCCCGGATTCGCGATGGTCTCGACGAACACCATGCGCGTGTTGGCCTTGAGCGCGTTGGCGACGTTCGCGACATCGCCTGCATCGACCACCGTCACTTCGATGCCGAGCGTGCGCAGCGTGCCGAACACGCTATTGGTATTGCCGAAGACGAACTGGCTCGACACGAGATGATCGCCCGCGCGCAAAAGCGTGAGAAACACCGCGCAGATTGCGCCCATGCCGGTGCTGAAGCAGATGGAACCCGCGCCGCCTTCGAGCTTCGTGATCTTGCGCTCGAGCGCCGCAGTGGTCGGCGTGCCCTGACGAGCATAGTTGAACCCTCCCTTCTTCGTGCCTTGAAACACGCCGATGAGATCTTCCACGCGTTCGAAGCCATACTGAACCGACGTATGGATGGGTTGACGCACGCCGCCATGCTCGACGCCCGCGTCACGATCGCCGTGTACGATGCCAGTGGTGAAGCCTTGCTTGTCCATCTTCTCTCCGCTTCGAAGTCGTTCGCTCTCTGACGGGCATCGCGAATCGGCCCTCGAGCAAAGGATTCATTTTACATCGCGGCCCGCGCCGCCACGGCCCCAGGCGGGTACGCGTGTTGCTCGCCTGAACACTCGTTCGCGTGCTCGACCGCGCGGCAAGCAGCACGCGATTAACTTGCCAACCCAAGCATCCGCCGCGCATGGCGACAAAAGCACGGCACGTTTGACAAGGAGCCCACGCATGGCTTACGAACTCTATTACTGGGACGGATTGCAAGGCCGGGGCGAATATGTGCGCCTCGCGCTCGAAGACGCGGGCGCCGAATACATCGATGTCGCGCGTTCGAAGAAAGGCATGGACGCGATGATGAAGCACCTCGGCAGCAAGACCGAGCCGCACATTCCGTTCGCGCCGCCGTTTCTGAAGGACGGCGATCTGATCGTGCCGCATGTCGCGAATATCCTGCTGTATCTCGGCCCGAAGCTGAAGCTCGCGCCGAAGGATGAAGGCTTGCGCTACGTTGCGCATGGCTTGCAGTTGACGATCGCGGATATCGTCGCGGAAGTGCATGACACGCATCATCCGCTCGCGACCGATCTCTATTACGAAGACCAGAAAGAAGCCGCGAAAACGCGCTCGAAAAATTTCCTGGACCAGCGCGTGCCCAAATTCATGGGTTATTTCGAGCGCGTGCTGAAGCAGAATCCGCACGGCGACACGCAAATGGTCGGCGACACGACGACCTACGTCGATCTCTCCGTCTTTCAGCTCGTCGATGGCCTGCACTACGCCTTCCCGCGCGCGATGAAGACCTTCGGCAAGCACTATCCGCGTGTCGCGGCGCTGCATGACGCCGTGCTGCAACGGCCCAATATCGCCGCTTATGTCGATTCGGAACGGCGCATCCCGTTCAACGAATCCGGCATTTTCAGGCACTATCCCGAACTCGATCAGGACGCGAAGTAAGACGCGTTACTGAGTTCACTGATCGCCTCAACGAAACAAGGAGCCAGCATGATCGAAACGATTCCCTCCTTCGGCCTCGGCACATTCCGTGTCGATGCCGCGAAGACCACCGAAGCCGTCAGAAGCGCATTGCAGATCGGCTTTCGTCATATCGACACCGCGCAGTTCTACAACAACGAAGCCGCCGTCGGCGCGGGCGTGCGCGAGTCAGGCATTCCGCGCGAAGACGTCTGGGTGACGACGAAAGTCTGGTGGGACCGGCTGCAGCATGACAAGCTGATCGCGAGTCTCAAGGACAGTCACGAAAAGCTCGATATCGGCACGATCGATCTCGCGCTCGTGCATTGGCCGTCGCCCGAGAGCGCAGTGCCTATCGCCGAAACGCTTGGCGCGTTTCAGGAAGCGCAGAAGCTCGGCCTCATCCGTCATTACGGCGTGTCGAACTTCACCGCGCCGCTGCTCGAACAAGCGCTCGAGGCGCCGGGCGGCAAGGAGATTGTGACGAACCAGATCGAAGTGAGCCCGTTCCTCGCGAACCGCGCGTTGGTCGAAGCCACTCAACGGCTCGGCGTGAAAGTGACCGCGTATATGCCGCTCGGCGAAGGCCGCGCGCATAACGACATGACCATCAAGGCCATCGCGAAAAAGCACGGCGCGACGCCCGCGCAAGTGACCTTCGCATGGCTTCTGGCGCGCGATATCGTGGTGCTGTCGGCATCGACGAATCCGGAGCATCAACAGATCAACTGGGATGCGCAAAAGCTCGACCTCGACGTCGACGACATCGCTAAGATCGACAAGCTCGACGAAGGCAAGCGCAACGCGAATCCTTCGTTCGCGCCGAAGTGGTGAGCGCGTAGACCGAAGCGCTGGATGCATCACTTGAAAAGCCTGGCTGTCGTCGATAGCCGGGCTTTTTTCGCGCGCTCGAAAGTGGACGGATGATGCGCAATGCTATCCTTGCGTCGGCCTTATTCCATTTGCTTCTAAGCTTTCCACGACAATCCGTGCTTTCGTTCCTGCTTCGGCTGCGCACGCGCGCTCAACAACTCTTCCGTTTGTCGGATGCGCACACCATGCTCATCTGGGCAGTCGTCGTCGGCGTTGCGGGCGCGTTCGCGACATCGGCGTTTCGTGAAGGCATCGATTCGCTGCAACGGGCGTTCGGCGGCGAACCCGGCAACTTCGTCAAGATGGCCGAAAGCCTGCCGTGGCCGCTGCGTATCGTGTTGCCAGCGGCGGGCGGTCTCATCGCGGGCTTCTGTCTGATCGTCGCACGGGTTCGTCAAGACAAGCACGCGAACACGGATTACATGGAAGCGGTGACCATCGGCGATGGCGTCGTGCCCGTGTGGCAAAGCATCTGGCGCAGCCTGTCGTCGCTTTTCACGATCACGAGCGGCGGCTCCATCGGCCGCGAAGGGTCGATGGTGCAGCTCGCCGCGCTCGCTTCATCGCTTATCGGACGCTGGGTCCACTTCGATCCGCCGCGCCTGCGACTGCTCGTGGCGTGCGGCGCGGCGGCCGGGATCACCTCCGCATACAACGCGCCGATCGCGGGCGCGTTCTTCGTCACCGAAATCGTGCTGGGCTCCATGGTCATGGAGAGCTTCGGGCCGATCGTCGTGTCGTCGGTCGTCGCCAACATCACGATGCGCGAGTTCGCCGGGTATCGGCCGCCTTACCAGATGCCGGTGTTTCCGCCCATCGCGGGCCTCGAAGTGCTGCTCTTCGTCGTGCTCGGTTTGCTGTGCGGCGCGCTCGCGCCACACTTCCTGCGGCTGCTCGCAGAGTCGCGCAAGCGCTTTGCGAAGTTGCCGCTGCCCTTGCCGATTCGTCTCGCGCTCGGCGGACTGATCGTCGGCGTCATTTCGATCTGGTGGCCCGAAGTCTGGGGCAACGGTTATGAAGTGGTGAACTCGCTTCTGCATCAGCCATGGACGTGGTCCGCGCTCTTGCTGGTGCTCGTCTTCAAGCTCCTCGCCACCGCCGCGACGGCGGGCTCGGGCGCGGTAGGCGGTATCTTCACGCCCACGCTTTTCGTCGGCGCCGTGCTTGGCTGTCTCTTCGGTCTCGGCGTTCACGCCATCTGGCCGCATTCGACTTCACAGCCATTCGCCTACGCCATGGTCGGCATGGGCGCGTTTCTCGCCGCGGCCACGCACGCGCCGCTCATGGCGATCCTCATGATCTTCGAGATGACGCTGTCGTACTCGGTGGTGTTGCCGCTCATGCTTTCGTGCGTGGTGGCATATTTCATTGCCCGAACCTCCGAGCAGACGTCGATGTACGAAGTCACCCTGCGTCGCACGCGCGAAGAGAAGGAGCGTCTGCGCCTCGCGGCCACGCAGATGCGCGAACTCGTCAAGCCGCCCGATACCGTCGTCCCGCTCGATGCGAACGTGAACGACATGACGCGCGTGTTCCTCGAATATCCCGTGAAGTATCTGTATGTCGTGGATGACGCGGGGCGCTTTCGCGGTGTGGTCGCACTCAAGGACATCACGTCCGATCTTCTCGACAAGCAAGACACATCCGCGCGTACCGCCGCCGATTACCTCCAGCCGCAATTCGACGTGCTCACACCCGACATGTCGCTCGGCGAAGCACTGCAGCACTTCCTCGCGTTTCAGGGCGAGCGGCTTCCTGTCATCGAAAAAAAGAGCGAACCGCTGCTGCTCGGTGTCGTGTACAAAACCTCTCTTCTCGACGCATACTTCCGTCTGAATCCGACGCAGCGCTGAAAGTGCGCGGCTGTGCAATTTCGCGGCGCATGCCCATCCGCAACGCTGGGTGAAAGCGGATTATTCATAAGTTAGAAATCACGCGAAGTGTTTGCGCGCGAGCACCGCTCGTTGCGCCCGTGCGAGGTCTGCTTCATTGGCATCCACGCACGAACGGTGCGCGAGGGACGTATCGGCATAGGCTTTGCTTGAAGCTTCTCGCTGCCTACGTGAGGAGGGGTTGCCCGATGAAGACCTCAACGTTGTTGACGATGGCATTGGTTTCGGCGTCGTGTTACGCCGCGCCTCTGCACACGAGTTCGACTGACGATTCGGCCGTAGTGGCCGCAACGCGCGCTGCCTTGCGTGTGAACGCCGGGCCGGTCGCGCCGCCCGCGCCCGAAATCGCGGCAGATAGTCTCGACCACGCGCACTGGCGTCATGTGCCGCTGCCGAAATCGCGTACGCCGAGTCACGGCATGGCCAGCCAGACCATTCAGGTACAGACCTGAAGCGCTCACTTCTTCATCTATAGGAATTCCATGTCGGATACACCCGGAACTCAGAGCCTGAACGACGAACCCATCGACGATGAAATCGCCGAAGTCCTGCGTTATGCCACGTTCCCAGCCAACAAGGACGCACTAGTGAATGCCGCGCGCGAAGCCGGTGTCAGCAACGATGTGATTGCTGTCTTCGATGGTCTGCCCGAGCAAGACTATAAAGATGCGAATTCCGTCGAGCAGTTGCTCGGAAGCAATGGCGGTCCGGGAATCTCGGTCTAGGAAGGGCGTCTCAAAGAGCCGAAGTTGTCCCCAGCAATTGGGGACCACCCTGTTGAAAACCCGCTGTGAACTCGTCTAAGCATTTGAAGCGCAACGAAAAACACCCTGCGCTTCAAGTCGCGCCAACCTGCCCGCGCCCTCTGCATAACTTATCCCCCGCAAACGGGGAAATGCCTGTGGAAAAGCGCTTGGCGACTCAGCTAATTTCTTGATTCTGTTCGCAAAACGCCGTGCGGCGCGGATCAGGTCATGCTCTACGTGGCAAACGAATAGCTCGATCGTTGACCGACTTGTCCACAGATTCTGTGGACAAGCCTGTGCAGTAGGTTGCTCTTAGCTTCCGCGATACTGCGCCGCACTGGCCGGCGCGACCGGCACGGCCTTCTTCGCCGGCGGCTTGGAAGCCGAGCCCACGGCCGCACCCGACGACATATAAGCCGGCGCCGCCTTGGTCGTCTGCTTCTGTCCGGCAGGCGGCGCTGTCGGCGCATTGCGCATGTCGGCCAGCATCTGCGCGCACGGCAACGGCTTGTTGTTGCTCGGCTGGATCAGCGGGATCAACGCGGCAAACGGGTTGATGAGTCCAAGACCGACCATCGCACCGCCGCGCACCGCCAACGCGCCGACATTCACGCCAACCTTCGGGTCCTTGAACGTGCCCTTCACATACAGCGGCGAACGCAACGAAAAGATGCGGAAGCCCTTCGTATGCGGATGAATCCCCAGATCCATCTGTTCGCTCTTCAGATTGATGTTGCCGTCGACGTTGATGACCGCGTCGTCGGTATCGAGTGCGAAGACGCGCGAGTCGAGCACGCCATCCGTGACGACGAAATCGGTCGCGGCGCAGTTGATGTTCACATCGCGCTTGCCGAAGAGCTTCTCGTAGACGACGTTCGCCACGTTCAGGCCCGCCGCTTCCATGTACAGCCGGCTCACGGTGCCCTGCGTCACGAGCGCCTTGATCTCGCCGTTGGACGTTGCAGCGAGCGCGGCGGGCGAATTGCCGGTGGCGGACAACGCCGCGTCGCCGTTCACTTCACCGAGCGCGGATTGCATGGTTTTCACGGTCGGGAACAGCTGCTTGAGCTTTAGATGCCGCGCCTCCGCCGACACGCGTCCCTTAAGAGGCGCCGCACTGCCATCCAGATGAATGTTCGACGAGAACGCGCCGCCCGCCACGCCGAACTTGAGCGGTTCGAATGACAGCACGCCATCCTTCATCACGACGTGCGTATAGAGGTCCGTGATCGGCAGGTCGGGGTCCTTGATGATGCGCTGACCGGTGAACTTCACGTCGGCATCGATGGCCTTCCAGCGATCGGTTTTAAACTCCTCGGTCGGCAACGCCTTCGCCGACGGCTGCTTTTCCGTCTCGCCGCGCTTGGCTTTGCTCGCGTTCGAATCCGCACCGATGATCGGCGCGAGGTCCGCGAAACGCAGCAGATGCGACACGAGTTCGCCCTGAAGCAGCGGTCGCGGCTTCCTGCCCGCATAGACGAGCGACCCGTTGATGTCGCTGCCACCCACGCGGCCCGTGAAGTTCTCGTAGTGGAACACGTTGCCGTCTTCCTTGAACTGACCGGTGAGACGCCCTTCCGTGGCAAAAGGAGGCGTTTCCGGCAGGGTCACGCCCGTGAACGGATACAGATGCGCCATGCTGACCGCCTGAATCCACAGCCGCAGATCGAGCGCCGCGAGATGAGCGGGATCGGTCACGGTGCCGACGAACGCGATATGCGTGTCCCCCAGGCGCACATCGGCCTGAACGGGGAACGGGCGCGCCGCGTCCTGCACCGCGAGCACGCCGCCGAGCTTGCCGTCGCCGGAAACCTTGCCGCCGTTGTAGGTGCCCTTGACCGTCCAGCCGAAGGCATACGGCGGAATCGGCGGCTTCACGCCTTCTTTCGTCGTGATGCTCTGATTGGCCGACGTACTCGCCGGATTCGGCGCCGATGCATTCGCCGCCGCAGCCGCGGATGCTGCCGAAGCAGCGGACGCCTCCGAAGCCGCCGCTGCATCCGTCTGCTTTTCCAGCTTGGCCGCGCCGCTCTTGCCGACCATCTCCGCCGACGATTTGCTCGACGCCTCTTGTTGCTGCTTCATCACTTCGCCGATCGGCACGGCCTGGCCGAGCGTATCGATATCGACCTGCATCTCGGCCTTGGTCACTTCGTCGTGCACGCCGACGGTGCCTTTTGCAAGCGAGATATCGCCGAGCTTGAGATTCCACATCGAAGGTTCGGTGGACTGCTTGAACTTGAACGTCCAGTTGTTGCGGTTGTCCTTGAGCCGCTCGACATCGATGGAAGGATTCACCAGATTGATCGCGGGAATGACGATGTCGTGCGCGAGCAGCGGCAGCACGGCCACCTGAAAGTCGATTTCGTCGAGCGTGGCGAAATACTGGTTGCGCGCCCAGTCCGGGTTCGCGATGGTGATCTTTTCAGCCGAGAAGCGCGGCCACGGCACCCAGCGTTTCCAGCCCGTTTCGTTAGGCGGACGGCGCCAGCCCACCTTCAGGTCGCCGGTAATATGGAACTGCCGCCCAATGGCTTGCGAGACTTTGTCATCGACCCACGGCCTCAGGCGATTCCAGTCGAACGTCAGGAAAATAACCACGATCACCGCTATCAGTACCGCCAGAACGGCAAAAAACCATGCGACGATCTTTCCGATTTTTCTGCTCGTGCGGGCCTGCGCCATGACCTCTCCATCCATTTTTTCTGATTGTGTGTGGCGCAGCACAGAGTGTGCCCGCGTGACGGTCGACGTGTGTCATGTGCGCCGCATGTCATGGGCAACGCCCGGCCTTTTCCGTAAGATGACGGCTCGATAACGCCCCACGAGGCCCGATGCCTTCTTCTTCACTCGTCGCAACCGTCGGCGTCGCACGGCGCGATACCGCGCGCGGCACCGTCCTTTTGCATCCCACGGATTTCGTGCTGAGCGAAGGCGAGCGCGCCGCGATCACGGGACCGTCGGGATCGGGCAAGAGCGTCTTCTTGCGTACCCTCGCGCTGCTCGATGCCTGCGACGAGGGTTACGTGACGTGGCGCGGCGAGCGTATCGCGCGCGCGGGCATTCCGGCTTATCGACGACGCGTGGCCTACATCGCTCAACGGCCCGCGATGCTGGACGGAAGTGTCGAGGACAACCTGCGTTATCCGTACACACTCAAGGCTTATCGCGATGCCCGTTTCGATCGCGCGATGGCCACGCAACTTGCGGAAGCGGCGGGACGCGGCGCGGACTTTCTCGTTAAGGCCGCAAGCGAGTTGTCCGGCGGTGAGGCGCAGATCGCCGCGCTCGTGCGTGTACTGCAACTCGCGCCCGACGTGCTGCTGCTCGACGAGCCCACGGCATCGCTCGATCCGGCTTCGGCGCGTTCGATCGAAGCGCTGGTCAGCGCGTGGTTCGAATCGGCGGACAAAGCGGATGACAAACCGGGCAACAAGCGCGGGAGCATCTGGGTATCGCACGACCCCGAACAGGCCGCGCGCGTGGCCACGCGTCATTTGTCGATGAACGCGGGCGTCCTCACCGAAGCGAGCGCGCCATGAACGGTTATCAAAACCTCGGTCTCCTCGATATCGCGCTTGCGGCGGCGCTGATCGTGGTGAACGGCGCGTTGTCGATCGCGCTCAATCTCGGGCTCGAACGCAAGCTCGCGATCGCGGCCATACGCACCGTCGTTCAATTGCTGCTGATAGGCTATGTGCTCGGCTGGGTGTTTGCCTTCAGCCGGTGGTATGTCGTGCTGCCGCTCATGGCGTTGATGACCATCATCGCGGGACTGTCCGCTTCGAATCGCGGACGGCGCACCTACGCCGGACAACGCGCCGACAGCATCGTGTCGATCTGGGCGAGTTCGTGGCTGATCGGCGCATTCGGGCTGTTCGTCGTGATCCGCATTCATCCGTGGTACGAGCCGCAATACGCCATACCCATTCTCGGCATGATTCTCGGCAATACGCTCACAGGCGTGTCGCTCGGCATCGAACGCATGACGGAGGAACTGACCGCCGGACGCGCGGCCGTGGAGATGTCGCTCGCATTAGGCGCGACGCGCTGGGAAGCCGCGCAAGGGCCCGCGCGGCAGGCCGTGCGCGCGGGCATGATTCCGACGCTCAACCAGATGACCGTCGTGGGCCTCGTCAGTCTGCCGGGGATGATGACCGGTCAGGTGCTGGCGGGACAATCTCCATTGCAGGCGGTGCGCTATCAGATCGTCATCATGTTTCTGATCGCGGCGGCTTCGGCGCTCGGCGTGGTCGGCGCAGTCGTGCTGACGTATCGGCGGCTGTTCTCGCCGGATCACCGCTTCATGGCCGCGAAACTCATGGAGAGGAAGGCGAAGAAGCGCTCTGCCTGAAGCGCTTCCTTTTCGCGTCACGCTCCGCGGTATGCCCGCTCCAGTTCGTCGAGGTCGAGCTTCACCATCGTTCTCATCGAGGTCATCGTGCGATTGGCCTTGTCCGGGTCGGGGTCCTGCAGCATCTTGAGCAGCTTTCTCGGCGCGATCTGCCACGTCACGCCGAAACGGTCCGTGAGCCAGCCGCAGGCCATCGCCTGGCCGCCTTCGAGAAGCTTGTCCCAGTAGCGGTCGATCTCGGCCTGACTGTCGCATTTGACGAACAACGACAGGGCGGGCGTGAACTTGAATTCTGGGCCGCCGTTGAGCGCCATGATGTCTTCGCCTTCCAACTGGAACAGAATGGCGAGCACGCTGCCCGGCGTGCCCGGACTGGCCTCGTTATGCAGCATGGTTTCAACGATGCGCGCGTCCTTGAACACGCTCAGATAGAAATCGACGGCCTCCTGCGCGTTGCCGTCGAACCATAGGCATGGCGATATCTTGTTCATGAGTCTCTCCTTGAAAGGCGCGTTATTCGCGCGGCGCGGTCATCGCCTTTTGCATGTCCTCGGGGCTCACGTCGCGTACGTGCGATGCCAACGACCACTGATGCCCGAACGGGTCGACAAGCCGGCCGTAACGGTCGCCCCAGAACATCTCGGCAACCGGCATGGTGACTTCGGCGCCGGCATCGATGGCCTGCGTGAATGTGGCATCGACATCTTCGACATAAAGGTGGATGGTCACCGGCGACCCTTTGATCGCCTTCGGGCCAAGCATGCCGAAGGTCGGGTTCTCGTCGACGAGCATCAGCACCGAATCGCCGATCTTGACCATGGCATGCATGAGCTTGCCGTCCGGTCCGGGCAGACGGCCCAGTTCGACGGCGTTGAAGGCGCGCACGTAGAAGTCGATCGCCTCCGCCGCGCCCGCGCACGTGAGGTGCGGGGTCAGCGAACGCATGCCGGGCGGAATGGGGTTGACGGCGGGTGTGGACATGGCTGGCTCCGTAGAAGTGACGAGACGCGCCGGGAATCGGCGCCGCTCTCCTACCCTACAACGTGCAAGCCAGGCGTCAATCGACATCGATCCGGAGTTCGGCCGGATTTTTTTGCAGCTCAGGCGTCCGGCGTTTCGGCCAGCGTCTGAATGAGCCCTTCGAGCCGCGAAAAGTTGACGGGCTTCGTCAGATGATCCCGAAAACCTGCTTCCCGGCAACGTCGAATGTCTTCGTCCATGCCGTAGCCCGTAATGGCCACGGCGGGCTTGTCGGGCTGTAGCTCGCGCCACGCGCGCGCGATGTCGAGACCGGTGCCATCCGGCAAGCCGATGTCGCTCACGAGAAGATCGAACGACGCCTCCTTCGCGCGTTCGAGCGCAACTGCCACCGTGCTGGCGACAGTAACGACGTGACCGAGCATCTCCAGCACTTCCGCCATCGCCGATGAAGTCTGCTCGTTGTCCTCCACGAGCAATACGCGCAGCGAACGGCCGTGTTCGTGCCGCTTTGCCTCGACGAGCGGCTCGGCCTCGTGCTGCGGCTCCGTTTTCGCGAGCGGCAACGTGAGCGTGAAACGCGCGCCCGCATCGCGGCCTTCGCTGTAGGCCGAGAGCGTGCCGCCATGCTTCTGCGCGAGCGTGCTGGCGATAGCCAGGCCCAAGCCCAGCCCGCCGAAGGAACGCGTGATGGAATCGTCGGCCTGTTCGAATGCGGAAAAAATGCGCGGCAATGCTTCGGCGCTGATGCCGATGCCGCTATCCGTCACCGATACCGCGATGGTCGCGCGATCCGGATTCCACGTCCGTACTTCGAGCCGCCCGCCCGCCGGGGTGAACTTCACCGCGTTCTTCATCAGGTTCCAGACGATCTGCTGAAGGCGCGCGGCATCGCCGAAAACGACGAACTGGTGCGCGTCGAAGCGCGTGTCGAGCGTGAGATTCTTCGCGCGCATGTCGGCTTCCGACATGTCGAGTGCGCTCGTGAGCAAGGTATCGAGCGCGACGCTCGCGAAATTCAGACTCAGCTTGCCGCGCGCGATGCTCGTCAGATCGAGCAGATCGTCGATCAGACGCGCCTCCAGTTCCACATTGCGGCGAATCAGTTCGAGCGTGGGATGCGCCTCGTGCGACAGCGAATGCTTCATTTCGAGCAGACGCACGGCGGCGAGAATCGGCGTGAGCGGCGTGCGCAATTCATGCGACAGCACCGCCAGGAAATGGTCCTTCGCGCGATTCGCGGATTCCGCCTGATCCTTGGCGAGCCGCAAGGCATCGGCGGCCATGTGAGCGTCGGTGGCGTCGCGCACGATCTTCGAGAAGCCGATCAGTTCGTCGTTTTCCGTGCGGATAGCCGTGGTCACGCCCGAGGCGAAGAACGAGTGGCCGTCCTTGCGCCACAGCCAGCGGTCGTCGCTGGCGCTGCCCTCGCGCCGCGCGATGTCGAGTTCGTCCTCGAATACGCCGGTTTCGCGGTCTTCCTGGTTATAGAAGATGCTCGCGCTCTGGCCGAGCACGTCTTGCGCCGGAAAGCCGAGAATGCGTTCCGACGCCGCGTTCCACGTGCGAATGCGCCCTTCCGGGTCGAGCGTGATGACGGCGTAGTCCTTCAGCGCGTCGATCAGCATGCGAAAGTGCGTCTCCGTCTCGCGCAGCGCGCGCTCCACCGCAATGCGTTGCGCACGCTCGTCGCTCTCGCGCATGGCGCGGCGCACCACCGCGGGCAGCCGTTGCAGACGCTGCTTCAGCACATAGTCGGTCGCGCCGCGTTTGAGCATGTCGACGGCGTGTTCTTCGCCGAGCAGCCCGGACACGAAGATGAACGGGGTATCCGGCGCGCGCTCGCTCGCGATGCTCAGCGCCTCGATGCCGGAGAACGTGGGCATGACGAAGTCCGCGAGAATCACGTCGAAGCGCTTGGCGGCGAGCTCCGCGATGAAGTTCGCCGAGTCGTAGACGATGGACGCATCCACCGCGTAATCGGCGCGCTCGAGCTGAGCGATGGTCAGCTCCGCATCGAGTGCGTTGTCTTCCACGAGAAGCAGATGCAGGGGCTGCATGGTCTAGGCGGCCTCGCGAGAAAACGCGCGGCGGCGCACGATGCGGTCGATATTGGCAGTCACGAAGTTCACGAGGTTCACGTCGGTCATTGCGCGGACGGCGGTCGGCGAAAGCGCGTGGAACCCGGCGGCGGCTCGTTGAGCACGGCCCAGAACACGCCGAGATCGCTGATCGCCTCGACGAATTCCGCGAACTCCACGGGCTTGACTACATAAGCATTGACGCCGAGTTCATAGCTGCGCACGAGGTCCTGCTCTTCGCGCGAGGACGTGAGCATGACGACCGGCACGCTTTTCAGAACCGGGGTCGAGCGGATCGTGTCGAGCACTTCGAGCCCGTCGATTTTCGGCAGTTTCAAGTCGAGCAAAATGACCGCGGGATTTCCCGGCGTGCGCTCCTTCCAGTCGCCTTCGCAAGTGAGATAGTCGATAGCTTCCTGACCGTCGCGCGCGATGATCACTTCGTTCGCAAGCTGGCTTTTGTCCAGCGCCACGAGCGTGAGTTCGAGGTCGTTCGGATTGTCTTCGACAAGCAAAATCGGTTTAAGCATGGTCTGGTATTGACGCTGATATTCAGGTTCCCGACGGCGCGCCGGAACCCAGGCGGACGCCTTCGCGGCCCGTGACATGTCGAAACACGACCGGCAGGGAGAAATAGAATACCGCGCCTTCTCCGAGCCGCCCTTCCGCCCACGTGCGTCCCTCGTGCCGTTCGATGATCCGCCGCACGTTGGCGAGGCCGATACCGGTGCCCTCGAACTCCTCCGCGCGGTGCAGCCGCTGGAACACGCCGAACAGCTTGGCTCCATATTTCATGTCGAAGCCGACGCCATTGTCCCGTACGCCGACGATGTACTCGTCGCCGCTTTTCTGGGCGAATATCTCGATTTTCGCCGATTCTCGCGTTCTCGTATATTTCACCGCGTTCGAAATGAGGTTGCGCAGCGCCAGTTGCAGGAAAGCGGCGTCGCCCGTGATGCGCGGCAGATCGCCGATGACCCACTCGATCCGGCGCTCGGAGGCATCCATTTCGAACTCCCGCACGATCACGCCGACGAGCTGGTTCAGGTCGACCGGAGCGGGTCTGAGCGCCGCGCGGCCCATCTGCGAGAAGGTCAGAAGATCGTCGACGAGCGTGCCCGCGAAGCGCGCCGAATCCAGCATGTTGTTCAAAAACCGCCGGCTCTTTTCCGACATGCGCTCGCCTTCCAGTTCGCGCAGCAGGTCGCCGTAACCCGCGATATGGCGCAGCGGCGCGCGCAAGTCGTGCGATACCGAATACGAAAACGCTTCGAGTTCCTTGTTCGCGCGTGCGAGTTCGGTCGCGAGTTCCGCGCGTTCCTCGGCACGGCGCAGCACGATATTCAGAAGCGCGCCGCGCAATTCGTTGGCGATTTCGATCTCGCCCTGACGCCACATGGCGGAATGCCCGCGCACCGTTTCGAGCCAGGGACTGAAGCTCGTGCGCGGGGCGCTGGCGCCTTCCGCGTCGCGAATCTTGACCGGCTCGCCCGCCCACTTGATGGTCTGCATCACCTCGGGGCGAAACCACAGCAAATAGTTGCGAAAAATCTGCGATACCGGCACGGCGAGCACGCCGCACGCCTTGTCCTCGTGCGCCTTGGCGGGCGGCCATTCGCGCGCGAGCGAGTCGCTTGCCCACACGCCCGTGGTGTTTTCCGCGAGCCAGTGCGTGAGCGCGCGCACCGTGTCTTCATCGGGCGTCGCGCCCATGAGCGTGACGTTTTCATCGAAGACGATAGCCGCGCCCGCCGAACGCGCGAAGCCCAGCACGTCGTTCGGCGCCGCCTGCAAGCCGGCCACGAAATTGGTGTGCTCGCCCATCGCGCTGACGAGACGGCCCATGGTGCGGCGCAGCCCGGCGAGATATTCGCCCTCGGCGCGCTCTTCCTTTGCCTCGATCTGCAGCGACAGCATGTGCCCCAGATGTTCGACCGCCAGCCGTGTATTGAACGACACGATGCGCGGATCGTGATCGTGACAGGAAATGAGGCCCCACAAGCGCCCGCGCACGACGATCGACACCGACATCGACGCATGCGTGTTCATGTTGCGCATGTATTCCAGATGCACGGGCGAGAAGCTGCGCAGCGTGGCGTAAGTGAGGTCAGTCGGGCGGCCGGTCAGCGGATTGAGCGCCGGCACGAGGCGCGCGGGGCGATAGTTCACATCGGCGACGAGGCGAATCCGGTGCCGCATATACAGCGCGCGCGCCTGACGCGGAATGTCGGAAGCCGGAAAGAACTGATGCAGAAAGGACGCATAGCTTTCGTCGCGATTTTCAGCGAGCACATGACTGCGGCCTTCCTCATCGAAGCTGTAAAGCATGACGCGACCGAAGCCGGTGATCGCGCGGACTTCCTGCACGGCGAGTTCCGCGAGTTCCTGCACGGTGCCGGCATCCTGCAAACCGCGTGCGAACGTGCGCACGAGCGGATACATGGACGCGAAAGCGGCGTCGCCGATGGCGGCCGTTTCCATCTCGACGATGAGCGCGCCTTCATGGCGATGCACCGTCACATCCAGGCGCACGGAGGCATGGTCCGCTTTGGCGGCATCCACCGGGCCGACGTAAAGCGGCGCGTCGTCGATCTCCGCCGTCGCGGCGGCTTTCGCGATGCGCTTGGCGCCCACATCGCCCAGCACTGTTTCGAGCGATTCGCCAGGCAGCGTCTCGATGTCCCGGCCCGTGAGCGCAGCCAGATTCTCGCTTGCCTGCAGAATACGCAGAGCGTCGTCCAGCACGAGCAGATAGCCATGCGGCTGGATGCCACCGGGCGCATGGATGGGCTCGGCGTCGCAGTCCCTGCTCGCAACGCCGGAGTCGAGCGTCAGGCGGCGCGCGACGGCATCCGGCGGACCTTGCGAGTCGCCGTGAAAGGACGCAGAACCGGCTGGTCCGCTTGCCGCCTCGCTCATGTGGCCACTCCGCTCACGGCCTGAAGGTCTTCGACCTCCGCGGATTCCGGGCACAGCCACGCCTGCATGCTCTCGAAGGTCGCGATGGCCGCATGCACGGCTTCGTCGTATTGCGCCTCGGGCACCGTCGCCGCGACGGTCGTGCGGAAGGCGTTCCACATGCTGCCGGTGTGCGAACCGTAACCTTCGAAATAAGCGTTGCCGAAACCGGGTTCGAGATCGAGCAGCTTGGCAACATGCGGCGCGATGAAACGCCCGCCCAGGGTCGAGCCTTCCATCACGTACATGGAGCCGATCGCGCTCGCGACGTTCTTGATCTGCGGCAGATCGTAAAGCGCGTGAGCGCGCGGGACCGAACCCACGGGCACGCGTTCGCCCGTGAGCACGGCGAGATCGGCGGCGATGAGCGGCGCCTTGCGGCGCTCATCGAAAAATACTTGCAGCGACTCGGGCATCTGCGCGCCCGCGACGTCTTCCCACGGCGCGATGTAGCCGTAGAAGCGTTCGAGCAGCGCAATGTATTCGGCGCGTTGCAGGCTGTCCTGCATGAGGTCGAGCGCGTTCTCGAGCCGCGTATGGCATACGGCGGTTTCGTTCTTGAGCCGGGACAATAGATCTTGGGACATGTTCCGTCGGGTTGGCTGAGGACGCTATGGATGTTCACGCAAGCAAACGAGGCTTGCATCGGAAGCGCTTACCGGATGAAACGCGCGGCACTGAATGATCCGGTAGAAAACGCATGATCGACGTGTTCTGCTTTCGAAACAAAAATCATTTTACGCAACCGTCTCACGCAATGTCAGTGCAACGCTCGTGGTTTCACCATCTGGTTCAATTCGCGCCTCGGCCGCCGCTGCCGCCGCCGCTATTCTCGTTCGCGTGATCGTCGCGCTGCGTGGCTTCCTGATACGCGCCGCCGCCGCGCCGGTCGGTATCGACGAGGCCGCGTTTTACATCGTCATGCGCCTGCTTGCCGACTTCGCGCGGCTCGTGCTCATCCTGCGAGTCGACACTTTGATCCGCCTCGTGCGGCAGCGCCGCGTTCGATGAATCGTCGTCCACTTGCGTCTGTTCGTCCTTGCTCGACATTTCGCGGCCGCGTTCGGGCGCGCTTTCGGGTGCTGTCCTGACTGGCTTCATGGTCCCTCTCCTTGATGCGTTCACTTGGTCTTGCTTTTAGCGTCGATGCCAAGCTGTTTCTTCATTGCCGCCGTAAGACGCTGGCGGCCCTTCGCGTAGTCGGCCCACGGGTCGGCGCGCAATGAATTCATGCGCTCGGCCACGTTGCCGATGTTCCATTGATCGCCGCTCGTGACCTCGTCGATTTCGTCCCAGGCGATAGGCATCGAAGCGCCCAGTCCCGGCCGCGAGCGCAACGAGAACGCCGCCACCGTGCTCGATCCGCGGTTGTTGCGCAGATAGTCGATGAATATCTTGTCCTTGCGATTCTGCATGCCCATCTTCGCGGAAAAGAACTTGGGCAAGGTACTCGCCATATGCTGCGCGACGGCTTGCGAGAAGCCCTTCATTTCGTCCCAGCCCGACTGTTTGGCGAGCGGCACGACCACATGAAAGCCTTTGCCGCCGCTCGTCTTGCAAAACGAAGTAAGTCCGAGTTCGGCCAGCAGTTCCTTCGTGAGCTTCGCGGCTTCGACCATGCGCTTCCAGCCGACGCCTTCGCCGGGGTCGAGGTCGAACACCATGCGATCCGGTTTCTCTATGTTCGACGCCAGCGCGTTCCATGTATGCAGTTCGATCGTCCCCATTTGCGCCGTGCCGACGAGCGCTTGCGCCGATTCGATGGTGAGCAGCGGCGGATGTCCCGGATCGATATCCGCATGCTGCGTGATGTGCGGAATCGCGAGCCTTGCGCTGTGCTTTTGAAAGAACAATTCGCCGCCGATATCTTCCGGGGCGCGCACGAGGGACACGGGCCGGTCGTGCAGATGCGGCAGCATCCATTGAGCGACCGACGCGTAATACTCGACGACATCGATTTTCCGAAGCCCCGTGGACTTGTCGATGACGCGATCCGGATGGCTGATCTTGACGCCTTCGACCTCGGCGGCCGATTTGCTTTTGGCCGCGGTTTTCGTGGGCGCTTTCTTCGCGGCGATTTTCCTGGCAGCCGTCTTCTTCGGCGCGCCCTCGTCTTCCACCTTTTGCGCCGATACCGCTTCTTCCTTGACGATCTGCCTGGCCGGCTTGTCGTCGCGCAGACTGACGAACGATGCTTGTCGCACGATGCGCTCCTTGGTCCATTCCGCGAAATTGCATTCCGCCACGAGTTCGGGCTTCACCCAATGCACCGGCGTGCGGCTGCGCTCCTGCGGCTCGCTCGCAAACGGCATGCTTTTGGTTTCGCGCTTGTCGAGTTCCTTCTTCACGGCGGTGAGCGTGGCGTGATCGAAGCCGCTGCCGACGCGACCCGCGTATTGCAGCTTGCCCTTGGCGTCGTACACGCCGAGCAGCAACGCGCCGAACTCGCCGCGCGTGCCCGCCGGTTCCGAATAGCCGCCGATCACGAACTCCTGCCGGCGCCGGCACTTGAGCTTGATCCACGACGCGCTGCGTCCGGAGACATAAGTCGAGTCGATCCGCTTGCCGATGATCCCTTCCAGCGCCATGTCGCAGGCGCTTTTGAGGAGATCGTCGGCGTGAAAAGCGAAGTCTTCCGAGTAGCGCAGCACGGGATCGGCGAGCGGTTCGACGATCGCCTTCAGAATGGCGCGGCGCTGCACGACAGGCACCTCGCGCAAGTCGTACCCGTTCAGATAAGGCAGATCGAAGAAGTACACGACGATATCTTGCGGACGTCCGACATCGAACGCGTTTTGCAGCCCCTGAAAGTCCGGCAGGCCGCGATCGTCGAGCACGACGGCTTCGCCATCGAGCCAGCCGTCTTCTATGTCGAGTGCTTCGAGCGCCTTCACCTGCTTGCTGAACTTCGCCGTCCAGTCGTTGCCGTTGCGCGTGAAAATGCGGATATCGCGTTTGCCCTTGATCGTCTCGATCCGCACGAGCACGCGATAGCCATCGAACTTGATCTCATAGGCCCAGTCTTCGCCGGGCGGCGCGGTATCGACGAGCGTGGCCAGTTGCGGCTTGAAGGTCGCGGGCAGCTTGGCCTTGACCGCGCCTTCTATCGCCGGGTCATGCGAGAGCGTGCGCAACGACTCCGCGTTCCGGTTCGCGACGATATCCGGATGCTCGCGCCCATTCGCTGTCTTGCTGACGGTTTTTCTGGTGGCCGCTTTCTTGGCGGCAGGCTTGGTCTTGCGCTCGATGCGCTCGACGACCGCGCCATCCTTCCCCCGCGCGCCGAGCGATTCCGACAAGACGCTGCCGGGCCGCTTCAGAAGGATGTCGTATTCGCTTTCGGGACGCGCTTCGTCGTCGCGTTCCTTGATGAGTAGCCACTGTTCCTTGTCGCCGCTACCGCGCATGTAGCTGCGCACGAGCGTGAAGCCGCCTTGCAGCTTTTCGCCATCGAGCACGAACTTGAGCTTGCCTTTTTCATATTCGGCCAGGGCTTCGTCGAAGCTGCCGGCTTGCGGCGCCCAGCGACCGCGATCCCAGACGATCACGCTGCCCGCGCCGTAATTTCCTTCGGGGATATCGCCTTCGAACGAACCGTAATCGATCGGATGATCTTCGACATGAACCGCAAGGCGCTTGACCGTGGGATCGAGACTCGGGCCTTTTGGCACGGCCCACGACTTGAGCGTGCCGTCGAGCTCCAGGCGAAAGTCGTAGTGCAGGCGGCGCGCATCGTGTTCCTGGATCACGAATGAGAGCGTCTCGACCGCGGCGGCTTTTTTGGCTGCGCGTTTCTTCGCGGCAGCCTTCTGCGTCCCGGACGGCTCCGGCGTCTCGTTGAAACGCCGCATGCGCTGATAGGTTTCGAGTTTGCCGGCCATCGTTTTCGTGGCTCCGTTTATGGGAGGCTTGGTAGTCGTGGTGCGGTGTGTGATTGCGTCAAACGTCGCCGATGTTGCGGGGTTGGTCGCCACGCTCTGTCTGCTTCATCAGACCGCGTAACGTGCCGTCGCGCAGCTCATGGGCGCGGCCGGCACGCCTCACGCTTCAGGCACGTTTGCGCCGCGTAGTCTTGCGCGCGGGCTTCGCGGCGGGTTCTTCACCCGAATCGTCGTCTTTCGATGCCGCGGCGCCGCGCTTGGCCGGCGCCGCGCCGCCCTTCTTCAGGCTGCGCTTGAGCAGTTCGGAAAGGTCGAGGATATCGGCGGATGCCTTGCCTTCGCCGCCGCTACCCTCGTCGATCTTCATGACTTCCGCGACCTTGCCTTCCTTCACCTTGCGGTCGACGAGCGCCATGATGTCGTCCTTGAAGGTGTCGTGATACTTCGTCGGGTCCCACGAGTCGCTCATGTCGTCGATCAGGCGCTTGGCCATGTCGAGTTCTTTCGGCGATACGCCCGCTTTCTTAGTGTCTTCATCGGGGAACTTGAAGTCGGTGAAATCGCGTACTTCGTCGCCCCAGCGCAAGGTGTTGAGCGCAAGCGCGGGACCGACGGGAATCAATGCGGCCAGATGCTGCTTGTTGTGCAGCACGACGCTAGCGATGCCGACCTTGCCTGTGTCTTTCAAGGCGTCGCGCAGAAGCGCATAAACCTTTTCGCCTTTCCGATCGGGCGCGAGATAGTACGGCGTGTCGAGCGAGAGGAACGAGATTTCGGGGGCATCGACGAAAGCGAGGATGTCGACCGTTTGAGTCGACTCGGGATTGGCCGCGCGGATTTCGGCATCGGTCATCACGACGTATTTGCCCTTCTCGTACTCGAAGCCGCGCACGATGTTGTCGCGTGTCACGTCCTTGCCGGTGTTCTTGTTGATCTGCTTGTAGCCGATGGGGTCCATCGAGCGTTTGTCGAGCAGATTGAAGCCGACCTTGTCCGACTGCGTGGCGGGATACAGTTGCACGGGCACGTGGACCAGCCCGAAGCTGATCGCACCCTTCCAGATCATGTGCGGCATCGCGAAACCTCGCTGGCGGAACGGTCGATGGGGTGCGCTTCACGCGCGGTTGAAAGCTGCGTTTGAAGCGGGCATCGGGGTGTACCGCAGGAAGCGTGCCAAATCAGGGAGGTTGGCGGCGGGCTTTGATTGCGTTGTTGGATCTGATCCGCGAATGGCGCTGCTGCTGTAAGCTTTACGGAGATGTATCGGTGACAGCGGTGTACGTCGAAGTAGTTAGATTGCGAGGGAACAGACGGTTAGTTGCCTCGCTTGAGTGCGCTTGAGTGCGCTTGAGTGCGCTTGAGTGCGCTTGAGTGCGCTTGAGTGCGCTTGAGTGCGCTTGAACGCATTGCGGTCGCGACGTCGCCTCTGGCAAGAGCCTCGTTGACCTTGCCTGAGACGCACGCGGACCGATTGCACTGAGATCATCGTCGGGGCCGATGCTTAAGCCACCGCCCCGCCGTCTGCATGCCGATCAAGCAGCAAGTCACGATCAGCGAAACAAGCCCGCGCCATCAGCGCCCTACTTCCGACTCGCCGTAATCGTCAGTTGCGTTCCATCATCGAGCGTAACGGTCTTCTTGGAGCCGGTCGAAGTCGACATGGAAAAGCGCACGACCTGGCTGAAGCGATTATCGACCGGACACTGCAAGCTCTTGCCGCCGACCGTGACCTTATTCACACCCTTCGGCGCATAAGCTCGAAAGCTGATTTGCACATTGGCCGCGCCGTTATCCGCGATGACCGGCGCAAAGCGAATCTGCACCTGGCGCACGGCCGCGCCGTCCGCGCTATGCGGCACCGATGCCGCCTGCGGACAGCCATCCGGCACTGGCTGCGCGCCAGCGGGCGCCGCGCCCTGCCAGGTAAAGTCGTCGCTCTGCCCCGAGCGGATGGTGCGCGTTTCCTGTTCGTTGCCGAAGCTCTTCGACACCATCTTCACGCTGTATTTGATCGGCCCGTCATTGGGCGCTTCGGAGAGAACCTTGATGCCTGGCGTCGCATGCGCGCTCGCCATCACGCCCAACGCGAGCGCGAACGCTGAAACGATGCGACTGAAATTCGGGCGACGATTCATGCCGGCACCTCCGTTTAAACGCTTGGGGAATTCCGGCGCGCCGCGAACGACGTGCCGGATGACTGAAGGCGAATTCAGTCTAGCGCCGAGCATGCCCGGGTCTCCTAATGGAAAACCCGTGTGCACTTGAACGATGGCCCGCTTCGTTGAAGTTCGTCAAAAACCGGTTAGCACGAGCTTGCCGATCGCGCGCCCTTCTTCCAGCAGGCGATGCGCCTCACGCAGATTCGTCGCATTGATCTTGCCGAGGTCGCGGCCGAGCGTCGTGCGGATCGCGCCTGCGTCGATCAGCCGCGCCACTTCCGTGAGCAGCTTGTGTTGTTCGATCATGTCGGGCGTATGGAACATCGCGCGCGTGAACATGAACTCCCAGTGGAACGCCGCGCTTTTCGCCTTCAGCAATTCGACCGCGATCGGCTTCGCATTCTCGACAATCGTACAGATGCCGCCTTGAGGTTTGATCACTTCCGCCGCTGCCGGAAAATGCTTGTCGGTGTCGTTGAAAATCAGCACGAAATCGACTTGCGGGAAGCCCGCGTCCTTCAGCTGCTTGGGGATGTCCTCGAAGTGATTGACGATGTGATTCGCGCCCAGCTCCTTCGCCCATTGCGCGGATTCCGGCCGCGATGCGGTGGCGATCACGTTCAGCTTCGCAACCTGCTTGGCCAACTGAATGCCGATGGACCCCACTCCGCCCGCCCCGCCAATGATCAGCACCGTCTTGCCCGCGTCCTTGCCTTCGGCGGACACGTTCAGGCGGTCGAAGAGCGCTTCCCATGCGGTGATGGTCGTGAGCGGCAACGCCGCCGCGCACGTGAAATCAAGCGACTTCGGCTTCGCGCCGACAATGCGTTCATCGATCAGATGAAATTCGCTGTTCGCGCCTTGCCGCGTGATGTCACCTGCGTAATAGACGGCATCGCCCGGCTTGAAGAGCGTGACCTCGGGGCCGACCGCTTCGACGACGCCCGCCGCGTCCCAACCGAGCACGCGCGGCGTGGCCTCGGTCTTGTCCTTTGGCGCGCGCACTTTCGTGTCGACGGGGTTGACGGCGATCGCCTCGATTTTCACGAGCAGGTCGCGCCCGGAAGGTGCGGGTTTGTCGAGCTCGATGTCGACGAGCGATTCGGGATTCGAAATCGGCAGATAGCGAGTCAGTCCAATGGCTTTCATGTTTGAGCTCCGTGTTTGATTGCATGAGGTGTAGTCATCTTAGCCGCCGCCGGCGTTCCGTAAAACCGTCATAATCGTTGAAACATTTTTTGGGAAATCCATCGAATGAGTAGCGAACCGCTTGCCAGCCATGCCGATTCCGACGCGCGTGAACGTCTCGATCTGCTCGACGTCGGCTTGTTCGTGCGCGCGGCGGCGCTTGCCAGTTTGTCGGCGGCGGCGCGTGAATTCGGCCTCTCGCCGGCGGTGGCGAGCGCGCGCATCGCGGGGCTGGAGCGCATGCTCGGCGCGCGGCTTTTGCATCGGACGACGCGGCGCGTGAGCGTCACGCAGGAAGGCGAGATTTTCGCGGCCCACGCGCGTGAACTGCTCGATGCCGCCGAGGCCGCGCGTGCATCGGTGGGCCGCGCACGCGAACGGCCTCACGGACGGCTGCGGGTGACCATGCCGTCGTCGCTTGGGCGTCAGCATGTTTCGCCGCTGATTCCGGCGTTTTTGCGGTTGTATCCGGGCGTGAGCATCGAGTTGCGCATGACGGATCAGATCATCGATCTCGTCGATGAGGGCATCGATCTCGCCATTCGTATCGGCGCGCTGAAGGACTCGACGCTTGTCGCGCGCAAGCTGGCGAGCAACCGGCGCGTGCTGTGCGCGTCGCCTGCGTATATCGAGGCGCATGGCCGGCCGCGGCACCCGGCCGAGCTTGCGGAGCACGAGTGCGTGATCCTATCCGACCAGCGCGACTGGAGCTTTCATACGCCGACGGGCGTGATCGATGTACGCGTGTCGGGGCGCATTGTGACCGATAACGGCGAAGTGATCCGGGACGCGATCGCGGCGGGCGTCGGTATTGCATTGAAGTCGACGTGGAGCGTGGCGCCGCTGCTCGCGAGCGGCGAACTCGTGACGCTGCTCGATGATTATCCGTGCGCGCAGACGGTCGCGATTTGGGCGGTGTATCCGAGTCGCGCGTTCGTGCCGCCGAAGACGCTGGCTTTCATCGATTTTCTGGCCGAGCGCTTCGGCGAGCCGCCGTATTGGGACGTCGATCCGGGAAGCGTGCAGCGATAGTCGACTTGGGCTTTGGCTTTGGCTTTGGCTTTGGCTTTGGCTTTGGCTTTGGCTTTGGCTTTGGCTTTGGCTTGGGCTTGGGCTTGGGCTTGGGCTTGGGCTTGGGCTTGGGCTTGGGCTTGGGCTTGGGCTTGGGCTTGGGCTTGGGCTTGGGCTTGGGCTTGGGCTTGGGCTTTGGCTTTGGCTTTGGCTTTGGCTTTGGCTTGGGCTTGGGCTTGGGCTTTGGCTTTGGCTTTGGCTTTGGCTTTGGCTTTGGCTTTGGCTTTGGCTTTGGCTTTGGCTTTGGCTTTGGCTTTGGCTTTGGAACAGGCTAGCCGGTCTTCACCCGCGTGGGGCCCGTACAATGTCGGTTTTCGCGCTTATCACAATCCGCCTGCGATGAACCTCGTCATTCAAAGCCCCAGTCTTATCTCCGATGCGCATCTGAAGCCGCTCGCCGCCCTCGCCCGTTCGCGCGAAACGCAGCGTATCGACGACACGCTCTTGCGCCTGACCGATGCCGATCCGCTGCAACGCGCCGACATCGACGCTTATTGCGGCACGCACGCGCTCGACTACGCGTTCATCGACGCAAACGCGAAGTTGACCGACTTCGGCCTAGTCGCGATGGATATGGATTCGACGCTCATCACGATCGAATGTATCGATGAGATCGCGGATTTCTGCGGGCTGAAGGCGGAAGTCGCGGCGATCACGGAAGCCTCGATGCGCGGCGAGATCAAGGACTTCAACGAGAGTCTCACGCGCCGCGTCGCACTGTTGAAGGGACTGGAGGCGACCGCATTGCAACGCGTGTTCGACGAGCGTCTGCAGTTGTCGCCGGGCGCGGAACGCATGCTCGCCGGCGCGCGGGCAGCGGGCTTGAAAACGCTGCTGGTGTCGGGCGGATTCACGTTCTTCACCGAGCGGCTGAAAGTGCGGCTCGGCCTCGACTACACGCGCGCGAATACGCTCGAAATCGTCGATGGCAAATTGACGGGCAAGGTGCTCGGCGAGATCGTCAACGCGGATGTCAAGGCGCGCACGCTGCGCGAGACCTGCTCGGAGATCGGCGTCGATCCGAAACGCGCGATCGCCATGGGCGATGGGTCCAACGATTTGAAGATGATGGCGGAAGCGGGTCTGTCGGTGGCGTTTCGCGCAAAGCCGGTGGTGAGGGAGGCGGCTAGTCTAGCGTTTAATTTCGTTGGGCTGGATGGGTTGTTGAGGTTGTTTTGAAAGCAAAGTCCGTAAAGCCGAGAAACGGCACCTCAGGGTGCCGGTTTTGTTTGTGCCAGTGGAAGTGGCAGCGCTGACGCTGTCTCAAACTCGATTGTAATGCAGTTTTGCATTACAATCGATCATCAACTATGGAGGTATCTCATGAGCACACTGACGGTCACCGCGCGGGGCCAGGTCACGTTTCGGAAAGAGGTACTGCAGCACTTGGGTATCAAGCCCGGCGAGAGAATCGAGTTGAACCTGCTGCCGGACGGCCGGGCCGAATTGACGGCCGCTCAAACAAAGGGTTCATTTCGGGAACTGCGGGGCATTCTTAAGGGCAAGACGAACGGCGCTCGATTAACTATCGAGGAAATTAACGACGCGATTGCCGCTTGTGGCGCGACCCGAGGGGCTGGCAAGGCATGAAGGTTACAGCTGACACGAACGTCCTGCTTCGCACCATTGTGGACGATGACGCAATTCAAACAACGCGCGCTGTCGCACTTTTGGATACGGCCGACATGGTGGCGGTTAGCCTGCAAACGCTATGCGAGGTTGTTTGGGTGCTGCGCGGCCAATACGGCGTTACTCGTGCGGATATCGCTTTCGCAATTCGCACGCTGTTGAGCACAAGCAATGTCGTGGTTAATCGTCCGGGCGCCGAGGCAGGACTTGCGTTACTGGATGCGGGCGGAGATTTTGCTGATGGGGTCATCGCCTACGATGGTGGACCTATCCGTAATTCTGTGGGCGAGGCATATTATGAGAGGTGAGGTAAAAGTCATGGATATGCCGATGAAGAAGAAACGCACCGTCGCTTCTCAGGCAGCGGCCCGAGGGCCGCTGCC